>DATGQY010000172.1:0-3468 GCA_035303925.1 Marinobacter sp. | reverse complement strand
ATCGCAGGGGTATACAGAGACGCTATGATGAAGGTCGTTCTTCACGATGCGTTAAAAGGAGTTCGATATGGTTATGCTGCGTAATCTCAGGCTGGCAGGCCTCGCCATGCTGCTGACCGCGTTCGTCGGCTGTGCCACTGTTGGCCAGGACTTTGCCACCCACAACGTGGACCAGATTCAGATCGGTGAAACCACCCGGGCCGAGATCCAGAGTATGTTCGGTGAGCCCTGGCGCACTGGCGTTGAAGATGGCAAGCGCACCTGGACGTATGGCAAGTACCGTTGGTCTGCCTTTGGTGATGCTGAAACTACTGACCTGGTGGTCAGGTTCAACAGCGATGGCACGGTATCATCGTATGTGTTCAATACCACCGAATAACCGGTGAACAGGGCCTGTCAGCGCAGGCCCTGTTGGCGATCTCAGTTGCCGTACAACGTCTGGATAATGTAGCCGGGTAATGCGGCAAGCAGCGGGCTGTCGGTTTTGCTGATGCCCTGCCAGCGTTGGTTGCTATTACCGTGACAGCCATACATCAGTACCGTCTGGTTGTGCCAGGCGTAATCGATGCACTGGCCGGAACCGGCATTCTGCAGGCTGGTGTCGTCCCGGTATCGCCATTGCTGGTTTTCCTGAGCCGGATCACAAAGCGCGAGGCCAAGTCGTCCACCTGATGGAACCAGGCAGTTCCACGGCTGCTCCACCGGGTGCAGACTGCCTCGGGCCGACATCAGCCATCGACCGGCGTCCGGGTGTTCTTCTGCGCTGCTGATGACTGGCAGGTAGCCGTTCTCATCCGGAGCCCACGCCAGCTGCTGATTGCCGTTGCGGAGTACCGTGCCTTCCAGCTCCACATCGTTGGCATCCCGAATCAGTCCCTTCCGGACCAGGAAATCGGTCAGGGCATTCTGTATCTCTTTCGGGCTGGCATTGGCCGTTTCAAGCGAGGTAATCAGCGCCCCTGCCAGTTCCTGATGTTGCTGGCGTTGCTGCAGCTTTTGGAGCACCTGCTGTGCATCGGCGTCCAGTCGGTTCTTGAGGTCCTCCGGACGGTAGCTGGCGAGCAGTACCTGAGCACTTGCATCAAGCAGCGGGAAGGGATCGTTGCTCAGTTCCTTGAGCACTCCATTGAGGGTGGCCATTTCTCTTTTAGCCAACTGCTCAAAACCGTGTTCCTGGCCCACAATAGCGGCCGGTGGAAGCTCGGGAATCTGGCCATCAAATTCCATTCGGGCGAGTTCAGTCTCGCTGCCATCGCGCCGGCAAGTGAGTGCGGCCAGCGTCGGCCGGAATTCGGCGTCCAGATTGATGTGCAGTTGATTGATGGTGCTGCTGTGGTGGCGTGACGCACCCACGGAAATCTGCTTCTGCTCACCTTGGTCATTGCTGACGGTTAGCCAGCAGGCGTCTCCGGTTGCGACGGGTTCCGGCAGATCGAAGACATTGCCATAGTTGCCATGGAATACCGGATAGATTACCCCCACGGTTCCATCCGGATCATAGCCGCCTAACAAGGTTGCGACAGGCACGCCGACGCGGGCTGGCGCCGAGACTTGCGTATCGCCGGTGAATTGGTGAGTTTCATATTGGCCAGTGCTCGTATTCCATTTCTTATACCCGGTTGGAGAACTGGCGTCCGGAATGGGGTATCTGGCCAGATCATTCTGGATAATACGAGCGGAATAACCGGTGTAATGGGTGTATTGGGAGAACCGGTTACCACCGCCGCCACCAGACATGGCGTCTCTCCGGTAGGGGATGTGCCTCATAAAATGGGAGCCGTGGGCCTCCGGTGTTTCAGACCAGCTGTTATGGGAGAGGTTGTCCCGCATCCGGTTACGATGGGCGATAAAGCCCCAGCCGCTGTCGGCGTGATGCCGTTGCCAGCGGCCGTCTTCGGTCAGGCCGGCACCCGGGTAGTGGCCCAGGCCATAGGCATGTCCCCATTCGTGACTGGCCTCGTTGCCGCGGCTGTCAACCAATGTACCAATACCGTTGCCGCCACTGAGCCCGTGACGAATCCGGCCATTCTGATAATTACCCCATGCGTGGTGGTTGGTTATCTGCTTGAACACGTGGGTGTACCACTGGCGCATATTGCTGCTGGTGATTCCGTAGTTCGCCTGGTTGATTCCTACGCTGACCTGGGACTTGGCAACATCACCCCGCATGTCCCCATCGTACACGCCGCCATTGGTGTCACTCACCTCGGTATAGATCTTGCCACTGCCGATGATGACTTTATCCAGCTCCATGTCGGCGTAGCTGGCCATAACCATCTTCGAGACCGGCAGGGTCTGAAAATAATCGGTAGCCGCCAAGACTGGATCGCGCAGGGTAAAATGGCCGGCGCTGTCATTGAAGTGGGTCAGCATGCCCAGCCGAATCGATTGGAAGACAATCTGGCTGGCTTCGCCGATGTCGATGGCCGCAGCGGCCAGCGTGCCGGTTGCCGCGTCGGGGGCATTCTTGTTGGTGATGAAGGTCAGTGACAGGCCGTTGCGCACCTGCTCCCACGGCATGCGCAGGCTCCAGGCCCGGGTGGAATACTCGATGCGGTGCCGACCCTCGTGGTCTGAGGCGGGCAGGGCATTGGGATGAGCCATGGCATAGGTGCCAACCGGTTCGCCGTTGATAGCAAGTTGCACATCCACGGATACGGGTTGGTCGTCGGTATCCGGTATAAACAGCAGCAGAGCTTCACGCAGTGCGACCAGCCGTGGCCGGTAGGTGCTCCGGGTTTCGTCGCCGGAATCGGCCTGATAGTTGCCGTTGGGCAGAACCGTGTGGGATTGAGCGAACATCACCTCGCCGGCCAGATTACCGCCGGTGAGATCATTCCGAACGGGCCGGCGATTACCGTCGTAATCCGTGATGTGAAAGTCGACTGCGTTATTCGGCAGGTAGCTCTCGGTCGGCAGCACAGACAGTGCCTGATCAAAACGGAAGGTACGTCCGTCAACGGTCACCGACAGTTGGAAAGGGTGATAGGCGGTGACATCGTCGGAGCCCGGGGTGCCGATGATCGCCCCGGTGGCTTCATCCAGCGTTGCCCATTCGGGCAGGTCATTGGACTGATACTTCTCGGCTTCTACGCCACCTGACAGAGCCGGATGGTATTCATAGGGAAGGTTGGCGATAGCTTTCGCAGGGGAACTGGCCAGGACCGGCCGAGCGTTTTGTTCTGCACCTGTACTGGAGTCCTCACTGCCCCCGCCGCAGCCACTCAGCAGCAGTCCCGTCAGGATGCAGGCTGTCATTTTTCCTAACATTTCAACGTCTTCCTTAGTCCTTGTTGGCGACAGCCGGAAGACTAAAGGCGACCCTAAATGACAAAAAGCGATAACATGTTACTTATTGTACATTGTGCACTGGGGCACACAGAGCCTGGCGCAGGCGTCGCAAATTTGGTGTCAGGGTGCGGCTTTGGCAAACGCAATAATCGCCGATTCAGGCAATCCTTCTGTGAG
>DATGQY010000171.1:0-29981 GCA_035303925.1 Marinobacter sp. | reverse complement strand
ACGCCAACGGCTTTGAAGCGTTTTGCAATGGTAGGGGAGCTTTCGTCTGCGGCCAGAATGCCTTTGCCCGGTTGCACGAGATCGGCAATGGTGGCGTTAAGTTCTTCCTGAATGGTCATGGAGCCTCCTTGGGTCAGGTGTTGGCGTTTCATCGAGTGCTCAGCTCAGTTTAGTCGTTAATTCCCGTGTCGTTATTTGATCTGAGCTAAGGCAGGATCCTCCGGCAACTTCTAGACTTGATGCATAACAAGACAAAAGGGAAGTCAGCCATGAAAACCGTTGTCAGTGTCAGCCAGGGCTCGTCTGAGTACGACTACGAGCTCGAAACCGAATTTCTCGGTCAGACCTTTCGCGTGGTCCGTGTCGGAACCGATGGCAACCTGGAGCGGGCCGAAGCCATTCTCGATTCGGTCAGGGAACAGGCGGATGCCATTGGTCTGAGCATGATTCACGATCACTATCAGGTCGGGCGCGAACAGCTTGAACATCCGGATACCTCCCGGTTGGAAGCCTGCGTACCAGACAAACCCGTTACCACAGGAGCCGGCCTTCGAGGCATTCTTCAGGAATGGGCTGTGCGACATACGCAGACTGAGCTGGGCCACTTTTTCGATAACGCCCGGGTGTTGTTTCTCAACGGGCAGGCCGGATTTCGCATTGCCAAGGCGTTATCCGAGCACACGGACAATTTGCTGTTTGCCGATCCGTACCTGGATTTCGGTGTGCCGCGATTACTGACGTCGCTGACACAACTGGAAGCCTATACCAGGCTTACGGCACCGGTGATGTTCAGCCCCGGTGCCGTGAAAATTATTGAAACGCTGCACAGAACGCCTTTGTACCGAATGGGCGAAAAGCTGATCAGCGGCTCACTGCACGAATCGGTCAAAGACAGCCATGTAATCGTGGGCGCGATGGGTGATCTCGAAATCTTCTCTGAGAAAGAGCTGGATGGAAAAACGGTGATTACCTCGCGGGTGACCGAGTCGGCTCTGGACTGGTTTCGTTCCCGCAGAGTTGCCATGGTGGTGGACTACAGCCCCTGGCTGGAAGGGCGCCCGGTTGGTGTGAATGTAATGGAAGCCATGATCAGCGCAGCGCTGTCGCGAACACCAGAGCAACTGGGCGCGGATGATTTTCTGGATGTTATTGAAAGTCTGGGTATAGAGCCGCGCATTCTCTATCCGAACGGCTACCGCAGGATTAACCGCTTTGCCTTTGTGATTCATCCGCTGTCTCAGCAATACCTGACCAAAACCCCGCCATTGGACTGGATTGCCAGTGTCTCGCCTCCTGGCGTCATGAATCTGGTCGAGAAGGCTATCGCCTACACGCCACCTTTCGTCTATTCAAAAGTTTCCGGAATCAAGTCACCAACCGGTGACGAAGTGGAGGGTTGGTTGATCACGGTCGGCGGTACTCCAAAAGAAATCATGGCGCACGATCCTGAGTTTACCTACAGCCGGCTGCTGGCGGCGGCAAAACTTGCCAAAAAGCTCGGTGCCCAGATTATGGGGCTTGGGGCCTTCACCAAAGTTGTCGGTGATGCGGGCATTACCGTCGCGAAAAGGGCGCCCTTACCGATAACGACGGGCAATAGTTACAGTGCATCTGGCGCTCTCTGGGCCGCTCACGATGCCGCCAGGGAGATAGGGCGGGTCAGTATCGGTGATAACGGGAAGATGGCCGGTAAGGCGATGATCGTAGGCGCTACCGGCGCCATCGGTTCTGTCTGTGCCCGTTTGTTGGCCAAGGCCGTGGACGAAATTTATCTGGTAGCTCCGGAAGCCGCCAAATTACTGGCCCTGAAAGAAAGTATTGAGCTGGAAACTCCGGGCGCCCGGGTTCATGTGGCGGCCACGACCGTCAGGGACTTGCCTCATATGGACATGGTGGTGACCGCAACCTCCGGTGCTGGCAAGCGCATACTGGATATCATGAAGGTCAAACCCGGCTGCGTGATTACGGATGTGGCCAGGCCGCTGGACATCCCGGCGGAAGACGTAGCCAAACGCCCGGATGTTCTGGTGATTGAATCCGGAGAGATTCAGTTGCCCGGCCCGGTGAAAATGAAAGACATCGGGCTGCCCAAAGGCATTGCTTACGCATGCCTGGCTGAAACCATTGTGCTGGCGCTCGAGGCCCGGTTCGAGAATTTCACATTGGGTCGCAATATCGAGTGGGAAAAGGTGCGGGAGATCTACAAGCTGGGCCTGAAACACGGCATGAAGCTAGCCGCTGTTTCCGGGGTAAACGGTGTGTTTACGGAAGCAGATTTTGAAAGGGTGCGCAGCCTGGCGGAGGAAGCCGGTGAGGCTGTTTTGTCATCAATGGCATGAATTTTGGCCTACAAACACCTGACGGAGGGCTGTCGGGGCGAGTAGCCTGTAGGTGATACCAAGAACTTGCAGGCTCACGGGAGAAACCCAATGAACACCCCAGCTTCACAGATCAAAAAGGCAAAATCCGTTCAATATCGATCGGCGACGCCACCGGGAGAGATGCCCATCGTGCGCAGTCCGGACTTCAAGTTTCCGGACGATTTGCCCAGATACTGGTGGGACAACGATCCGGTCAAAACCCTGTTGCTGGCGGCGCTGTCATCCAGCTTTCCGCCCGGTGAGAAGTTCTTTATTGATTCGGTCCGTTATTACCAGGACCAGATAACCGACCCGGAACTGAAAAAAGCGATCCGCGCGTTTATTGGCCAGGAAGCTCATCATTCCAAAGAGCACAAACTGATGAACGGCTTTCTGGAAGAACGGGGCGTGGGGCTGGGGCGTCTGGAGCGTGAAGTACAATGGTTCATGGATCGCTTGCGCAAACGTTTCACCCCCGAGCGACAATTGGCCCACACCGTCGCCGTTGAGCACTTTACCGCCCTGATGGCGGAGGAGTTCCTGCTCAAATTCGATGCGCTGGATGAAATGGACCCGCGGATTGCTCCGGTATGGGCCTGGCATGCCATCGAAGAATCAGAGCACAAGGCGGTGGCGTTCGACGTCTATAAAAGCGTAGGTGGCAGCGAGTTCATCCGGGTAACGGAAATGATGGTCGTGAGCGTGGTATTCCCGCTGTTTACCACCATTCACGTGGTTCAGCTGATGAAAGCGGACGGCCAGTTAGGCAACCTGAAGTCCTGGCTGGGGGCACTGAACTATATGTGGGGAAAACCCGGGGTGTTTCGCAAACTGATTCCATCCTATCTGAAATATTACAGCCCGAAGTTTCACCCCTGGGACAACGACGCCCGGCATCTACTGGATAAGGCTAAGAAGCGTTGGTTGCCAGAGTCGATTCGCGGTTGAGCAGGGTTTGTTTACGCTCTATGCCCCAACGATAACCGCCCAGGGCGCCATCGGTCCGGATAACACGGTGGCAAGGGATGACTACCGCCAGTCTGTTGGCCCCGCAAGCGTTGGCTACAGCGCGCACTGCTTTGGGCCTGCCAAGTCGGTTCGCGAGCTCTGAATAACTGACCGTCTTTCCTGGCGGAATGGTCTGTAATAGCTTCCAGACGTCCCTCTGAAAAGCGGTTCCCTCTGGGGCAAGAGGGTGGTCCAGGGTGCCGGTGGGTTCGTCGATAAACCGGGTAATCCGGGCAAGCAGTTCATCGCTTTCGGGCCCCGCGGGATCAAAGGTTTGATCGGGGAAGTGGGTATGGAGCAGGGCAAGAAGCTGTTCTTTACTTTCACCCAGCTCAATTGCGCAGAGACCTCGTGGGGTCCAGCCCGCTATAAGCCAGCCCAGAGAGCAACTGGACACGCCGTAACGCATCATCGTGCTATGCCTCCAACGATTTGCGCATGTTAAAGCGAAGGAACTGGGCACCACGAACCGTCACCCGTTGTTCTTCCATCACTTCAAATCCGTGGCTTTCAAAAAACGGGCGTGCCACCACGCTGGACTCGGTGTGGAGTTCTTTAACGCCCCGATCTTTCAGCTGTTGCTCCGCTTCCAGGTACAGGGCAGAAGCGATACCTTTGCGGGCAAAGTGGGGGGCGGTGAATACCAGGTCAATGGTGCCGTTCGGCTCATACGAAATAAACCCGGCAAGGGATGCGCCTTCTTCTGCTACCAGAGTTTCCATGGACTCCAGCCGCTGCTGCCAGGTGTCCAGGTTTGGCGTGCGAGATGCCCATGCGTAGCGTTGGGTTTCATCGTATGCGGCGGCCGTCAGTTCGTGAACCGAATCGGTAAATAGACGGACCACCGGGCTCAGATCCTGAATCCGGTACTTGCGGATAGAAATAGAATTGGCTGCGGTCATGTCGGTTCGTGTGCGCCTGTGTTGAAAAGCTGGTTGAGGCCTGATGCGTAAGCTATTAACAGCAGCATACCGACAACCGCAAGAAAATCCAGTGTCCCGATTGGCGTGAATTGATCTGGTGAAAGGATATTAATGCTTGATTGGAGGCGTGCCGGGCATTAACATTCATTTGAAATAGTCTTTTAATCTGAAAATAGTTGAGGTTCTCCAATGTCACAGTCATTCATGACCATCTTCAAGAAAGACGAAACAGACTCCGAGCCGGGCGACGCACAAGTGGTCGATGCAGCCGAGACCGCAGAGGGAAATCAGGACAACGCCTCAAAGAAGGGCACGCATGGCGAGGATTTCTGTTGCGGGTCCTGCTCATAACGTGCAGGACAAATAACGTTCAGCAATGAAAAGGCCCGGCAACTTCCGCAGCCGGGCCTTTTCATCACTCAACGGTCAGTCAACTTAACCGCACTTGCTGTCGCCGCATGACAGGCAGGTGGCACACCCGTCCATGACGATCACTGCTTTGGTGCTGCACTTGCCACACATGGTGGCGTTGGGTGGGTAGTCGCTGCTGGTATCGTCATTCGTGGCGGCGCTCTGGGTGGCTTCAAACTCAGCACGCTTCTCGGCGAGGATGCGCTTGGTGGTCTCGCTCATCTCGTCGCTTTCCAGCAGGCCAATGGCCTTCAGATGCTTCTCGATCACGGCGCCAATTTCGGCCACCAGTGACGGCATGAATACACCGCCTTTCTTGAAGTAGCCGCCGTTGGGGTCGTACACGCTGCGCAGCTCCTCCACCAGGAAGGTCACGTCACCGCCTTTGCGGAATACCGCAGAGATTACGCGGGTGAGGGCGATAACCCACTGGAAGTGTTCCATCGACTTGGAATTGATGAACACTTCGTATGGCTGCCGGCTTTCGTGATCAGTATCTTCGTTGAGCAGGATGTCATTAATGGTAATGTACATCGCGTGCTCGGCAATCGGTGGCTTGATCTTGTAGGTGGTGCCCAGCAGAAAGTCCGGCCGCTCAATGTACTCATTCATCTGTACCGGCTTGGTTTCTGCCTGTACCGGAGCCTGATGCTCCTTGTTGGCATCCGGGTCGGCTTTCTTTACTCGGTAGCCGACAATCTTGTTGCTGATTTTAACTGTCATGTTCGTTGTCCTGTCTGTCGGTTTCCGGAATCAATACTTGCCGTAAGTGCCTTCTTTGAGTGCATCAAACAGGTTGGCGGCGGTGTGGATTTCGCCATCGTACTCAACCTGTTCATTACCTTTCAAAGTGACCTTGCTGCCGTCGTCCAGGGTGAATTCATAAAGCGTGTTCTCCAGATCCTTTTCTTTGACCAGGACGCCCTGGAAGGCCTCCGGGTTAAAGCGGAAGGTGGTACACCCTTTAAGGCCCATGTCGTAAGCGTACAGGTAGATGCCTTTGAAATCCTGATAGGCAAAGTCCTGCGGTACGTTCGCGGTCTTCGAAATGGACGAATCCACCCACTTCTGGGCAGCCGCCTGAATGTCTACGTGCTGCTTCGGTGATACATCATCAGAGGTGGTGAAGTAGCTCGGCAGCTTCTTGTCTTCTTCTTCAGAGAACGGCATGGCGCCGGCGTTTACGAGGTGGCGGTAAGCCAGCAGTTCGAAGGAGAATACGTCTACCTTTTCTTTGGTTTTGCGACCTTCACGGATGATGTTCCGCGCATAGTGGTGCGAGAAACTGGGCTCAATACCGTTACTGGCGTTGTTGGCCAGCGACAGGCTGATGGTGCCGGTGGGCGCAATGGAGGTATGGTGAGTGAATCGGCCACCTTTCTCAGCCAACTGTTTGATCAGTTCTGGCTCGACATGTCCAATTTGCTGCATATAGCGGCTGTACTTGGCGTGCAGTAGCTTGCCTTTCAGGATGTCGCCGACTTTATAGCCGTCTCTGGCGAGGTCCGGGCACTTGGAGATCATCTTGGGCGTGACTTCAAACTCGTCTTCCATGATCGGCGCCGGGCCTTTCTCTTCAGCGAGGGCCAGGGACTGGCGCCAGCCTTCTACGGCCATCTCGCGAACCACTTCTTCGGTGAATTTTACCGATTCGTCCGAACCGTAGGGCATGCGCAGCATAGCGAGAGTGGAGCCCAGGCCCAGTATGCCCATGCCATGGCGGCGCTTGTAGGTGATTTCATGGCGCTGTTCGGCCAGCGGCAGGCCGTTGATTTCCACCACGTTATCCAGCATACGGGTAAAGGTACCCACAACCTTGCGGTACTTTTCATAGTTGAAGCTGGCTTTGTCGGTGAACGGGTAGTCCACAAACTTGGTCAGGTTCACTGAGCCGAGCAGGCAGCTGCCGTATGGAGGCAGAGGCTGCTCACCGCAGGGGTTGGTCGCGCGGATGTCTTCACAGAACCAGTTGTTGTTCATCTGGTTGACCTTGTCGATCAGGATAAAACCTGGCTCGGCGTAGTCGTAAGTGCTGGTCATGATGGTGTCCCAGATGAACTGGGCTTTCAGTGTTTTATAGATGCGGCAGGCGACCTTACCTTCTTCATTAACAACGTAACCGTCCTGAACCGGAAAATCACGATACAGGAACTGGCTCTCGTCGGTCAGGTCGAGGCCTTCTTCTTCCGCCTCTTTGCGGGTCATCGGGAAGGACAGGTGCCAGTCGTCACCATTACGTACGGCTTCGATGAAATCCTCAGTGATCAGCAGTGACAGGTTGAACTGGCGCAGGCGGCCATCTTCACGCTTGGCCTGGATAAACTCGATGACGTCCGGGTGGTGAACGTCGAAGGTGGCCATCTGTGCACCACGACGCCCACCGGCAGAAGACACGGTGAAACACATGCGGTCAAAAATGTCCATGAAGGACAGAGGCCCTGAAGTGGTCGCGCCGGCACCGGCGACGTAGGCACCACGCGGCCGCAGGGTAGAGAACTCGTATCCGATACCGCAACCAGCCTTGAGGGTGAGGCCGGCTTCGTGGTTCTTCTCCAGGATATCGTTCATGGAGTCGTGAACAATACCAGACACCGTACAGTTAATGGTGGAGGTGGCTGGTTTGTGGGCATCGGCACCGGCGTTGGAGGTAATACGACCGGCGGGAATGGCTCCGTTCTGCAAAGCCCACACAAATTCTTTCATGTACTTGTCGCGTACACTCTTCTTTTCAACTTCGGCAAGGGCTTTGGCAACTCGTTCGTAGGTTGCGTTGATGTCCTTGTCTACAGGCTCGCCTGTTTTGGTCTTGAGCTGGTACTTGCTGGCCCAGATATCGAGCGAAGCTTCCTGCATGGGAATCGTTGTGATAACTGCCTGTGCCTTAGCGTTCATTGCCACCCTCTGCTTATAGTCTGTCTTCTGGACTTTGACCCTATATATGGGCTTATTTTGGAGGAGTATAACAGGATATAGTGTTTTGTGAATAAGAGAGCGACTATGAATCAGGGCCTGTGAGCAAAGAAAATCAATGAAAAAGGCCTTGAAAGTCTGAAACGCCGCACGGCTCGTGCTCTTGTGGGGTGGCGACAATTCACCACTACATATTGTGGTTTTCCGGGAGCTCGGTGAATAGTACGGACCTGCAAGTTTTGTGAGCCATGCACGTATCCATTCGCTACGTGTCGGTAAAGTATGAATGTGGTGTCGAAAGACTGCAGTGGCCCACAGGAAGTGATAACTAATATAAAAGGAAAAGAATAATGAAAGGCCTGAAACTAAGTTTGCTAGCGCTGTGTATTGGAGGAGCCTCTCCGGCGGTGATGGCGTTCCAGCCATTGGATGAAATGGCTATGGGAGACATTACCGGCCAGGCGGGCGTGACGATAGAGCTGGAAACCAAGATCGACATTGGGCGCTTTATCTATACTGATGAAGGCTCGTTGAGTATCAGCGATATAAGTGTTGGTGGTGCAGAACGCTCGGATTTCTTTGGTTTTCGTGGTTTGGCAGGGAATGCCAGTGACAAACTGGACAACATCGCCATTGATATTGATGTCTATTCTGATGGTGATGCCGTAATTAATATTCTGCCCGTTTCGTTTGCAGCAGTGGATTTTCGTGTTACCACCGGCGCCTGGGAGTTGTTGTCGAGTGACGGTAGCGGCAACCAGACAACTCTGATCGACAACTTCTTTGCGGAAGGAGTCGTAGGTCGGACGTCCATTGAAATAGACACTCAGTACGATAATCTGAATTTCCGTGGTGCTTTTGCTATTGAACAAATGGACTTTGATGTGCCGTTCCTTGCGGTTGGTATTCGCGGTTTGCAGATCACCGGAGCGGATCTCGATCCAAGGCGGCCAAGCCCGCTGGACTTATTTGCAGAGGTGGAAATGGACATCTACAAAGGTGCGCGTCTGTCCGGGACAGGCGAAGCTTTGGCTATAGATCTTCAAACCTTTGAGGCGGATATTGGTATCAGGGAAATTATTGTCGGGCAGCAATCCATAGGTAGTGTCTTTATGGATGATCTTGCAGTCTCCAACACGTCCATGCGTATTTATGGCCATTAATTGAGCTTCGCTGCAGCATAAAAAAACGGGATCAGCTGATCCCGTTTTTTTATGCTGCAGCGAACTACATCAACCCAGCAGCAGGCTGTCGTCATCCACTTCCAGTCCGCGCTGCTGCTCGAACAATCCGAGCAAGTCCTTCACTTCCAGCCCTTCCCGGTCTTTGCCTGCAATATCGAATACCACCTGTCCCTGGTGCAGCATCACGGTACGACTTCCCACTTCCAGCGCTTGCTTCATGCTGTGGGTGACCATCAGTGCGGTGAGCTTCCGCTCTTCGATGATTTTCTGGGTCAGTTCAAGCACAAAGGCGGCTGTTTTGGGGTCCAGTGCTGCCGTGTGCTCATCCAGCAGAAGGATGCTGGACGGTGTGAGGCTGGCCATCAGCAGGCTGACTGCCTGGCGCTGGCCCCCGGAAAGCAGTCCCATTTTGTCGCCAAGGCGGTTTTCCAGGCCCAGCTTCAGGGATGACAGGCTGTCTCGAAACCGGCCAAGATACTGTTTCTTTACTGCGCTGGTCAGCCCGCGGAATTGGCCGCGCTTGATCGCCAGGGCAAGGTTTTCCTCAATGGTAAGGCCTTCACAGGTACCCGCCAGCGGGTCCTGAAAAACCCGGGCGACTTGGCCGGCCCGCTTGTGTGTAGAAAGTCGGGTTACGTCCATGCCATCAACAATAATCTGACCGCTGTCTACCAGCACTTCGCCGGCCAGGGCGTTCAGGAAGGTGGACTTGCCAGCTCCATTACTGCCGATAACGGTGACGAATTCTCCCTGGTTGACGGTCAGGCTCATGCCTCGTAACGCGGGGTTCTCCAGAGGGGTTCCCTTGCCGAAGGTAAGCCTCAGATCGGTTGCGCTGATCATAGTGCCTCCTCAGGCTTTAGTGCGACTAAATCGGTTGGTGAGGTTGGTGCGCACGCCGGGCAAAACGATAGCCAGGGTAACCAGAACCGCAGTAATCAGGTTGAGGTCTTGTGCTTGCAGTCCCAGCACATCGGCATTCAATGCGAAGGCAATGGCCAGGCGGTAGATGATGGCACCGATCACACAGGCGACCAGAGCGCGCAATACGGACGAGGGAGTGATCACCGCCTCACCACCAATCAGCGATGCCAGACCAATAACGATGACGCCGACACCCATGGTGACGTCTGCCGCTCCCTGACTTTGCGCAAACAGGGCGCCGGCAAGGCCAACCAGGCCGTTAGACAAAGCAACCCCAAGAATGATCATGCCACCCGTGGCGATCCCCTGTGCGCGAGCCATTCGAGCGTTTGCACCGGTTGCCCGCATGGCCAGCCCGGTTTCAGACTTCATGAATCGCCAAAGCAGTACCAGCGATACCAGAACAACAATGACGAATAGAACAACCGGCACCTGATGGAATGAAAGGCCAAGGTCGTACCAGGGCGTGAGTACGGTTTCCTCGGTCAGCAAGGCAAGGTTGGGCCGGCCCATGATGCGCAGGTTAATGGAGTAGAGCGCAATCATGGTCAGAATGGAGGCCAGCAGGTTCAGAATGTTGAGTTTGACATTCAATATGGCTGTTACCGCACCGGCTGCCATACCGGCCAGAACGGCCATACCGGTGGCAAACCAGGGGTTCCACCCAGCCAGAATGAGCACAGCCGCTACTGCTGCGCCGAGAGGGAAGCTGCCGTCCACCGTAAGGTCCGGGAAATCCAGAACACGGAAAGAGAGATATATACCGAAAGCAACCAGGCCGTAGATGAGGCCGGTTTCAAGAGCACCGTAGAATGCGATTTCACTGAGCATGGGTAATGGGTCACCGTGAAAGAAAACGGGCGGGCCCTTTTGGGGTCCGCCCGTGTTGGACAGGCATTATTTGTCGCTTTTGACGACTTGTTTGGCATCCTTGATCAGATCTTCAGACAGGGTGATTCCCATGCGCTGGGCAGCGGCCGGGTTCACGAACAGGTCCAGTTCTTCCATGATCTCAACGGGCATGGTTGCGGTGTCTGCCCCTTCCAGAATGCGGGCAACCATAGCGCCCGTTTGACGGCCATGGTTGTAATAGTTGAAGCCGAGAGCTGCCACGGCGCCGCGCTCAACGGTGGCGGTGTCAGCGGCGAAAACGGGAATTCTGGAGCGCTCACCTACTGAAATCACAGCCTCTGCAGCGCTGATGACCGTGTTGTCTGTGGTCAGGTAAATGGCATCGGCCTTGCCCACCAGTGAGCGGGCTGCACCAAGAACTTCAGAGGTTTTGGTAGCTGCACCTTTTACCAGCTCCATGCCGCGAGCGGCAAGGCGCTCTTCCAGCAACTCGACCAGGGCAACGGCGTTGGCCTCACCGGGGTTGTAAACGGTACCAATGCGTTTGGCGTCCGGCATGATGCGTTGCAGAAGATCGAGGTGTTTTTCGATCGGCAGCATATCGCTTACGCCGGTGATGTTGGCTCCGGGTTCTTCCCAGCTCTTCACCAGTTTGGCGGACAGAGGGTCAGTTACCGCAGAGAACACCACTGGAATCTCTCTGGCAGCCGCAGCGACTGTCTGGGCTGAAGGGGTGGCTATGGCGACAATGACATCCGGGCCTTCACCAACGAATTTTCTGGCGATCTGCGAAGCGATGGCAGAGTTACCCTGGGCGCTTTCGTGCATCAGTCGCAGGTTTTCGCCTTCACGATAGCCACGTTCGGCCAGTTCGTCTTTGACGCCCTGGTGAACGGAGTCCAGCGCGGGATGTTCCACGATTTGTGTAATGGCTACCACACGGGGGTCTTCAGCCTGAACGAGGCTTGCTGCCGCCAGCAACGAAGCGCCGATCAGGGTGCGCAGGGTCTTTTTGGCCATATGCCCATCTCCGGGTTTGTTTGTGGTTTCCGCTAGGTGCGGGGACGAAAAATTCAAAGTTCGCAAGTTTACCACAGGGTTGAGGGGGTAAGGGTAGTGACGATGGACAGTTTTCCTCTTTAAAGAGCCAAGTGGTTGCCGATGCAAATTATTTTGCACGGATCACGTTTTGACGGGCGCCAATGTGTTGAAATAAGCTACTAAAGTCTAATAATACGAAAGTCATCCAACTATAAAGACAAAACAGGAAGGTCCATGGACAACTCCAACAAACTCCCGCTTGAAATGGTCTATCACTGGGAGGCCACCAAAGCAGACTCTTTGTACATGACCCAGCCCATTGGCAACGGCAAAGTCGTTGAATACACCTGGGGTCGCGCTATTGACGAGGCGCGCCGGATGGCGGCCTACCTGAAGTCTCTTAACCTTCCGGAAAAGAGTCGCATCGGCCTGATTTCCAAGAACTGCGCCCATTGGGTCATGACCGACTGGGCGATCTGGATGGCGGGTCATATTTCCGTGCCACTGTATCCGACGTTGAATGCCGATACGGTTAACTACATTCTCAATCACGCTGAATGTGATGTGTTGTTTGTTGGCAAGCTGGATGACTGGGACAGCATGAAGCCGGGCGTGCCGGAGTCGGTTCGCTGCATTTCTTACCCGCTGAGCCCACCTAATGATTTTGAAACATGGGACGACATTGTAGCCAAGTTCCCACCTCTGGAAGGCAGGACGCAGCGGCAAGCTGACGAGCTGGCTACCATCGTCTACACCTCCGGCAGCACAGGCCGCCCGAAAGGCGTCATGCTCAGCTTTGGCAATATGGCTTTTGCTGCGGCCGGTGGTACAGAAACACTGGGTGTTGGGCCAAACGAGCGCATCCTGTCCTATTTGCCTCTGGCTCACGTATTTGAACGCACCTTTGTTGAGCTCGGTTCTCTTTACGCGGGTTTCCAACTTTACTTTGCAGAGTCTCTGGATACCTTCGTGCAGGATCTGCAGCGAGCGCAGCCGACGTTGTTCCTCTCTGTTCCGCGGCTGTGGGTTAAATTCCAGCACGGCGTGCTGCAAAAGGTTCCCAAGCAGAAGCTGGAGCGGATGCTCAAGATTCCTCTGCTCAACAAACTGATCAAAAAGAAGGTTCTCAAGGGTCTTGGCTTGAGCAAGGTGAAACTTGCCGGATCCGGCTCGGCACCGCTGTCGAATGACGTTCTGGACTGGTACCGGAATCTGGGCCTTGAGTTGCTCGAAGGCTATGGCATGTCAGAAAACTTCGCCTATTCGCATATGAACAAGCCAGGTCGCACCCGGACGGGTTATGTCGGTGAAGCGCTGCCAGGCGTTGAGGTGAAAATCAGTGACGTTGGTGAAGTGTTGGTGAAGAGCCCTGCTACCATGATGGGCTATTACAAAGATGAAGAGAAAACGGCGGAAGCCTTCACGGAAGATGGCTTTCTCAGAACCGGTGACAAAGGTGAGATTGACGAGCTGGGTCGCCTGAAACTGACGGGCCGGATCAAGGAAATCTTCAAAAGCAGCAAGGGCAAGTACATTGCACCTGCACCGATTGAGAATCGCCTGATGTCACATGATGCCATCGAAATGGTGTGTGTGTCCGGCGCCAATCAGACTCAGCCGCATGCGTTGGTCGTTCTGGGTGAGGAGATTCGTCCGAAGGCAGCTGATGCCAACTTCCGTAAAGAGCTGGAAGAAAGCTTCAAACAGTTGATTCAGGACGTTAACAAAACAGTAGATCCGCACGAGCAACTGGCGTTCATTACCGTTGTCAGCGACGAGTGGTCTATCGAGAACAGCTTCCTGACTCCGACATTGAAGCTCAAGCGTAATGTGGTTGAAGATGCATACGAGGCCAAGGTTGACGCCTGGTACGCGCAGAAGCAAAAGGTGATCTGGCAATAAGTTTTCGGTTCACTCATCTTTCAAAGGCCCGGCAATTTGCCGGGCCTTTGTCATTCTGGGGCAGGGCTGGTCAAGCCATGGTCCGGGAGTTGGAAATCGAGCGGTTCATCAGGATGATCGGAATGATGCCTGCCATGACAATAATCAGTGCGGGCAGGGCGCTGTGGTAGAGCTGTTCATCTGAAGCAAACTGGTACACATAGGTTGCCAGTGTTTCGTAGTTGAAAGGCCGTAGTATCAGTGTGGCTGGCAGTTCCTTCATGCAATCGACAAAGACCACAAGGGCGGCGGTGACCAGCGTGCCGCGGAGCATCGGAAGGTGCACGTTCAAAAGAGTTTTGCCCGGTGTATGGCCCAGTGAACGGGAGGCCATATCCATGCTGGGTGTAATTTTCTGCAAGGCACTTTCAACGCTGCCTGCAGATACCGCCAGGAAGCGTACCGTGTAGGCAAAAATCAGAGCAAAAGCTGAGCCGCTCAGCAGCAAACCGGTGCTGAGGCCAAGATACTCTCGGGCCAGGGAGTCTAGCCAGTTGTCAAAGCCCGCAAGCGGAACAATTACGCCCACGGCGAGGACGGCACCGGGCATGGCGTAGCCAAGGCTTGATAAGCGCATGAGCACCTGCATGCCCCGGGTATTATGCAGACGGCGGCTGTATGCCAGGGTTACGCCGACGAACAGGGTGGTCAGGGCTGCGGCACCCGACAGGAACAAGCTGTTGAAGGTGTTTCTGACAAAATCCGGGTTCCAGCTCACATCGAAGTATTCCCAGGCGTAGTAGCTCAGCGTTGCGCCGGGAATAATGAAGCCGAACACCAGTGGCAGGGCGCAAACGACCACGCAAATCATTTGTCGCGGGAAAGACATGGTAAACCGATGGATCGGATCGCGGTTATCCCGGGCTGCAAACTGTTGCTGTCGGCGTCTTGAGTAACGTTCCAGGGTGACAAGAATGACAACGAAGATCAGCATGGTGGTAGCTATCTGGGCTGCGCCACCCAGGTTGCCCAGGTTCATCCAGGTGTCAAAAAGGCCTTGTGTCAGTGTCTGGACGGCAAAGAAATCGACGGTGCCGAAGTCGTTCAGTGTTTCCATCAGCACCAGGGACAGGCCTACAGCAATTGCGGGTCTGGCGATGGGTAGGACGATCTTGAAAAAAGTGCTCAGTGCGGAGTGACCCAGGCTGCGGCTGACCGCAAACAGTGAGGGCGACTGTTCAAGAAAGGCGGCCCGGCCCAGAAGGTAGACGTACGGGTAGAGTACCAGGCCGATCATCAGAGTCGCGCCTTCAAGACTTCTGATCTCGGGGAACCAGTATTCGCTGGCGTTCTGCCAGCCAAACCACTCCCGCAGCGCTCGTTGTACCGGGCCGGCGTAATCCAGCAGGCTGGTGTAAACATAGGCAATGACGTAGGCCGGGACAGCGAAAGGGAGCAGAAGTGCCCACTCAAAGAACTTTCGCCCCGGAAACTCGCACATGGTGACGGTCCAGGCGGTCGACAACCCGATGATGAGAGTCAATATGCCGACGCCAATCATCAGTTTTATGGTTGTCACGAGGTAACGGGGTAATGTCGTGTCGATCAGGTGTGGCCAGATATTTTCTTCGGGGAAAAGTGCCAGAAAGATAACTGAAAGAACAGGTAGCGCAACGATCGCTGTGGTGATGGCGGCACTCACCAACCAGCGCTTTGAGGTGCGTTTTGCCAACAATGGTTGTGAAAGCCCCGGGTTGGTACTACTAACAACCTCAGTCATGGCGTTCCTGTTTTTGGTAGTAATGATGAGAAGTGTTGCGATTTTAGATACTGAGCCGGCTCCCTGCAATGACCCGAGTCATATGAATGTCTGCCTCTAAAACGAAAAGGGTGCACTTGCACGTGCACCCTTTTCGAGGAAGGCGAACCCGTCGGCGTGTTTAGCCGTCGTAGTTCACTCGGTCTACAAGCTTCACTGCCGCGTTGCGATTATTCGCAATCTCCTGCAATGACAGGGTGTCTGGCTTGATTTCACCCCATTCAGCCACCAGGCCGGTTGGTTTTACTTCCGGATTGGCGGGGTATTCGGTATTGGCTTCAGCATAAATGCGCTGTGCTTCAGGAGAGGACAGGAACTCCATCAGCTTCACGGCATTCTCTTTGTTGGGAGCGCTCTTGGTCAGGGAAATGCCGCTGATGTTGACGTGGGTGCCACGACCCTCAGCATTCGGGAACACCAGGTTAACCTGTTCGGCAATCGAGCGTTGGTTCTCGTCCATCAGCATATTGCCGTAGTAGTAGCTGTTGCCAATGGCGATGTCACACACACCCTCTGCGATCGCTTTGATCTGGTCGCGGTCGCCGCCCTGGGGTTTACGAGCCAGGTTGTCTTTGACATCCGCTAGCCATTGCTCGGTCTCAGCTTCACCGTGGTGCGCAATCATCGAAGAGATCAGGGCGATGTTGTAGGGGTGTTTGCCGCTGCGGGTGCAGATGCGCCCCTTCCACTTATCGTCAGCGAGGTCTTCGTAACTGCTGATCTCGCCCGCTTCGACCCGATCCTTGGAGGCGAAAATTAACCGACCCCGGGTGGTCAGTGCATACCACTTGCCGTCAGGATGGCGAAGGTTTTCCGGGATATTCTGCTCGAGGGTGTCGGATTCGATACCGGCCACCAGGTCCTTCTCAACCAACTCATTGATCCGGGAGATGTCTACGGTCATGACAACGTCAGCCGGGCTATTGCGGCCTTCGCGTTCGAGGCGCTCAGCCAGCCCCTGCTTGGCGAAGACAACGTTTGTCTTGATGCCGGTCTCATCTGTGAACGCATTCAACAGTGGTTCCAGCAGGTAAGCCTGGCGATAGGAGTAGATATTAACTTCGCCATCGGCTGATGCGGAGAGCGGCATGGCGGCCAGAGCGATGGCAGCGGTTGCAGCAAGTTTCATACGCATAGATGCTTTCCTTTATAGACGGTACTGGTGAATACGTTCCCGCAATTAAGTATCACAGGCATTTCATAACGACAACCATTCTCATTGCTAAAGGCGATTGAGTCAATATCCCCTTTGGCATATTTATGTGAAAATGGTGTTATGCTTCTAACACTATAAAAACACTGAACATCACAGGAATTCCGTGAATGGCGGCTAGTGATCGCAGAGAGCACAATCGCACAGCGATGAGTGCCAAAGTAAAAGTAGTGCATCAACAATGGGGCGAGTTTGTTTTCTCCACTCGTGACATTTCCGATGGGGGCGTTTTCATTGTGCTCGGAGAGGAGTCCTTCGACCCGAGCATAGGAGACAAGGTAACCGTGCAGGTACAAGGGCTGCCCATTCCGGCGCCGGTGTTGGAGATGCTGGTGGTTCGTCGAACCGTTGATGGGTTTGGTCTTCAGTTCGACCATTCTGATGAGTAGTCCACGGATCCTGGAACCCGAACAACGATAATGGATGCTACTAATCAGAAAGGGCCGGATGTAATGAGATTGTTTTCTGCTCTCCGAAAAACGCTGCTCCTGGTGGTCGTGCCGTCATTCCTGCTTGGTGGTTGCGCCAGCTATTACACACACTACGCCATGTTTCCAGCTGAGAACTCGTCCGGTGAATCCCGGCAGGTCAGAGTGTCCTGGCAAACTGCGGATTATCCAGACTGGTGGTTTGTCAGTGATAAATCGACCACGATTAAGCTGGAAACCCAGTGCAGTGAGCGGGTTTGGCGAATCGCCGATGAGAGCCATGACAGCGCTGGCAGATGCGCCGATGGCATTCGCGCCTGCGGTGACCCCAAACTCGATGTGCAGGCTGCTTCAAGTGCTGTGGCCGGGGCGGACTTTGCCTGCCTGAGTGTTACCGGGCCAGACGA
The DNA here is from genome assembly GCA_035303925.1 of Marinobacter sp. Classification (GTDB taxonomy): domain Bacteria; phylum Pseudomonadota; class Gammaproteobacteria; order Pseudomonadales; family Oleiphilaceae; genus Marinobacter. The sequence continues at coordinate 12,620 of DATGQY010000171.1, read as the reverse complement.
GGTTGAGCGCATTGCCGATATCGGGGGTATGTTCTCTCTGCTGGTGTCTTGTCGGCCGGCGGCCACCGAAGTGCGCAAAGGCGAGGATACGGTGAACCTGGACTACCTTCGGCCCTCGGTAGTCGCTTATTCTGTCTACGCCAGAAAGGTTCCGAGGGGGTCATTGAATGCGCGCCTGCCGGATTTTGATGAAGCTGCCTGTAAAGAAGACTGAACGGTTACCATAATTCGTGTGAATGTGATCACATTACTACATTCCGTAGCCATTCGATAACTTAGGTTACGCTTTGTAGCTCTCCGGTGACTTTTGTCTACAATTTCGTAATGGTGTCTTGCCGTGACCGTGGCAAACTATGAATTGTCATAAATTGCTCTGTGCAGAGGTGTATGGTGGGAGTCCGTCAACAGAAAATAGCGGTTCAGGATCTTGAGGTCGGCATGTTTGTGTCTGATCTTGATCGCCCATGGCATCAGACACCGTTCCCCATCCAGGGTTTTTATATTCGCTCCCAAAGCGATGTCAAGGCACTCGTTTCCCATTGCAAGTGGGTAATGGTTGATGTGGCCGAGGCTCGTGATTCGGTGAAAGCCGAGTCCGGGAATGTCATCGGTTTTGGTAGCAGGGCTGGCGCCCGTGGTAAAGGTCGTGAAGAGCTTCAGTTGCCGCCCTTAAGCATTCGAGAGCCTGTGGTTTATAAAGAAGAAACCACACTGAAGAAAGAACTAAAGACATCCAGAAAGCTGCTGGACGATGCCGAAGTGGCGTTGAGCCGCATGTTTGACGCCGTGCGGGCAGGGGATTTTCCCGACTTCCGTCCGGTTGTCGCCATTACGCAGAAGATGGTAGAGAGTGTGGCCCGTCAGCCTAACGCGTTGCTGTGGCTGAGCAGAACACGGCAGTATGATGATTTTATCTATCGCCATGCTCTGAATACCGCGGTTTGGGCGTTGGTGTGTGGGCGGCAGCTGGGGCTGAACGAAGGTCTGCTGAGCCACCTGGGGGCGGGTTGTTTGTTGTCTCAGGTCGGTAAGACGGCGTTGCCGAAGGATCTCGTTGCTCGCGAGCACCAGTTGTCTGCTGAAGAATATGAAACCTTCCGGAGTTATGTTGACCTGGGGGTTAATATTCTGGAGCCCGCGGGTCTGTCACGGGCGGTGTTGACCGTAGTTCAGGGTCACCGGGAGCGCCATAACGGATCTGGCTTCCCCGCTGGTGTACGTGGTGACAGAATTCCGTTGCTGGCAAAGATTGCGGGTATCGCCGAGTTCTTTGAATCCCTGATTGCTCCCCGCGATGATCAGGAGCCGATGACATCGGCCAAGGCAGTGGCGTTACTTTACGATATGCGCAATATCGAATTTCAGGTGGATCTCGTGGAGTCCTTCATTCAAGCGATCGGGGTCTATCCAGCGGGCACACTGGTTGAGCTGTCTGATGGTCAGCGGGGAATTGTCGTCTCTCATAGCCCCGAACGCAGGCTCTGGCCGAAAGTGATGGTTATGCAGGATGCTCATCGTCACCCGCTGAAATCCGCCAAGGTGATTGATCTGGCGCGTTTCAATGAATCCAGAGCGGCGGCTGAAGCTTTGGCGGTGCGCGAGTGCCTTCCCCATGGCACCGAAGGGCTGAACCCGGCCGGTTTTGATATCACCGGTGCCGAGTCCCGCTGGACATTGGGTAGCCTGATCAGTCGGTAATTCTGACCCGCAGTGATTTCCTCACCCAGCGGTAGCTGTCCTCCGGCGTGAAGTTGATGATCAGCTCAGACTCTCCGCCGGGTTCTCCGTCCACGAAATACTCTACTTCGGCTTCCTGCCAGCTCCAGGTCTGTACCACGACATCCTGTGGGCGTTTACTGATCGCCTCCAGGCCGTCGCGTGAAATGGCGGTTTCTCCACCGACTTTCCTGATGTCGATTGCCTTAAGGCTGGTGTCGCCGGCTGGATGTTCGGCTACGTGGTTTGCGAGGAAGTATTTTCGGCTGATGGCGTTTGTAATGCCGGCCAATTCACGCTGCAGGTACTCCCTGGCGCGCTGGTTATCGGCGTCTTCCATGCTGCGAACTGACTGCAGGATACGGTCTCTCAGAGATTCCAGGTCTTCTTTGTAAGAGATCTCCGGAATAATGTCTTCATCGTTTTCCGGCCGTACCGGGGCTGCGTCGATTTCTGCCTGCGTGGGGGGCTCATCGCAGAGTGGGCTGTCCTCTTCGTAGAAGCAGATAGCCGAAAGCAGCTGATTGGCCGGCGACTGTTCGGCGGTGAAGTCGTCCTGCGGTACGGTAAAGTCGATCGCGTTTGGCAGGCTTGGGTCACTCAGAGCTGCATTCAGCTGGGAAATGACTCTGGTGCGGATATCAATGCCTTCGCCTTCGTCTATGACTTCTGTCCAGTTCAGAGCCAGAAGGAAGCGAGTGCGGTTAAGCAGTTCAATGTTGTCAAGAAGCCCGTTCTCGGTCAGGGCATGGTCCTTGAGTTGTTCGGTATCCACCTTAGGCGTCTTAAGAGCTTCCCGAAGTTCGGGTTGGAATTCGAGGAAGGTGACGAACTGCTGAGCCGGAACACCTTCGGCAATCGGCAGGTTGCCCACCTTCAAGGTCAAGGTTTCACCGGGGTAGTACCGAAAGGTGCCTTGTTTGTCGGTGGTGCCGGTCTGGCTGGCGGTTTGGTAGCTAAGGCCGCTGACCCCAAGGCTATGGATTTGTCCGATGCTGGTGTCATCGGAGCCGGACCCACCGCCATCCAGGCAGCCAGAAACCATGAGCGCGGCGGAGAGTGGCAGAAACAGACGGCTTAGATGAACGAATTTCATGGTGTATCGTACAATCCCTTCGCGTTGACCTGGTGCACCCGAGGGCCGGTCGCAGGCTTTTGTAAGTTGTTGTAACCGCATTATAGGGAGGGTGGCTGCGGTATATCGGGAAACCTGTCGCAGTTTGCGTGTTTGGCTGGTGAGACAGGAATACGTTTTGCGGCCTTGAATTTTCTCGGCATGACACAATCAAATAGCTCTCTATCTTTTTGCCAGTAGAGCGGCGAATCCACAGACAACGGTTTGGCTTATGACTTACGCACTGGAAATCGAGGGGCTGGAGAAGCGCTACGGTGATGGCTTCCAGGCCTTGAAGGGCATTGATCTGAAGGTCAGGGAAGGAGACTTCTTCGCGCTGCTGGGGCCAAACGGTGCCGGAAAATCAACGACTCTGGGAATCGTGTCTTCTCTGGTGAACAAGTCCGGAGGAAAGGTTCGGGTATTTGGCAATGATATCGATACCGATCTTTCCAATGCCAAGCTGAACCTTGGTGTGGTGCCACAGGAGTTCAACTTTAACCAGTTCGAGAAGGTGTTTGATATTGTCACTACCCAGGCGGGTTACTACGGAATACCGTTGAAACAGGCCAAAGCGTCTGCGGAGAGGTACCTGAGAAAGCTGGGACTGTGGGACAAACGCGATACGCCCTCACGGATGTTGTCGGGCGGAATGAAACGGCGGCTTATGATTGCCCGGGCCCTGGTGCATGAGCCCCGCCTGCTGATTCTCGACGAGCCGACTGCCGGTGTGGATATCGAACTCAGGCGCTCAATGTGGCAGTTTCTGGAAGAGATTAACCGCCAGGGCACAACGATCATCCTGACCACCCATTACCTGGAAGAGGCTGAGGCCCTGTGTCGCAATATTGCGATCATCGATCACGGTGAAATCATACGCCACACCAGCAAGCGTGAGTTGTTGCAGCAACTGAGTGTCGAGACGTTTGTTCTTGACACTGAGCACCCCCTGCAAACCCCGCCGGAGCTTTCGGGCTTTCAGTGCGTGGTTAACAGTGATGGCGCACTGGAAGTGGATGTCGCCAAAGGGCAGGGTCTGAATGCCTTGTTCATGGAACTGGAGCGTTACGACGTCAAGGTCATCAGTATGCGTACCAAGGCGAATCGGCTGGAGGAGTTGTTTGTGCGGATGGTTGAAGATAACGCCCGGGTTGCCAGCTCAACCGGGGAGGTGAAGGCATGACACTCCATGCGCTCTGGACCGCCTTTCAGACCATTGTGCTGCGTGAGATCCGCCGTTTCACCCGGATCTGGCCACAGACACTGTTGCCGCCTGCCGTCACCATGACTCTGTATTTCATTATTTTCGGCAGCCTGATTGGCTCCCGCATTGGTGATATGGGGGGCTTTGACTACATGCAGTTCATCGTTCCCGGTTTGATCATGATGTCGGTAATCACCAATTCCTATTCCAATGTCGTGTCGTCGTTTTTTTCCATGAAGTTCCAGCGCAGCATCGAAGAGCTCTTGGTATCGCCGGTTCCCAACTGGACCATTCTCGCCGGGTATGTGGTTGGCGGCATGGCGAGAGGGCTGATTATCGGGTTGATTGTCACGCTGTTATCACTGGCCTTCACCCGGCTGTCCATCCACAACCTGCCCATGGTTGTGATAACCGTGTTCCTTACGTCCGCGCTGTTTTCATTGGGTGGATTCATCAATGCCATGCTGGCCACCAAGTTTGACGATGTCTCCATCGTACCGACCTTCGTGCTTACACCGTTAACATATCTGGGCGGGGTGTTCTACAGCATCGAGCTGTTGCCGGAGGTGTGGCAGGGCGTTTCACTGGCCAATCCCATTCTTTATATGGTGAACGGTTTCCGCTACGGCATACTGGGTGTTTCGGATGTTAACCCATTCGTTTCGCTTGGTATGATCATCGTCTTTATCGTTCTGCTGACGGCAGTTGCCTTGCGCATGCTGGCACGGGGCAAAGGTATTCGCCACTAACAGGATTCTCTACTTTCTATGACGCTGCATAATGCACCGCTGGGCAAATCCAGTGACTATCCGGATCAGTACGATCCAGCGCTGCTGTTTCCGGTTGCGCGTGAGGAAAACCGCCGCCGTATCGGGCTTGAAGACGGTCGCTGGCCTTGGTTTGGCGAAGATCTTTGGCAGGCGTGGGAGCTTTCCTGGCTACGACCGGGTGGTGTGCCGGAGGTCGCGTGGGCTGAAATCCGCTTCCCTGCAGCCTCGCCGGCGATTATTGAAAGTAAGTCTCTCAAACTGTATCTGAACTCTCTGAACCAGGCTGTATTCTCGTCCCGGGAGCAGGTTGCAGAAACCATTTGCCGGGATCTGTCCAGCGCCTGCGGTGCTGCTGTGGATGTGCGGTTGTTGAGTGTGGACGATTCGGCGCCGGCCATCGGCAGGCCGGATGGCTACCAACTGATTGATGACGAGCCAGTTGCTGAGGTGGTCTATGACTATGCCCCCGAGTCCCTGGTCGCCGGAGGGCCGGAAGTGATCACCGAGCAACTTTGCTCGCATCTGCTGAAAAGCAATTGTCCGGTTACCGGCCAGCCAGACTGGGCCACGGTGTTTATTCGCTACACGGGGCCGGCCATCAACCGGTCGGGATTGTTGCGTTACATCGTCAGTTTCCGCCAGAAACAGGATTTTCACGAGCATTGCGTGGAAACCGTATTCACGGACTTGATGTCGCGTTGTCAGCCTGAAGAACTCATGGTGTGCGCACGCTACACCCGGCGCGGCGGGCTCGATATCAACCCCTGGCGCAGCACCAATCCGGAGGATGGCCCGGGGCCAAGGCTGGTGCGCCAATAAGCTGTTGGGACTTACTCGGTGTCGTCTTCTTGTCTCAGACGGTCGGCGGCATCTTCCAGGGCGGCAAGTATGCTTCGGCGCTCGCGCTCGGTAATCTTATCGGAGTCCAGATACATGGCGAAGCCACTGTGTTCATGCTCCATAAAACTGCGGTTTGGCCCCATGTCGCGACGGAAATCGACCACTTCATAGATCGAAACCGGTTTGGCAAAGCCTTTCACGGTGATCTCGCCTTTGTCCCGGCACATGATGCGATCTTTGATCAGTGAAAAGGTCTCGTAGGAAACGAGAATTTCACCCGCTTCTGCCAGCGACTCCAGGCGGCTCGCGAGGTTCACTTCCTTACCGATAATGGTGTAATCCATACGGTTTTCAGCGCCGAAGTTGCCTACCGTGGTATAGCCGGTGCTGATGCCCATGCGAATTTCCAGCGGCGTTTTAATGCCCTGGCTGCGCCATTTCTGCCGCATGATTTTCATATGCTTCCGCATGTCGATGGCCATGGAGACACAGGCAAACGCATCTTCCCGTTGACCACGACTGGTGGGGTCCCCAAAGAAGACCATGATGGAATCACCGACGAATTTGTCGATGGTGCCTCCGTATTTAAGGGCCACTTCGGACATTTCGTTGAAGTAGTGATTCAGTAGCTCGGTCAGCGCCTCAGGCTCCATCTCTTCCGATAGCTCGGTAAAGCCTTTGATATCCGAGAAAAAAACCGCCAGTTTTTTACGCTGGGTTTCCAACCGCACATCCCGCTCGCCGGTAAAGATCGACTGCCACACCTGGGGAGACAAGTACTTTGAGAGCTTGTGAGACAGTGCAATGGATTGCTCACGCTGGTTCTGGATCTGGGTTTTGGCGTACAACAGGGCGCGGGCCTGAACATGCGAGTAGTAGGCGGTTACGCAGATGTAGATGCCGGTTGCCATAATTGAGACGATGCTGGTCAGCAGCGGAGACTGGAAACTGTCTGCAGTGCCGGACGCAGCCACGGTGGCAGCCAGTGATGCGGCCGTTAGTGCGGTCCCGAACAGCCACTGGCGGACGCCGCCCACAATCAGGCAACTGAACATCAGCATGAGTACGATTGACACCGATGGGATGGCGACCAGCCCGATAACACCAATAAAGCTGCCGCCGATGATGCAGTCCACCAACAGCATTTTCTGTCGGATGCGGCCAGAACGGCGCAAAAAGGTCCTGCGAGTCAGCAGATGCGTGATGTGGGGCCATATCAGCGCGCCGGCAACCATCCAGAGTAACCACTGAGGAAAAACATTCTGCAGGACGCCTGTTACAATAATGGCCGCGGTGGCAGTGTAAGCAAGTATGCGACCGTTGTAGTCCGGCATCGGCGGAATAGCGACGGTATGATCGTATGCGTCACCATGGACAACCTTACCGGCGGTGCCTGTAACGTTGCGTAGTTCGGCCGGAGCGCTCATCATTTCAGAACCGGACCCTTCCTGGTCTGCCGGGTATGGCCGAATTCGGATATACAGCGTTGGGAAACATCTAGCGGGTCAATCATCATGTGCTGCCGGGTATTTTTAATTGTTGATTTTGACTACGACCAAAGATTACCAGTATTACGTAGAACCCACAATTCATCTGCGCGGCCAGAATGTGCCAGCTATTACCACATGCAACTGTACAGTGAGACTCTATGAGTTCCATAACGCAATTTATACTGGACCGATCCTCCGAACCCAGGCTTGAAGCTCCGGCGCCAGAGAGAGCGGCGCTTGACCTGGCATTCAGGTGCGCCGCGCGGGCACCGGACCATGCCCTGCTGCGGCCATGGCGCTACCTGGTGATAGAAGGTAGCGGATTGGTAGAGCTCGGTGAGCTGTTTGCGGCTACCTGTGCGAAGGATGCCTCGGATCAGGACAAGGAAAAGGCCAGAAGGGCACCACTAAGGGCACCCATGATTATTGTCGGTATTGCCTCGCCAAAACCCCATACCAAGGTGCCGGACATTGAACAGGTTATGTCCGCTGCGGCGGGCATGTCGTTTCTGTCACTGGCCCTCACGGATGCTGGCTATGGCACCATGTGGCGGACGGGCCCCGTCGCCTACCACCCGGGGGTGCTCAACGGGCTTGGTCTGACGGAAGGCGAATCGATCGTCGGTTTTCTGTATGTGGGCACCGTGACGTCTGAGAAACCTGCGGTTCCTCGGCCGGAATGCCCGGACTTTGTTCGGGAGTGGACGGGTCCGGATCATAGCGGTTCCTGGTCATTGTAAGTCGGAGCCGGGGAAAGGCTGGCCTGAGGAAACACCTTGCCGCCCAGATTTATTCGCTCCAGGTTTTGCCGCTCGAAAACTAATCAATGTTCCCCGTAGCCTGCGCCTTTGCAGGCTTTTTCAATTCTGGCATTGCGCTTGCTTTAACTTCTTCAGAACGCAAAACCGGCAAACCCGAGTACACACTTGGCCGGTGCAGATTTCCGGAGGCAGTAATGGCAATAACATTCGACAGCGCATTGGGCATTCATGAGCAGGCCCTTCAAGGTCGCGTCAAGCGGGCAGAGGTTCTTGCGAATAACCTGGCCAACGCCGATACCCCGGGCTTTAAAGCTCGGGATGTCGACTTTCAGGCAATGATGCAGAAAGCTCAAGACTCCATGAGCGGCTTCGGAATGACCACCACCCACAGTTCCCATATGGATACCTCCAGTGCCGGCAGCGATGGCGAGCTGTTGTATCGCACGCCCCATCAGCCTTCTGTAGACGGTAACACGGTCGATGCCCAGCAGGAGCAGAGCCGGTTCATGCGGAACGCGATGGATTACCAGGCCAGTTTCCAGTTTCTCAGCAGCAAATTTTCCGGCCTGACCAAAGCCATCAAAGGCGAGTAAGCCGCAGCCAAATTTTGATTGAAGGAGATTGTCATGTCACTGGGTAACATTTTTGACATCGCGGGTTCAGGCATGACCGCTCAGTCCCTGCGGCTAAACACCACCGCATCGAATATTGCCAATGCTGAAACCGCCAGTTCCAGTACAGAAGGTACGTACCGTGCTCGCAAGCCGGTGTTCGCCGCGATTCAGGAATCCATGCTCAATCCGGATCAGCAAGGTTTTGGTGTCGGCTCTTCCGAGGGGCCAGGTGCCGGTGTGAGGGTGGAGGGCATCGTAGAGAGCGATGCAGAACTGCAGATGCGCTATGAGCCGAATCACCCGGCCGCCAATGAAGACGGGTACGTGTTTTACCCCAACGTGAACGTAGTGGAAGAAATGGCCGACATGATGTCTTCATCCCGGAGTTTCCAGATGAATGTGGACATCATGAACACCGCGAAGTCCATGATGCAGCGAATTCTGACACTGGGTCAGCAGTAATAAGGTGAGGAGATAACCATGAACGCAGTGAATTCGGCGTCTGCCTCAGACGTACTGAGCCAGTATCAGATTCAGAAGGAAGACAAGGCCCAGGGCGGCAGTGAGCTCGGCAAAGACGCCTTTATGGAGTTGATGCTGGCCCAGATGAAGAATCAGAACCCTCTCGAGCCGCAAGACAACGGTGATTTTATTTCCCAGCTGGCCCAGTTCAGCTCACTGGAAGAGATGCAGAACCTGACCGGCACGGTGGATGACGTGGCAGGTCAGTTCCGTTCCAGCCAGGCGCTGCAAGCTTCTGCGATGGTTGGCAAAACCGTACTGGCACCGTCCAGTGTTGGCATTCTGGGTGGCAAAGGCGAAATCACCGGAACCATTGAAGTGCCTGCCTCGACCGGTGGACTGCGGTTGTCGGTAATGAGTCAGTCCGGTGAGCTGGTTCGCCAGATTGATATGGGCAGTAGCCAGGCTGGCGTGGTGTCGTTCCGTTGGGACGGTGCCGACGGCAACGGCAATCCTTTGCCGCCTGGCCCGTATCAGATTGTGGCGCAGGGCAGCTATCCATCCGGTACTGAACAGCTCGGCACGATGGTCAGTGCCAATGTAGACAGCGTTTCGTTGGGTAAAGGTGGCTCGATCACCCTGAACCTGGCCGGCATGGGCTCCATTGCCCTGTCTGACGTCAAACAAATTAACTGATCCGGTGTCAGACCAGGAGGTATAAGTCATGGCATTTAACACAGGTTTGAGTGGCCTTCGGGCAGCATCGGTGGATCTGGACGTAACTGGCAACAACATTGCCAACGCCAGTACTGTTGGCTTCAAAAGCAGCCGGGTTCAGTTCGGCGATCTCTACGCCAGCGGGTTTCTGAGCTCAGGCACAAACCCCATCGGTGACGGCGTGAGGGTGCAGGACGTCAAGCAATCGTTCGGGCAGGGCAATATCAGCTTCACCGACAGTGGCCTGGACATGGCCATCAGCGGTGATGGCTTCTTTATCCTGAATAATGGCGGCGAGATTCGTTATTCCCGGGCAGGGCAGTTCGGGATCGATAAAGAAGGTTTTATTGTCAACAGTCAGAACATGAAGGCCCAGGGCTATGTTGCGGATGAAGACGGCAACCTGTCCGGCATTCGTGGGGACCTGCAGATTGAAACCGACAACCTGGCGCCGCGCAGAACCACCAGTCTGGAAACCAGTTTGAACCTGGATTCCCGTCAGTCAGTTCTGGAACGCCGAATTCGTGATTTCGATCCGATTGACGTTGGGCAGCTGAGGGGCGAGAGTTTCTCCATCGTTTACGCTGACGGCTCGGGTGATTATCCGGTTCCCGTAATTCCGGCCACTGCCACCGCGCGCGAGGCGGCCAACGCGATTGATGCGGCTCCGGGTGTTACTGCAACGGCGACCACGCCTGCAGTAATGGATGCCGGTTTGACCGACGGCTATATTTCGAGTGCCGCAGATTTTCGGTTTACCATTAATGTCGGCACGGCGCCGCTGCCAGTAAACGTGGAGGGTGTAACGTCATTGGCCGGCCTGGCTAAGGCCATTAACGATTCCGGTGACAATTCGGTATCCGCAGCGGTAATCGATTATGATGATGACGGCGATTCTGCGACCCCCACGGTTGAGCGGCTTCGGATCATTCACAGTAATGGTGAACCTCTGACGGTTGCCTATGGAGACGGCAGCCTGCCTACCGGTACACTGTTCGAAGGTCAGGTCGCCGTTACAACTGATCGCACGGTTTCAGACATTACGCCGGGTACCGGTACAAACTTTGTTGATGCGTTTAATGCGACTCCGTTTACCATCACGAACGAATTTAACCCAATCGATCAGCGAACCTATAACCACGCAACGTCCACCACGATCTACGACAGCCTGGGCAATGCCCACGAAATGACTCAGTTCTTTGTGAAAGATCCCTCACCGGGTAACGGGGTGGGTCAAAGTCAGTGGTCTGTCTACCTGCAGATTGATGGGGAACTGGTGGCCGGGACTGACCAACAGCCCTACACGGCGCTGTTTGATCAGGATGGTCAACTGGAATCCATTAACGGGGATGCCAACGGCGAAATTATTATCACCGATTGGGTACCAAAGGACCCGAATGGTGATCCCAACGGAGCGGACGGCCCACCTGCAAATCCCGGGGATGTGGTTAGTCCTATTCCTGAACCTGCAACCAGTTCTGCCTTTGTTCTGAACCTCGGTAGCACGACCCAGTACGGCGCTGCCTTCGGAGTAAATGACCAACAGCAGAATGGCTACACCACCGGTCGGCTTTCCGGATTGGACGTGTCGGACCAGGGTGTGATTTTTGCCCGTTACACCAATGGCCAATCCCAGTCATTGGGGCAGGTTGCGCTGGCGGCCTTCAACAATACCGATGGTCTGTCACCGGTTGGTGATACCACCTGGGTTGAAACGTTTGAATCCGGACAGCCGATCATTGGTGCGCCCGATACCGGCACCCTGGGTTCCATCAAGGCGAGTTCAGTCGAGGAATCCAACGTAGATTTGTCTGCTGAGCTGGTAAACCTGATCATTGCCCAGCGTAACTATCAGGCCAACGCCAAGACCATTGAAACCTCGGACGCGGTAACCCAGACCATTATCAACCTGCGTTAATCCCCTTCATCTAAACATGGCATGACTCCTGCAAGATGACTGGAAACAGTCAAAATTCCGGCAGGAGTTTGCCCATGGACAAAGCCCTCTATATTGGAATGTCTGGCGCCAAGCAGAACATGCTGGCCCAGCGTGCCCACGCCAACAACCTCGCCAACGTGAACACCACGGGGTTCAAGAAGGATTTTGCCCAGGCCCGCAGCATGCCGGTCTTTGGCGAACATCACCCCACCCGAGCCTACGCCATGACCGAAAGGCCTGGTACGGACCTTTCAGCCGGCGCCCTGATGGATACCGGCCGGAAGCTGGACGTGGCGGTCGAAGGGGATGGCTGGCTGGCGGTGCAGAACAACCTTGGTGAAGAAGTCTTTACCCGTAGCGGCAGCCTGCAGGTCGATGTGAACGGATTGGTTCGCATGGCCAGTGGTGAGTTGGTGCTGGGTAATGGCGGCCCGGTGGCACTGCCCCCGTTCGATAACCTGCTGGTGGGTTCCGACGGCACCATATCGATTGTTCCCGTCGGCGGCCCACCGGATCAGTTGGTGGAAGTGGATCGCCTGAAGCTGGTGAACCCGCCGGCTGACGCCCTCGAGAAAGGGCTGGATGGATTCATTCACAGAAAGCCGGATCAGGCTCTGGATGGCCCCGAGCCGCCTGATGCCAACATGCGTGTGGCCACCGGCTTTCTGGAAAGCTCAAACGTGAATGCGGTGCAGGAGATGATTTCCAACCTGCAGTTGTCTCGCCAGTACGAGATGCAGGTGAAGGTCATGTCTACCGCCAATGAGAATTCTGAAGCAACGGCACGGCTGTTGCAGAACCTCTGATAACGCTTAATTAAGCACCACCGGCCGGCAGCAAGCGGCAAATAATGGCCGCATCTGCAGCCGGCAAGGTAAGGAGTAACGCAATGCATCCAGCACTTTGGGTCAGTAAAACCGGGTTAAGCGCACAGGACACCAACCTGTCGACGATCTCCAACAACCTGGCAAACGTGAACACTACCGGTTTCAA
>DATGQY010000170.1:0-12328 GCA_035303925.1 Marinobacter sp. | reverse complement strand
CAACGCGAACTTCCAGCCGAACAATACCTACTTCATGGGTATTCTGAGCGATGCACTGGATATCACTTCTGTAGTGATCAGCGACGCAGGAGCACTCGGCGATTCCATTGGTTATGACAACCTGCGAATCGTAACCGGCGGCACCGTGCAGGTACCTGAGCCAGGTTCCCTGGCACTGCTGGGTCTTGGCCTTGTGGGTTTTGGCGTAGCAAGACGCAAAGCTCGCGGGTAAATCCCGACAGGGAATTTGTGCTTTGAAGTGAGCCCTGCCATGCAAATGGTGGGGCTTTTATTTGATCGGCTGGTAATGCCGGGCCGGGCAGAAAGCATGGATTTGCATTCCCCAGACATGAAAAAAGCCACTCAGCATAGGCTGTAAGCGGCTTTTCTGGCAGGAATGGTAGGACCACCCAGATTCGAACTGGGGACCTCTACCATGTCAAGGTAGCGCTCTAACCAACTGAGCTATGGTCCTGTGTCCTGCGACGGGGTGGAAATATACGGATTTCACCCCGCGTGGTCAACCACTTTCCGACGGATTTTTTGCTTTCAACAGGCCTTTGATGGCACGGCTGAGAGCGTTCCATCGGTTTACCAGAAGCGCAGCGAATATCAGGCCGCAGCCCGACAGTTGCAGGCTGCTCATGCTTTCACCAAACCAGCCCGCCGCGAACAGTGCGACCCAAACCGGTTCCAGCACCAGAATCACAACGCCGTGACTGTGTACCGAAAGGCTCTGGGCGTAGGTCTGAAGCAGGAAGCGGCCAGCAGTTGCGATGATGGCGCTGGCCAGCACCCACACATACAGAATGGGCTGCGGGTTGGCCAGGGTGGGAGCCCAGGGTTCACTGATGGCCGATTCTGCCAGGGTAACCGTGCCAACGGTCAGCAACGCCATGGCGGTGAGGGGCAGGGCAGGTACCCGTTTTTTCTCGATGGTTTCACCCTGCTTGTTCACGACGGTTCGCTGGTTGGCGGCCCGCGTGTTCAGAGTGAAGTAGAGCGCAAAGATAAAGGCCGCAGCCACAAAGTAAAGTTGGCCGGGATCTGGCCGGAATCCGTTTTCCAGTGACAGGAGCGCCAACCCTGAGACGGCAATGGGTATGGCCAGCCAGGTGCTCAGCGGCTGCGCTTCACCGAACACGATGCGGGCGATGATTGGCACAATCACCACGCCAAGACTGGTCAGGAAGGCGCCTTCACCCATGCTGTCGCCATGGAACAATCCCATGATCCAGCAGGTCATCGCGATGCCGAATACGGCTCCCACACCGATACTTCGCAGAATCTGATCCTGGCTCAGACGAAACAGTGAAGGCAGCGCAATAATGGCAAGTACACCGCCGGCCAGCAGGAAGCGGGCGGCCATGAACATCAGCGGCGGCATCAGCAAGACCGCTTCTTTGGAGAATACCCAGCCCATTGCAGCCAGCAGGGTCACTACAACCAGTAACAGATCCGATTTATGGGCGTCAGACATTATTGAACCAGGTCAGAGAGTGCGGGGTAAGCGGGTTCAATTTATAGTTAGGGAACTAAAAAATAAAGCAGCGAAAACCGAGGGGTGGCGGCTCATCCCTGAGCCCGAAATTCAATGTCCGTTCAGTTGTTAAGCGTGGTATACAGCAGGTTAGACAGACTGGTCTGGCTTGATCCAGGCACTTCCACATACTGATCACCAGAACCCCACAGCTGCCACCAGGCACGTTTGTTGTAGGTGCGGCTGGCGAAGTCCACTTGCAGGCCGCCCAGTACGGTGTTGTTCACCACCGGCACCGCAGTATTCCCGGTTTGATTGGTGATGACGTCACCGTGGTTGGCACCCTCACTCATCAGGATCGGGTAATGATTGTAATAGAGCCCGGATGGACCGTTCTGGCCAGTCACCTTGCCCGCCATACTCAGGCTGTTCGAGCATGAGTCGATGCCCTGGGCCGAGGTCGCGCCGCAGGCCGAATGAGTGGGCACAACGCCGTCATCGGTACCTTCAATGAAAGGCTTGGTGATGCCGCCGTAGGATGAACCACCTCCTACAAACCGGAGCCGGGGGATAGCGTTCGGGTTGACAGCGAGATTCCGGGCCACGTTGGTTTGCAGGTCGTTCACCACGCCGAGTTTGCCCGGTTGCGGATCGATACCGGTGAAGGCCTTCACCGCTGCTTTGACAGGCCAGTTATACCAGCTGTCGTTGTAGGCAACGCTGACGGCCAGGTCTGCCAGCTCAGTACCACCGCCGGCACCGGCCAGATCCATCACCGCCAGAATTTTCAGGGGCTGGAGCCCGTCAGCCTGCAGCCACCGGGCCTGATTTTCCAGGATGTGGCGGGTGACCAGGTCGCCGGTGGAGTGGGTAACCAGGATGCAGTAGTTGCTACACAGACCTTGCTGGCTGATTTGCCGGAGTTGCTGATAGGCCTGTTGGGCAATTTCCCCTTCGACACGGCCGTTGCTTCCCCAGTCGATACGGGCTTCCGAGCGGTTCAGCCAATAGTCTTGCCAGTTGGTAGCCCCGGCTTGCTGTACTTCCTCGAAGTTTGCGGGTGGGTTGGACAGATCATCCATCATGAACCCGTGCACCAGAATGACGTTGTGCCCGGCCAGTTGCGCCTGAGCCGCTCCGGTGAACAGGGTGCCGGCCAAAGCCAGCGACAGGGTTGTTTTTTTCAGGCAATGGTTATTGTTATATCTCATTACGATCTCCGTTCTTTCCGAATTTATTATTTTGGTTATCAGAACTTCTCGGCCAACTGCTGAAGCAGTGCAGCTCTTTGCTCTGATTCGGGATTCACCGCCGGTTCGTCACGGAGTTGATCAAGATCCGGCGGGGAAAATTCGTAGCCTTCGTCCGGGCCGAAGGCGTAGTGAGTGCGGTCACCTGGCCTGGCGGGCAGCTGTCGGATTTGCAGGTGGCGAAGCTGAAGGGCGCCGCTGATGTCATGGTTGGCAATCACACTGCCGTGGGCCCGTAGCTCAAGCGTGCCACCGCTGCTGCCGAGGGAGGTTTCTACCTGCAGCTGCGCCAGTGGTTTCTGGCCATTGAAGAGCTGGGCGGAGAGCGCGTAATAACCGCTGGATTCGGGTGTAAACTCAACGGGAATGACCAGGTCATTGCCTGAAATGTAGGGTGTTCCCAGGCCTTCAAAGTCGCCGAGATCCGGCTCTATGGTCAGGGATGAGGCGTGTCGGACAGGGCGACCATCTACCTTGGCTTCGACGATCAACCGGTATTCGCCGGGTTCGTAATCGGAGTTCAGGGTACCTTCAAAATAGCCGGCAGATTCGGTGGCTTTCAGGACCGTAGATGTAGCAGGCTTTTGATCGTCTGCGGTTTCCAGGTCAGCGGACAGCGTATTGCCAAACACCTGGCGGCCACTCAGGGAGGCAACCACCAAAATGGTTTCGCCACGGGTAAACCGGAACTTTTCGAGGCTGACCGTGAACAGTCCGTCGTCTTCAAGCGGCAGGCCTACCGGGTGGTATCGGTTACCCTGGTAGGCTTCTGCCTGTGCCGCAGACAGTGGCACGGAATAATCAGGGTAACGGATGGACTGCTGATAGTCGTCAGCAACGCTGGCAAGCATGAAGCCTAGAGCATTGTCTGACGGTTCGGATGGACGGGTGTTGTCTCTTTCGGACGCGGAGCGGTGCGGGTCTCCTGCAGTGCGGGATTTCGGTTGCTGTGGTGCCTGGTTGGCGGGGGCATGCAGGCCAAATTGACCCTTATTTTCGGCCGATAGAAGCCAGATAGTGCCTGAAACGCCCGCCACCAGAGCTGCCGTGGTCAGCAGTGCCTTGTAAGGCATGTTCTGTCACCCTGTTATTGTTGTTGGATCGATATTGATCAAACAACAACCATAGTCGGTGATTGTCGGAAACGGCAAAAAAGTTGTCAGACAATGCACCACTTTTGGGATTTCGTGTGACGGGCGTCACATTCTCAGAACCAGCCAGACCTATTTACGGCCTCAAAGCCGAACCGGAGTTTAACCTCGTCGCCAACAAGGTTCTGATCCAGCCCATAAGTCATGCCCCAGTCGCTGCGGTTGATGACCGCGGAGGCGCTGATACCCAGGGTGTAGTCTTCATGGCCAATGGGGTAGTCCGCCGCCTTGTTGAGCGTTACGTCCACATCTACCGGATTGGTTTGCCCCAACAACGTCAGGTCTCCGGTTACAACGCCGGTGCTGTCGCCCGTCCGTTCAAAGCCAGTGACCACGAAGGTAATGTCCTTGTGTTGCCCTGCGTTGAGGAAATCCTTGTTGCGCAGGTGATCATCTCGTTTGTCGTGATTGGTGAACACACTTTTAGCTTTAAAAGCGAGCTTCCCGGACGACAGTTCTCCGGTTTCCTCGTCATAGATGAACTCACCTTCGACCTCGCGGAACATGCCCATCACTGGCGCGTAGCCAATGTGCATGATCTCAAAGCTCATGGAAAAGTGTTCGTCATCAACCGTGAAGGTTGTGGGCTCCGCCAGAGCCACCGGTGAGGTGACGAGCAGCATTGCAGCGGTCGTGGATTTAATGAAGTCAGTGTTCATGATGCAGTCTCCTTACAAAGAGCCAGCGCACATCCAGATAGAATGACCATGCCAACAACAGCAGAGCAATAGCAAGGGTAAAGCTGGCGAAGCCAGAGGGAACAGGGGGAACAATCGCAACCATCAATGTGACCACCTGCCACACGCACACGGTTTTGCGCCGGAAGCTGTCGGGCAGTGGCTGATTCAGCCAGGTAAGGTAATGACTTGCTGCGACGAAGAGGTAGCGCATAAGCCCCAGCAATAATACCCAGGCTGCGGCTTTGTCGAGTATGAATACGGCCAGGCACAGCCCCAGAATGAAGAGGGCATCCAGCTCCATATCAAAGCGGGCGCCAAATTCGCTGTGGCTGTTGGTGGCTCTGGCCACCTTGCCATCTGCGCCGTCGAGGACCAGCGCGACCAGGCAGGCGATGGCGTAGACCCAGAGGCTGGCGGTATCCGCTGACGACAGCACAGGGGCCCAGGCCACCAGGGAAAGTACGACAACGGAGCGTAACAGTGTGGTGCGATTCGCCCAGCCAAAGGGCTGTCGGGCTGGCCAGTAAACCAGAATGAAGGCGCTCTGAACCAGGAAGAGTAAGCCAGCCACCAAATAGAAGGCTCCGGGCAGGCTGAACCAGTGGGCCAGACTGAGGCTTGTGCAAACCAGCAATACCGAGGCCCAGCCAAGCTCTTTGACCGTGCCGGGTAGCTGATCTGAAACCGGTTGAATCGAATCCATTTCTTCATGTTTCCGTATAGTCGGTCTGGTGCGTGTGTTGCCCCATTATGTGACTATAGTTTGGGGATTGTATTTTTGCTTACGGAGCCAATCAGCGAATGGACTGTTTATGACATCACCAGCCAATCGGGCGTTCTGGGTGACCGGCCCCGGTCAATGCGAACTCAGACCGGCGACGCTCGGGGAGGACAAGGAACCCGGGGAGCCAACGGTCACTGTACGCTCTCTGTATTCCGGAGTCAGTCGCGGAACGGAATCGCTGGTGTTCAATAATCGGGTGCCACCCGAAGAATACCAGCGAATGTGCGCACCCTGGCAGGAGGGGCATTTTCCTTATCCGGTAAAGTACGGGTACGCCAATGTGGGTGAGGTGATTGAGGGCCCCCGGCATCTCATCGGGCAGCAGGTGTTTTGCCTGTATCCCCATCAGGAATATTACCAAGTGCCCGCGAGCGCGGTGACGGTGCTGCCTGATGCACTGCCGCCGGAGCAGGCTGTTCTTGGGGCCAACCTGGAAACTGCCATTAACGGGCTTTGGGATGCCCAACCCGCAATCGGCGACCGGGTAGCGGTTGTGGGACTGGGCGTGGTCGGGCTGTTGGTCGCCTGGCTGGTGCGCCAGATACCGGGCGTGGAATTGCTGGCGGTTGATACCAACCCGGCCCGAAAAGCCGTTGCCGAGGCACTGGGGCTGCCCTTTTCTACAGTGGCAAACGCGAAAGGGTGTGATCTGGTGGTCCATGCGTCGGGCCATGGCAATGGCCTCGCGTCCGCCCTGGCCATGGCGGGGCAGGAGGCCCGTATTGTTGAGCTCAGCTGGTATGGCGATGCCCCGGTCAGCGTTCCACTGGGGCAGGCCTTTCATCCGAACCGTCTTGAACTGAAATCCAGCCAGGTAGGGCAGATTCCGCCTGCGAGGCAGCCGCGCTGGAGTTACCAGCGGCGCCTGAGCCTGGCGCTATCACTGCTCAGTGCCCCCGAGCTCGATTCGCTGATCAGTGGCGAATCCCGGTTTGACCAACTTCCGGAGGTTGCCGGCACTCTGTTTTCAGGGTCCGCCGACGCCCTCTGCCACCGAATCATTTACTGAAAAGGAAAACCTATGTTCAGCCTGACCGTTCGTGATCACATGATGATTGCCCACAGCTTCACCGGTGAACTCTTTGGCCCGGCGCAAGGGCTGCATGGCGCTACTTATGTAGTGGATGTGACGTTTGAACGTCACGTTCTGGATGATAACGACCTGATTGTCGATATTGGCCTTGCCTCCAATGTGCTGAAGCAGGTGTTGGCCGAGTTCAATATGAAAAATCTGGATGATCTGCCCCAGTTCAATGGCCGAAACACCACCACGGAATTCATGGCGAAAGTGGTCTTTGATCGTATGGCTGCCGCTATTCATGACGGCCGTTTGGGGGAGGACGGTAAAGGTATTGTGAGTATGAAGGTCTCGCTCGGTGAATCCCATGTGGCCTGGGCAAGTTACCATGCCGGAGTCTGACCTCTGGTTTGTGGTGCCGGGAGACCCGGAGCAGAACACCGGAGGCTACCGCTATGTCCGGCGCCTGGTAGCGGCGCTCAGAGACACCGGCATCAACGCCCGGATAGAAGGGCTGGGCGGGCATTTTCCCTGGCCTGATCACGTGGCCGAATACGCCATGGACGATTTTCTGGCGGCCTTGCCGGACGGGGCGCAAGTTGTGCTCGACGGGCTGGCCATGGGCTCGCTGCCTGAGGTGTTGCAAGGCCATCGGCACCGGCTGAAGCTGATGGCCCTGGTGCATCATCCGCTGGCTGATGAAACTGGCCTGGAGCCAGCCCAGCAAGCCTGGTTCAAACAGGCGGAAACCCTGGCACTTGAACAGGTAGGCCGGGTGTTCACCACCAGCGCCTACACCGCCGCGAGATTAGAGCAGGCTTATCACGTATCCGCTTGCCGCATTGTGACGGCGCAGCCGGCCGTGGATGACCGGTACTTCTCGATCAATCGAGTCGCCCCTGATGAGGATGAGGTGCGCACACCCCGCCTGCTCTGTGTTGGCCATTTATCCGTTCGCAAAGCCCAGCATCAGTTAGTTGAGGCATTGCAGTCTCTGGTGGATCTGCCCTGGCAATGCAAATTAGTGGGCGCGCATGACCGTGACCCGGACTATGCCGCCAGGGTGACCCAGGCGATCCGGGACAACGGGCTGGCCGACCGGATCGAGTTGGCCGGGGAACTGGATGAACAGGATATTGCCAGGGCCTACGAGGGCGCCGATCTGTTCGTGTTTCCCTCGCTTTACGAAGGCTACGGCATGGTCATTGATGAGGCGCTGGCCGCCGGTTTGCCGGTTCTGACGTCCGACGGTGGCGCCCTGGCGCTTACTGCTTTGAAGCCCGGGGCTTGCACCTACCCGGCGGGTGACGTCTCCGCGCTGGCTCAACGCCTTCGTTCACTTCTGAGCAATGCGAACGATGCCCGGCAACTGGCCGATGCCGCCCGGACGTCCCGGCAGAAGATTCGGAAATGGTCTGATACCGCCCGTGATTTTCGTGAGGGGCTGGCCAGTTGGCAGCAAAATGACCCCGCCCGATTTTCGGACCGTTGGCTGAAAACCCGGGAGCCGGCAGATCATGCCGCCAGAAGCGCAGCGCTAACGGCTACGCTTGAGCAATGGCTGACCGCTCGGTACCGAGAGGCGTCAGTAAGTGGCGGGTCAGCGCGGCCTTTAAGGATCGTAGATATCGGCACCGGCCGTGGCTCCAATCCTGGGTACCTGATTCCGCGCTTGCCCGTACCCCAGCAATGGGTGTTGGTTGAACCGGACCAGTCCCTTCTGCGGGAGGCCCTTGGCCGGGCTGATGTTCTGGATGTGCCAGCCGAGCGCATGTGTACCGAGTTAACGGCCGAGAATCTTGACGTACTTCTGCCAGTAAACGCAGATCTGGTCACTGCCTCGGCGTTGATTGATCTGGTGTCGGAACGCTGGCTGTCGGCGTTTGCTTCGGCGATCACTCGCCGTCGATCTGCGGTGCTGGTAGTGCTCAGTTACAGCGGTCATTTTGAGCTCTCGCCTCCGCACCCCTCAGATGTTTTGGTGCAGGACCTGGTCAACCGCCACCAGCATGGTGACAAGGGCAGTGGCCAAGCTCTGGGGCCGGAGGCGACCAGCGTTCTGGAGAGGCAACTGAACACCGCCGGATATCAGGTTCAGGTGGTGAGCAGCCCCTGGCGACTGGGTGAGGATGTCAGTCATGGGGCGCTGATCAACATGTTGATGGAGGGTTGGGCGCAGGCGGCTATGGAGCAGAATCCGTATGCCGCCGGGGAAGTAGAGCGTTGGCTGCAGGATAGGCAGGCGCAGCTGTCCGGGCAGGCGCTGAGGGTGATTGTCAGCCACCTGGATCTGCTGGCGTTGCCGGGGCCAGAGGGCGGGGAATGATACGTCGTTGGGCCAGATCAAAGCTGTTGCTCCGCTGGCTTGCTACGTTGGCCATTCTTGGGCTGGTTCTGGCCCTGGTCGACCCTTTCGCGTTGTTGTCCAGACTGACGCGGGTGCCTTTGTCGTTGATTGCCCTGGCGCTCGTCGTCTCGGTGGTTCAGATCGTACTGTCAGCGTGGCGGTGGCGTTACACCGCCGCCAGGCTGGGGGTCGGAATCTCCATGGATTTTGCCGTCAGGGAATACTACCTGGCCAGTTTCCTGAACCAGGTGTTGCCTGGTGGTGTGATGGGCGACGTCAATCGCGCGTGGCGACACAGCAACATGCACCTTGCGGCGGGGCAACCGGAGCATTCAGGGCGACTCGCGGCCATTCACGCTGTAGCACTGGAACGATTGTCTGGCCAGCTGGTGTTGGTGCCGGCAGTGCTTATGGTGTTTGGCGGGTTGTGGGTCAGTGGCCAGTTCTCTGAGCCGGGCCTGCCGCCAGACGCATCGCTGAGCCCGGGGTACTGGTTGTTGGTTCCGGTACTCTTGCTGGCGGTTGTCTGGTTGCTGCATGTGAGCGGTAAGCTCACCGTACTTGCCCGGTATGTTCATCGCCTGGGGGCGGATCTTCACCGCGCCTTCGCCGGTTGGAAAAATGGCACCGTGCAGCTGGCAACCTCAGTAGCAGTGCTGTTCAGCTATCTGCTCGTGTTTGTATTGATTGCGCTCGGAATGGGGCTGGCAAGAGACATGGCAACCGTCGCGTTGATTGCTGCGCTTTGTCTGGTGTTATTGCTGGCGATGGTGGTACCGATCACGGTGTCTGGCTGGGGGGTGCGTGAGGGCGCGGCGGCTTTGTTGTGGCCCGCCGCAGGGCTACCGGCGGAGCAGGGCGTGGCGATCAGTATTGGTTACGGCGCCCTGATATTTCTGGCCAGCCTGCCGGGTGCCCTAATGCTCCTTCGAAGGGCCGGCTGAGGGTGTTGGCCTGTCGAACGCCAGATCAAACAGCATATCGCTGCCGAGATTGACCAGCTGCGCTCGTGGGCGCAGGGCTTCATCCAGTTGATCAATCTCGGGCAGTGAGAACGCCAGCCTCCCGCTGCCGATGATCATCGGGGCAACCATCACATGCAGTCGGTCCAGCAAGCCCGCTTTCAGAAAGGACGACACCGTAATCCCTCCGCCCTCAATAAAAATTTTGTGCAGTCCGGCGTCCCGTAACACTCGGAGGATAAGCTCAGGGTGTACTGGGTCGGCACTGTCGGGATCTCCCAGGCAGGGGATGGTGGTGACCATGCCCACGGTTTCGCACTGTCGGGCCGGATCGTAGTCCCCGGCCACCAGGCGCAGTGTCGGCGCTTCATTATCGGTAAAAAGATGATGGCTGGCGGGTACCCGTTGTTTACGGTCGATGACGACCCGCACTGGATTGGCGCCACTGGCCCGACGTACGGTCAGGCGGGGATTGTCGGCCACGGCGGTACCTGCGCCGACCACCACGGCATCGCACAGTGCACGAATGCGATGCAGGTGGGTTATGCCATCATCACCGTTGATGAAGCGGGAGCAGCCGGTCGCTGTTGCGATCCGCCCGTCCAGGCTTTGGCCTAGCTGGCCGATCACCCGGGTGCCGGATGCATTTTGAACGGGCTGGCAAAGGGGCAGGAACAGCGAAAGGAGGTTGCGGGCTTCGTCGGTTGCCTGGTCTATCAGCTCCCAACTCTTTCCATTGAGCCGGAGCGCCGGGGCATCACTTCCTGGCCGTGGTAAGGTGACGTTGCTGCGATTGATGGCGCTGAGTATGAGCTTCCAGGCATTATCTGCGTCCAGGGTGGCCATAGTATTCCTGTTTGTTGGTTTGCTGAGATCAGTATAGGCAGATTGTGCTCAAAGCTATATGTACGATACATTTCCGGATTGATTCACTTTTCCAGCCAACTTATCAGGAATACTGAGCCATGCGGTACCTGCAGTCCTTCAATCGCCGTTTACGCCAGATCCGCCAGGCCGGGCAGCTATCGCTGGCAGACGTGGCCAATCTGTGCGGTGTGGATGAGGCCAGGGTGAAGAGCTGGGAGGCAACCGATGCTCGCCAGCGGGGCTATCCCGGGATATCTGAACTGCTGGATTTGTGCCTGAAAACCGAAACGCCACTGGAAAACCTGCTGGATATGGACGAAGTGGGTGATTCCGGGCAACTGGAATTACCAGGGCTGGCCTTCAGCAACAGTGACGACCTGTCGGTGGCGTTGAAAGAGCTCGAGCAGGAAATAAACCGGGTTCAGTTGTCGGATGATGAGAGTGAGCTGCTGCGCCGGTTCCGCAAGACAACGGATGATAACCGGCGCATGGTGCTTCAGTTGTTGGGGCGTTGATGGCAGGGCTGCGCAGCCCCGCGCAGCGTCACTTACCCTTCTTGTAGATGTTCTCGTAAACGTAGTTGGTCGCTTCCACAAAGCCATCAATGCTGCCGCAGTCAAAACGCTGGCCCTTGAATTGATAGGCCAGTACGCAGCCGTTCTTCGCTTGTTCAAGCAGCGCATCGGTAATCTGCACTTCACCGTTCTTTCCCGGGGGCGTGCGCTCGATGATGTCGAAAATATCCGGCGTCAGAATGTAGCGCCCGATGATGGCCAGGTTGCTGGGCGCATCTTCCGGAGCCGGCTTTTCAACCATGTCGGTAATGCGGTACAGGCCGTCTTTCATGGATTCGCCTGCAATCACGCCGTACTTGTGGGTTTCATCCTGAGGCACTTCTTCAATGGCAACAATGGAACAGCGGAACTGATTGTACAGTTTGACCATCTGGGTCAGTACGCCGTCGTCATTTTCCGGTCCAACACAGAAGTCATCCGCCAGCACTACGGCAAACGGATTGTCACCCACCAGGTTGCGGCCCGTCAGGATGGCGTGGCCCAGGCCCTTCATTTCGTTCTGACGGGTAAAGGCAAAGGAATTGTTGTCGATCAGGTCGCGGATGGAGGTCAGCAGACCCTCTTTGCCCGTGCCGGCAATCTGGTGCTCCAGCTCATAGCTGATGTCGAAGTGGTCTTCGATGGCACGCTTGCCGCGGCCGGTGACAAACCCGAATTCGTGAATACCGGCGTCCGCGGCTTCCTCAACCCCGTATTGAACCAGCGGCTTGTTAACAATCGGCAGGATTTCCTTGGGCATGGCCTTGGTGGCCGGAAGAAAGCGGGTACCGTAGCCGGCAACCGGGAAGAGACATTTCTTGATCATGACGTTTGTCCTTTGATTCGCATAAAGCACGGCCTGTTGTGAGCCAGTCATCCTTGAGAGCTGACTCACGAAATGTGCCAAGTGTAACCAAGTTGTTGGTCTAAATGGAGGTCTCGGTACTGAAATGTAGAGATTGGTAAAACAGGGAACTGGCTCACCTTGGGTATTGCCTGTTGATTTGCATAGAAAAAACTTTCAAACAGCATTATAACTGTCTGTAAATTATGCATATTTAGTTTGTAAATTTTCGAAACGATGGCTGGATTTGTCGTCCCCGGTGCAATACATTCCCTGCTCATGAAAATTTCTTAAGAATGATCGGTTTTTCGTTTTTCTTAACGCCGGCGTTATCTGGCAGGGTTCTGACCATTGAAATTGCCACTCCTTACTGCACTTTTGCTGTGCGCGC
>DATGQY010000169.1:0-17224 GCA_035303925.1 Marinobacter sp. | reverse complement strand
AGATTGGTGCGGCGCACAGCCACGGTGACGATTTCCGCGCCGCTGGCTTCGATGGCGTGGCCGGTTTCCATCAGATCGTGGTATTTGCCGGTGCCCACCAGCAGGCGGGACTGATAAATCCGACCTGCAATTTCGAGGGGCTTGTCTTCGGGGAGCTGGATGTCCGGTTTGTCTGTCATAACCTACCTGAGTTCTGTGATAAGAATAGTCGGCTTACTCGCGGCTGTGCGTTCAACAGAATCGCAGCATCAACCGCCGCCAATGGCATGCACCAGTTCGACCCGGTCGCCGTCATTCAGGGTGAATTCCGGGTGCTGGCTGCGGGGCACAATGTCTTCGTTAACCTCGACCGCGACCCGTTTTCCGGTCAGCGCGAGGTGGTCAATCAGAGCGGCAATGGTCACTCCGTTCGGGAGCTCCATCGCTTCACCGTTTACCTGAACCTGCATAGTTCTGATCGTCTCCGTTATTTTTTCAGGGCCGCTGCCACCAGCAACGCCCAGCCAACCATAAAACAGACACCCCCCACCGGCGTTACCGGCCCCAGCCAGTGGGTTCCGGTGAGAACCAGCAAGTAAAGACTGCCACTGAACAACAGAATGCCGGCCAGCCAGAAACCGCAGGCGATGGAGAGTAAACGACGGCCCAGGCCGAGTGCCGGCATCAGGCTCGCGATGACCAGCGCCAGGGCATGGTACATCTGGTAGCTGACGGCGGTCTGGAACACTTCCAGGCCGCGCTCGCTCACCACATTGCGCAGCCCGTGGGCACCAAACGCACCGGACATCACCGCCAGCAGGCCGGCTACGGCGCCAAGTGCGAGTGCCCAGCGAATGACGAGAGCCTGAGAATTAACCGCAGTCACAATGAATGAGCTCTCCGCTGTCCAGGTTCATCAGGGTAAGCGCACCACCCCATACACAGCCGGTATCCAGGCCAATAAACCGGTCGCTGCCGGTCACGCCTTCCAGTGCCGCCCAGTGACCGAAGATCACTTTGACATCGTCGCCCCGGGGATAGGTGAACCAGGGGGCGAAACCTTCCGGTGCATCGTCTGCTGACTCTTTGGCGGTCAACTCCAGGCTGCCGTCCTGTGCGATAAAGCGCATGCGGGTGAAGTAATTGGTAATTACCCGCCAGCGATCCATGCCGCTGAGCGTATCACACCAGCGTTCCGGCTTATTGCCATACATTTGGCTGAAATACGCGCCCGCATCACGCCCGCGAATTACTGCTTCGACCTCACTGGCACAGGCAACTGCCTCGCTGACACTCCAGATATGTGGCAGGCCCGCGTGAGCCATCAGCAGGTTTCGGCCTGCATCGTGCACACACAGGTGTTGCTGGCGAAGCCAGTGCACCAGTTGGTCGCGGTCTGGCGCGTCCAGTATGTCGTGCAGGGTGTCTTTCTTTTTCGGGCTGTGGCCGCCCAGTGCAACCGCCAGCAGGTGCAGATCATGATTGCCCAGTACCACCACAGCGGAATCACCCAGGCTTTCGATGTATCGCAAGGTGGCCAATGAAGACGGCCCACGGTTAATCAGATCCCCAGCCACCCAGAGCCTGTCTCTGGAAGGCGAGAAGTCCACTTTGGCCAGCACATCGCGCAGGCGATCGTAGCAACCCTGAATATCGCCAATGGCGTAGTCAGTCATTACTTACCTCATCGACCTCGGTATTCGCTGGCTTTGTTTCAGCCAGCAGATCCGCAATGCGCACATAATCCGCAAGGCTCAGGTTCTCGGGGCGCAGACCGTCGTTGATGTCGAGGGACTGCAACTGCTCTACTGTGACCATCGCTGCCAGTGCTTTGCGGAGCGTTTTACGGCGAGCATTGAAGGCCGTGCGAACCACCGCCTGCAGGGTTTTCAGATCTTTTGCCGGGTGTGGCAGCTCCTTGTGCGGCACCAGCCGCACAATGGCAGAATCCACTTTCGGCGCTGGCCGAAACGCACCCGGACCAACTTCAAACAATGGCTGCACCTTGCAGAAATACTGGGCCATGATACCGAGGCGGCCGTAGTTATTATCACCAGGCACCGCTGCCAGCCGTTGCACCACTTCTTTTTGAAGCATGAAGTGCATGTCCTGCACCACACCGGCCTGTCCCAACAAATGAAAAATCAGAGGGGTGGAGATGTTGTACGGCAGGTTGCCGACAATGCGCACGGGGCGGTCGGTCACCAGCTGGCTGAAATCGAAGCTGAGCGCGTCGGCTTCATGAATCCGGAATTCCGGGTAGTTGAAAAACTTGGTGCGCAACACCGGAATCAGGTCCCGGTCCAGCTCCACCACCTGCAGCCGCGGGTTCACTGCCAGGATTTCTTCAGTGATCGCCCCCAGGCCAGGTCCGATTTCCACAATCGAATCGTCCGGCTTGGGATTGATGGCTCTTACGATTTTTTCGATCACACCCGGGTCATGCAGGAAGTTCTGACCGAAGCGCTTGCGGGCCTTATGGCCGTGTTGATTACTCATGATTGCTCTCCGGCAGTGGCCGCCCGGCGGCAGCGGGCCATGTGTTCGCCCACGCGAATGGCGGTGTGCAGGCTGCCCGCATCGGCTCTGCCGGTGCCGGCCAGATCGAGCGCGGTTCCATGGTCGACCGAGGTACGGACAATGGGCAGCCCGAGGGTGATGTTAACGGCCCGGCCGAAACCCTGAAATTTCAGAACCGGCAGCCCCTGATCGTGATACATGGCCAATACCGCGTCGGCCTCTTTCAGCCAGTGCGGGGTAAACAATGTATCGGCTGGCAGCGGCCCAGTCAGTTGTATGCCTTCCTGGCGAAGATGGGCCAGAGTGGGCTCGATCACATCGATTTCTTCCCGCCCCAGATGGCCGCCTTCACCGGCATGAGGGTTCAGGCCGGCCACCAGAATCCGTGGCTGATCGATACCGAAGAAGCTCTTGAGGTCGGCGTTCAGTATGCGGGTGACCTGAGTCAGCCGCTCCGGCGTGATGGCTGCAGAGACATCCTTCAAAGGTAAGTGAGTGGTTACCAAAGCCACCCGGAGTTCCTCGGTGGCCAACATCATTACCACCCGTTCAACACCGCAAAGTTCCTGCAGGAATTCGGTATGGCCGCTGAAAGCGATGCCCGCTTCGTTGATCACCCCTTTGTGCACTGGCGCCGTCACCATGCCGTCAAAATCGCCGCTCAGGCATCCCTC
The DNA here is from genome assembly GCA_035303925.1 of Marinobacter sp. Lineage (GTDB taxonomy): Bacteria > Pseudomonadota > Gammaproteobacteria > Pseudomonadales > Oleiphilaceae > Marinobacter. The sequence continues at coordinate 14,051 of DATGQY010000169.1, read as the reverse complement.
GGCGGCACGGGTCAGGGTATCCAGCACATACTGGCTGTTGGCGGTATCGAGCTGGCCGGCAGTGGTGGAGTGACAACCGTCGACATGACAGACCGACAGATGACCAGCGCGGGTTTCCGGCAGCATACCTGCTTGCCAGTCATGGAGCTGAACCGCCAGGCCAAGCTGTTTCGCCCGCTGTTCCAGCAGGGCGTGAGCGGCCACCACCACAATACCCGCGTCGCGACGTTCAGCCGCCAACTGCAGGCACAGTTCCGGCCCGATACCGGCCGGCTCACCGGCCGTCAACGCCAGAATGACCGGGTTGCTCATGATGCGTCATCGCCCTCAGGAGCGGGATTCATGTCGGCGTATTCACCCTTGAACTCAACAAAGGCTTCATCACGAATTTCCCGCAACCAGTTCTGCAATTCGGTTTCAAACTTGCGCATGTAAATGGCCTGACGAGCCTGGGATTCCCGGTTTTCGGCCGTCACGTCCTGATCCCGGCGCTCTTCAACCTGCAGGATGTGCCAGCCGAACTGGGAGCGAACCGGGCCATAGATTTCGCCGACCTCGGCATCGAGCATGCCCTGTTCGAACTCAGGCACCATCTGGCCGGGGCTCACCCAACCCAGGTTGCCGCCATCCGAACCGGATACCGGGTCATCAGACAGCTCACGGGCCAATGCTGCAAAATCGGCACCTTCTTCAAGCTGCTGGTAGATCTCCCGGATACGCTCTTCCGCCTGGGTTTCAGTCACCGCCTCAGACGGACGGATCAGGATATGGCGCACCCGGTGTTGCTTGATAAATTCCTGCTGCTCGCCGCCCCGCTTGTCCATCACCATCACCAGATGAAAGCCACTGTTGTTCTCCAACACCTCGGAGGGAACACCGGTCTGCAGGTCCGGCACGACAGGTGCCACCAGTGACGGTAGCTGGCTTTCCGCCCGCCAACCCATATCTCCACCTTCAAGGGCATTGCTGGCATCAGATTCCGCCACGGCCACTTCACGGAAATCACGGCCATCGAGAATCTGCTGACGGAGGCTCTCGGCCGTTTCGCGAGCTTCGGTAACCGACACGTCGTTACCCGGTTCATCGACCTGTACGAAGATATAGGCCAGCCGGTATTCGGCACCGTCGCTGCCGGAGCTGGTCTGGGCCTGTAAATAGTTGTCAACCTCACGATCGGTGATACGCACCCGGTTGCCTACCCGGCTCTGTTGCACCCGGCTGGTGAGCATTTCATTGCGGATCTGTTCCCGCGCCTGCTGATAGGTGACGCCCTCTTCTGCCAGCTGATCTTCAAACTGGGCCATGGTCAGGCCATTGTTGCGAGCAATGTTCGCCAGGGTTTCGTTCAGTTCGTTGTCACTGATACGCATGCCCATTTTATCGGCCATCTGCAGTTGCACCGATTCAGCAATCAGCTGTTCCAGCACCCGGCCTTCCAGCATCTCGCGCGGTGGCAGCCCGGTGCCCTGAGCACTCAGGCGACCGATAATGGTGTTCACCCTGGCTTGCAGCTCGGTCTGCAGTATCACATCGTCATCGACAATGGCGACAACACTGTCCAGCAGCTTTCTTTCAGCATGGGCTGCCACCGACAGGGCCATCATGGCCAGCGTCAGCAGCAGGGTCAGTCCGTGGCGTACAGTCGCCTTCATAGTCACCTCTTGGTTTGTGCATTCTGAGCCACCCCGGATGTCCCCGGGCTAACGGCCTTAGTTCGTTTTAACGGCGCTGAGTTCCAAAACGGCGGCGCTCACGCTCGTCGTAACCGTAGATGGCATCGCCAATACTGTCGGATGCACCGCCACTGCCACCAAGACCTTTCAGCTCAATCTGGAACAGCAGGCGGGAATCCAGTTCTTCATCATCGGTCAGGTAGTTCTGATGCACCACCTGAACACTCCAGCAACAGTTGTTGTATTCAATCCCGGCCAGGGTGCCGACCGTGCGGTCCAGCTCGGAGTCCCACACCCAGCGGCCAATGGCACTGAGCCGGTTGGTTACCGGGAAGACGGTGCCGACATCGGTCTGTTCAATAGCGTCGGGGCGGCTGTAGGTATGGCCGAAAGTGGCCAGGTACCGGTAATCTTCGGAGTGGAATATCAGCTGGCTACGGCCCTCTTCGGTTCTCTGGGTGTCGTGGTCCCATAGCCCGGAGCTGCGGATTTCAAGGTTATCAATAGGATTCAGCACCAATTCACCCGCCAGAGGCGAGTTACTGCGGTCAGACGCACCCTGCCCGAACAGGCTTACATCCCGGTCATCAAAATAACGCACCTGGCCAATGCTGACCCGGGCCCGTTCGGCCCCGGTGAGCAGATCATTGAAACGGCTGGTCAACGCCACGGTCAGCTGGTTGGCATCCCCTACCCGGTCGCCGCCGGTAAAACGGTCCCGCTGGAACAGCTGATCAAACCGGAAGCTCTTCAGACCGGTGTCAAAATCCGGGATCTCGTTCTGGTCTTCATCCGCATCAGCCCAGGCATAGTACAGCCGGGGTTCCAGGGTTTGATTGTAGGGAATATCAAACAGGCTCGAGCGGCGATCGAAATAAAGGCCATTGTCCCATTCCAACACCGGCACGGTGCGATCGAAACTGCCGCTTCCAAGGCTGTAGTCTTCCAGATCGTAACGGGTGTAGTCCAGGCTCACCGACGGCCGGCTGAAACCCCACAGGGCACGCATGGGCAACGCCAGCTCTGGAATCGCCCGCATCCGCTGACCGTTGGCGCGATCAAGACCTGTCAGAGTGTCATTATCCCGATAGAACCAGGTGTACTGGCTTTCAACACCCGCCTCGAACGCCCCCAGATCGGTCGTGCCGGCGTACAGCACTTCCGGTAACTGGGCATAGGGTTTGTTGACCTCGGCGATGCGCTCGGCAATGGTCTGATAGCCGTTCAGATAGGCATCAAAGTACTGGTTCTGATCCGAGTAACGCACGCCCCCCCGGCGCTGCACGTGAGTAGCCTGATCGATTTCAAGCGACCGGTTGAGGTCACTCAGGTAATCCTCGTCAGACACCACCGAATAATCACCGTAGCCGATCCAGCCTCCGCCAAAAGCAGCGCGGGTGGAGAAATCCAGCGCCCAACGTTGGCCATCCGCACCTGGATTGTCATCCTTGTGGGCGGAATCATCGTTGATATAACCCAGCTGCAGTACCGACTCACCAAACCGGCTCAGATACCGGCCTTCCATTTCCGTAAACAGGCCACGGCCGTGGATATACTGGGGCGTCAAAGTCGCATCGTAGTGAGGGGCCAGGTTCAGATAATACGGTACCGCCAGAAAGGCACCGCTGCCGGCACTGGAAGAGCCGAACTGGGGATACAGGAAACCGGTTTTGCGGCGATCATCAATGGGGAACGTAATGTAAGGCCAGTAGAACACCGGCGCATCCAGCACCTCCAGGCGCACGTGACGGGCGGTACCGAAGCCTTCCGCCTGGTCCAGCTCAATGTCCGAGGCGACAATCGCCCAATCGTTCTGGCCGGGACCGCAGGTGGTGAGCAGGCCGTCGGTAATCAACACCTGGTTTTCACCAATTCGGGACAAAGACGCTGCCGCACCCCGCATCTCGGATTCGTGCAACAGAAACGTGGCCGTATTAATGTCCAGCTGGCCCGAATCCACCGAGTAGCTGGCCGCCTGACCGGTCAGCAGAAACCCCTCACCGCGACTGACCAGAGGCCCCTGCAGACTGACCAGACCAGACCGGGTGTCATAACGCGCCTCAGAGCCGGTCGCCTGAAAGTTACCCTGCCTTAACCGCACATCGCCTTGAAGAAACAGCTCGGCGTCCAGCTCATAGCGGGCGTTCAGTGCGCTGGCTTCGAGCGGAACGGACTCTACCCCACCCGCCGGAAACAAAGGCACCTGGCCGCTTGCTGATGCTGAGGGCAGATAGCCGCCATCACAGAACACCGGGAGTTGAGCCTGCACCTCCGGTGGCAATTCGCTTCTCGGCCGCCAGTCCAACTCCGCAGCACTCTCTGCTGTATTCTCAGCAGAGGCAGCAGCCTCGCCTTGAATATCCTCCGCCACAACCGGTGTCACGACCATCGCCAGCAAAAGCCCGGCAAAGCGGGGCTTGAACCACAACAGGTGACGATAACAGCTGGGCACGGTGGCGAAGTTCCTGTTCCGGATGAATGGGGCTGGCGTTAAAAACAGCTGCCTAGTTTACACGCGCCCCCCGGCCTTGTTAACGGAAACACCGCTGCAAATCCGTTTTACGCTCTTTATACTCCTCTGCTAACGTTGCCTATCAGCACAACAACTCAGGAAGCGCCACACAATCATGGATACCCGTCTGCAACTGCTGACCGAGTGGGTCAGGCACATTCCAGGCTTTAACAGCGCCAGCCCGGAGCCGGTTTCCGGTGATGCCAGCTTCCGCCGTTACTTCCGGGTATGGCGGGACACACCCGGTCAACCAGCCACGCCCTTCATCGTGATGGATGCACCGCCGGAACATGAAGATTGCGGGCCCTTTATCGCCATCGCCAAACACTGGCACCAACACGGCGTACACGTCCCCGCCATCGAAGCCGAGGATCTCAGCCAAGGGTTCCTGCTGCTCGAAGATTTCGGTGATCAGCTGATGCTGGCCACCCTGCGCCCTGACAATGCCGGCACCTGCTATCGCCAGGCCCTGGAGGAGCTGGTCCACATTGCGGTACAGACCTCACCGACCAGCTACCCTCTGCCGCCGTACGATGCGACCCTGCTGGACCGGGAAATGGCGCTGTTTCCCGACTGGCTGCTGGAACAACACCTTGGCCTGAACCTGGACAACCAGGAGCGGGCATTGCTCGAAACTACCTTCAGCCTGCTGAAAGAAAGCGCGCTGGCACAACCGGAAGTGACCGTGCACCGGGACTACCATTCCCGCAACCTGCTGATCCGGGAAGGCCACACAGCGCCCGGGGTGATCGACTTCCAGGACGCCGTGCAAGGCCCGGTCACCTATGACGCCGTCTCGTTACTGAAGGACTGCTACGTGCGCTGGCCCGAAGCACATATCCGGGCATGGCTGGAGCACTACCGCCTCATCAGCCTCGACGCCGGACTGCACCGCGCCGATGCAGACACCTTTCTGCAATGGTTCGAACTGATGGGCATGCAGCGGCACCTGAAAGCCGCCGGCATTTTCGCCCGCTTGGCCATCCGCGATGGCAAAACCGGTTATCTTGCGGACATCCCCAGAACCGTCAGCTACATCCGGGATGCCAGTGCCCGCCAGCCCGCATTCCGGCATTTCCATGAATGGCTGTGCGGAACCGTGATACCGGCGATTGAAGCGCGCATCGGGCCGGTCCCGATCCCGGAGAACCCGCAACTGTGAAAGCCATGATTCTGGCCGCAGGCAAGGGCGAGCGTATGCGCCCACTGACCCTCCACACTCCGAAACCGCTGCTGCCGGCCGGCGGCAAGCCGTTAATCGTCTACCACCTGGAAAAACTTGTTCAGGCGGGCATTCGGGACGTGGTCATCAACCATGCCTGGCTGGGAGAGCAAATCGAACAACAGCTGGGCCGAGGTGATCAGTTCGGACTGAACATAAAGTACTCAGCCGAAGGCGAGCCCCTGGAAACCGCAGGTGGCATTGTGCGCGCGCTACCATTACTGACGGATACCGATAACGACTGGTTCCTGGTCATTAACGGCGACGTCTGGACCGACTTCCCGCTGGACCAGCTGCAGCCACCTGCCGACTCAGAATGTGACGCGATCCTGGTGCTCACCCGTAACCCCGAACACAACCCCGCCGGTGACTTTCACCTGGCGCCGGACGGCTATCTGGCTTCGAACGGCGATAACAAGCTGACCTTCACCGGCATCAGCCTGTTACACCGCCGCCTGTTCAACGGCCTGGACGACGGTGCCGGCAAACTGGGGCCGGTGCTTCGCCAAGCAATGGAACATCGCAGGGTTAGAGGCCTGAACCACACCGGCATCTGGATCGACGTCGGCACACCGGCACGGCTGGCAGAGCTGGACACACGGCTCACCGAGAGCAACCCCGCAACATGAAAACAACCAGCACTCCACCATTGCCCGCCAGGCTTGAGTCAGCGTTCGCAGATTTGCTTCGGGAACTTTCCAGTTGCGGACATCAGGCCAGCACACTGGTGGAACGGGCCAAGCTGCCCGGCCGGTGCCGAAAGCCCCTGTTTTTCTTCCTGGGTTACATAGCCAAAGCCGATGGCCGGGTCATGGAAGCGGATATCCGGTATGCCGAATCGTTGATGAAAGCCCTGGCACTTTCCGGTCGGCAGCGAAAAAAGGCCATTGAACAGTTCCAGAAAGGCAAAGAGTCCAGCGAACTGCGATCACACTGGGGGCTCTGGAACCGCCTGTCGACCGCAGTATCGCCGGGCCCGGCGCTGAAAACCGCCATTTGCCTGTGTCATGGCGCTCAGGTTCTGGGGCAACCCGGCAAAGCGCGGCGCTACCGGTGCGAAGACGCCATTGACCATCTCGGCCTGCCGGTCGCGGTAAGCGATGACATCTTTGAAAGTTATGCCAGTAAAGTATGGATTCGAAGCGCCGGTGGCCCGACTAAACCGACCACCTACGAGCAGGCATGCCAGGTTCTCGGCGTTACCCGACGCGACAGCCTTGACCACGTCAAACGCACCTATCGAAAGCGGGTATCCGCCTGCCACCCAGACAAGCTGGCGCAGCAAGAGTTGACCCCATCCGAACTGGCCACCGCCAAGGATCAGCTACAGCGTTACCAGCAGGCCTGGGAACTCATCAAGCAGCGGCACAGGCCACTGTAAAGCCTGTTCACCGGAATGCCTCACGGCCCAACCAGGAACTGATCCGGCTCGCCACCCTTTCGGCATCCGCAGATTGTGGCGGGTTTGCCAACGCCAGCGGCTGGCGCTGATAGCCAGCCACTGCCTGCCGCCCGATAGCAGCCGCCCGTTCCAGGCCTTCACGGTCAGCGCCGGATGCGTGCAGATCCAGCACCTGCCACCGGCGCTCACCTTCCAGCAGGCCAGGCAAGTTGGCCCGTTGTTCCGCCGAAAATCTGGGCGCCAGCCAGACCACACCCGCTAACGCATCCCTGCCAAGGGCCCAGTCGGTCACGTATTCCGCAGACCAACCAACACCCGCAACCGCAATGCGTTCATATTCTCGCCGCTCAAGCTCCTGGATTGCCGCACTCAACACATAACGCACGCCCGCGCGATAATCCGTGGCACCTTCTGCCAGTTGCCCCTCATCCGCCACATCAATCATGACCGAGGCCTCATCGGCCGCTTCCGGTTCCTGCGCAGCAGGGGCCAGGGCCAAAGCCTGCTGCCGGCTCCGGCGCAAGCCCTCCGGTGGTGACCGCAGACCCAGCGTCATCACGGCCACACCCCGCTCGGCCAGGGCTTGTAACAACGAGCCCAGAATGCCTTCGGCGGCAGTCTGCCCTTCATCGGCAAGCACAATCAACGCCCCACGGCCGGGTGTCGATAACTCAGCCTGAAACAGCGCCAGGGCCCGGGTGTCATCTTCCAGGTTCAGCCACACCGCCCGTTCAGAGTAGGCTTTCGCAAGCGCCCACTCCCCCAACCCTGAAACCGCCATCGCCCGTGGCACTTCAGCCACCGCCTCACCGGCTTCCGGGATTACCGGCGCCTCGGGTTCCTGAGCCAACACACCGGCTGACAGCCCGAATATCACCAACAAAAGCCCCCACTGAATCGCCCGAAACGTTAACAAATCCATCTACCTCGCGCTGCGAAAACCTGTGACAAGCTGATAGACTAGCAGTCTTCAACTGCTGCCGATAATTCATCTGACCGAGAGCGCACCGATGAACCCTTATCTGATTGCCCCATCTATCCTCTCCGCCGATTTCGCCCGCCTGGGTGAGGAAGTCGATAACGTGCTGGCCGCCGGCGCCGATGTCGTGCACTTCGACGTGATGGACAATCATTACGTGCCCAATCTCACCATTGGCCCCATGGTCTGTGAAGCTCTGCGCAAGCATGGCGTGACGGCCCCCATTGACGTGCACCTGATGGTTTCTCCGGTCGATGATCTGATCCGTATGTTCATTGACGCCGGCGCCAGTTACATCACCTTCCATCCCGAAGCCTCCAGCCATATCGATCGCTCCCTGCAACTGATCCGCGAAGGCGGCTGCAAAGCCGGGCTGGTGTTCAACCCCGCCACGCCACTGAGCTACATGGATTACGTGATGGGCAAGCTCGACATGGTATTGCTGATGTCGGTCAACCCGGGTTTTGGCGGTCAGAAGTTCATCCCGGGCACCCTGGACAAGCTGCGGGAAGCCCGCAAGCGCATTGACGCCAGCAACTACAACATTCGCCTTGAAATCGACGGCGGCGTAAAAGTGGACAACATTCGTGAAATCGCCGAAGCCGGCGCCGACACCTTCGTTGCGGGCTCCGCCATCTTCAACACCCCGGACTACAAAGCCACCATCGACGCCATGCGTGACGAACTGGAGCAAGCCCGGAAGGTGCTGGGCGGATGAGTCTGAAAGGCCTGTTCAACGCTCGCTGGCCGGGCGTCGCCCTGTTTGATCTGGACGGTACGCTGGTCGACAGCGCCCCGGACCTGGCAGCGGCCGTGGATCAGATGCTGGCGCACCTGGGCAGAAGCCCGGCGGGTCTGGAAAAGGTGCGCGACTGGGTTGGCAACGGTGCCGGCATTCTGGTGCGCCGCGCCCTGGCGGGGAAAACAGACTGGGAGCCGGCATCCCCGAGAGATGAAGCCCTGCATAAAGATGCACTGGCCATTTTTTACCATGCCTACGGCCAGCTGAACGGTCAGCATGCGGTGGTGTTTGATGGCGTGCTCGAATGCCTGAACCACCTGAAAACAAAGGGCTGTCGCATGGCCGTGGTGACCAACAAACCCGACCAGTTTGTGGCGCCCCTGCTGAAACAGACCGGACTGGCCGATTATTTCGAGTTATTCGTGGGTGGCGACACCCTCCCAGTGAAGAAGCCAGACCCGGCACCCCTGCTGCACGCCATGGAAAAACTGGGCGGAACCCGAGGCACAACCGTGATGGTGGGGGACTCCTCCGCCGACGTGAGCGCCGCCATTGCCGCCGGTATTCCATGCGTGGCGGTTCGCTACGGCTATAACTTCGGCAGCTCGGTAAACAGCCTCGGAGCCGACGCGGTTGTTGATTCGCTGGCCCAGCTTTTGTAATCTCGCAAGGACGCTTTACTTTGAACACATCACTTCGGGAGATTCCTGCCGTGCAGGGACTGAATCTGACTGCAGCGCGAGGCATCCTGACAACCCGCGCAACACGATGGTGGCGATGGCGCACCGGCTGAGCAAGCCGCAGGGCTGAGGGCACACGCCTGCCTGCCCACACCACCTGTCACAACGGTGTAACGCCGTTCTGGCAAAACGCAGATCAGAATTCAGGAAACCGAACCATGACACCCGAGCAATTCCACGAGCTCGCTGAAGCCGGCTACAACCGTATCCCTGTGTACCGCGAAGTACTCGCGGACCTGGACACTCCTCTCAGCACCTATCTGAAACTGACCAGCGGGCCTTATTCCTACCTGTTCGAATCCGTACAGGGCGGCGAAAAATGGGGCCGCTACTCCATTATCGGCCTGCCCAGCCGGGAAGTACTGAAAGTCTTTGACCACCGCATCGAAGTGAGCCGGAACGGCGAGGTGGTCGAGCAGGCGGAAGTGGACGACCCGCTGGCATTCGTCGATGAATACCAGCAGCGATTCAACGCCCCGGACCTGCCTGAGCTGCCCCGCTTCAACGGCGGGCTGGTGGGCTATTTCGGCTACGACACGGTGCGCTACATCGAAAAACGTCTGCGCAACAGCTGTCCGCCCGACAAGATTGGCACCCCGGACATCCTGCTGATGGTGTCTGATGAAATCGTGGTCTTCGACAACCTGCGCGGCAAACTGCACCTGATTGTGCACGTTGACCCCGCCGTTGAAGGTGCCTACGAGCAGGCCCAGGCGCGCATCGACGAACTGGAAAACCAGCTGCACCGGAAAACAGCCGACGCCCCGCGAACCCCGGAGCATCTGCGCGGCAAGGTAGTGGACGAAAGCGACTTTGTGTCGGGTTTCAGCCAGGACAAATTTGAAGCCGCCGTTGAAAAGATCAAAGGCTACGTGCTGGACGGCGACGTGATGCAAACCGTCATATCCCAGCGCATGTCGATTCCCTTCGAAGCGCCACCGCTGAATCTGTACCGGTCCCTGCGCGTGCTCAACCCGTCACCGTACATGTACTTCCTGGACCTCGAAGACTTTCACATTGTTGGCTCCTCACCGGAAATTCTGGCCAGGGTCGAAGATGACGAAGTGACGGTCCGGCCCATCGCAGGCACCCGCAAACGCGGCGCCACCGATGCCGAAGATAACGCCCTCGAAAAAGAACTGCTGGCCGACCCGAAAGAAATCGCTGAACACCTGATGCTGATCGACCTGGGCCGAAACGACGCTGGCCGGGTTTCAGAAACCGGCACGGTGCGCCTGACCGACAAAATGATCGTGGAACGTTATTCCCACGTCATGCACATCGTCTCCAACGTCACCGGCCGCCTGAAACAGGGCACCAGCTGCCTGGACGTTTTGCGCGCCACCTTACCCGCGGGCACCCTCAGCGGCGCCCCGAAAATCCGCGCGATGGAGATCATCGACGAGCTGGAACCCGTAAAGCGTGGTGTATACGGCGGCGCTGTTGGTTACCTGTCGTTCAACGGCAACATGGACACTGCCATCGCCATCCGCACCGCAGTGATCAAGGACAACACCCTGCACATCCAGGCTGGCGCCGGCGTGGTGGCAGACTCGGTTCCCCGTCTTGAATGGAAGGAAACAATGAACAAGGGAAGGGCCATCTTCAAAGCGGTCGCCATGACCTACAACGATTACGATCACTGACCTTCCCTGCCCAGCGACTCTCTCAGCCTGACAAAAAGTTACATAACTCTTTGCCAGGCTTATAGATTTTTATTACCCCTATGTAATAATCCAGAAAAACACAACGCGGATGGAATAATGGACTCCAAAACGTGCCCTTTCTGCGCAGAGCAGATAAAAGCCGAAGCGATCAAATGCAAACACTGCGGATCACTCCTTACCAATCAACAACCCCAGCCCTATCAAGCCGCCGCCCAGCCGACTGCGTATGAAGGCACCTTATGGCTACCGGTGCCCTCGCTCATACTCGGCATAATTTCCTTCCTGGCCTTATTTGATGACTCCTACTGGGATCTCGACACTATCATCGGACTCATCACATTTTCTGGCACAGGTCTGGTACTGGGCATTCTCGGCACCGCCATCCAGAAGAAAGGGCGAGGCATGTCTATCGCCGGCATTGTTCTATGCAGTATCGGATTGCTGGCCAGCATCGGCCTGCTGGCAGAATTCTGAATCTATCAAACCGGCACCGCTCCCTGATGGGAAGGTCCATCCACTGCTGGGCAGGGCTATATCCCGCAGGCCAGCACTTTTGTAGCGCTAAGTAAAAAAGGAAGAGCAACAACATGGAACACTTCATCGATGCATTTCGGAACTACGCCAACTTCTCTGGCCGAGCCACTCGCACCCAGTACTGGATGTACACGCTGATTTACTTCGTCATCTATATCGGCCTGGCAATTATCGACGAATTCGCCGGCACCCTCGTTCTGGCGGGCATCTTCAGCCTGGTCATGCTTATCCCGAGCATTGCCTATGGCTGCCGCCGCCTCCACGATACCGGTCGAAGCGGCTGGTGGCAGCTTATTGCACTGATCCCACTGATCGGCGCTATTGTGCTTCTGGTGTTCATGGTCCAGCAGTCCCAGGGCGCAAACCAATACGGGATGCCAGTCAACGGCTCCCAGGTTCAGGCCTGAAACCGGCGGGACCACTCGATAGACGATAGTGGCTTAGAACTGCCGGGCTGCGGGATAGAAACGCAGCCCGGACAGGACGTTACATCTCGGGCCACACGGAAGACTGGCGAACTATCTACTCGCTTGTGCCTCTAACCCGGGACTCGCTGCCGGGCCAGCTTTCAAACTGAGGCAAAGAGTCGGTAATCCGATGCCAGCGAGCCTTTGAGCCTGTAAAAATATGCGCCTCCGGCTCACCAAGAATGTCGCCCTCAAGGCCACCAAGCGGCACGCCGATCACATCCGGACGGTCTTTATAGGTGCTGATTAACGGCGAGCCACAGGTCTTGCAGAAGTACTTGGTGACGTTTTCGGATGAGGCATAGGGTGTAAGATTACCCTCTCCCGATAACCACCGGAATTGGTCGCTACGAATAGAACCGCGAGTGCGGAATGCCGCGCCGTGCCAACGGCGGCACTTGGAGCAATGACAATTGAATATAGGACCAAACGGGCCCTCAATTTCATAGCTGACGGTTTCACACAAACACTTCCCTGTTACCTTGCTCATGGGTTTACCTCCTTAATGCGCAGGCTGCTCTTTTATCGTCTCTTCACTATCCACAGGAGATATGCCAACCACAGACTCAATCTCGTGAAAAAGGCTCCTTGATCAGAGCTTTTTGGGTTTCGGAAGCCTGCCAATCTCCGCCACAATCCTTTCAATCACATGCGTTCGCACAGCAGGCCGAACCCCTTCGTCCGGATAGCACCTCACCAGATCAATATGGCTTACGCCCTCGTGCGCATGGAACACGTGATTTTCGACCCGTTGCGAAGCTCTACTCCCCACAGCCTCGTTCATCTGGTGGTTTCGGTCACACCCGAGGAGGTCTCCCTTCGAGAAGAAATTGAGGCACACATCAACATTGGCAGGTATGTTGCGAGGTTCAAAACCCCACCGCCCTGGAAATATGCGCCCCAGCCCTCCTGCGGCGATGCTGATTAGCAAGGCGACAGACACACCTCGCTGCTCAAGCTCCCGTGCAACCTTAACGGCCTGGAACCCCCCTTGACTGTACCCGAGAACCACGATACTCCGCCCCTCGCTGCATACTGCTTGTAAGTCATCGGATATCGCATCAACGGAGTGCAGGTGACCGTACATTGTGACGTCTGACAGGCCATTGTTTCTGAGGTAATGCAGCAGGTGATGCTGCATCAGTCGTCGAGCCATGAAGCCGTGAATCAACGCAACTCGCGGGCCGGAATAATCGCCGCTGTTATGTGGACGGTCAGGAACCTGCAAACGCTGGATTAAGCTCATATGTTTCTATCCAAGTGCACTCCCTTGCGGTGCCCAACGCCCGCCATCAATGGTAATAAATCCGCAGCGAACTCCAAATACTTGCCAGTAACATCATACTTGCGAGCCACGCCAGGACAGTCGAGGATATGCATAAGTGTCACCCGAAATGGGCGCCCGCTGGAGGCTCATCGGTCCGGAACAAACTGAATGCACCGGTCACGTAGTGGCGATTCAAATTGGCAAACCCTCGAACTTTGGAACCTCCTCCAACCGTTCGTCCCATACGGCTTTGCTGGATGAGAAGATATGCGCCGTTGGCAACATCGTTAGCTGAGAGTCCAGACACCCCGCAGGAACGACAAGCAAACCCGTGACCGGCGTATTTGGCAACGCTGAACCACAAAGCTTACAAAAGCTTCTGCTATGACGAGTCCCTGAAAGCGTAAAAGACGCCACAGCATCTGCACCCGATTGCCAAACCAATCTAGCGGTTTGCGAGATTAGATTTGCCGCATGAGCCGAGCCTGTACCTTTCTGGCAATGCCGACAATGGCACAGGTAGAAGCTATCGAAATCACCTTTTACCTGAAAACTCACTGTGCCACAAAGACAAGAACCGAAATGATTAGTCATTAAAACCTCTTCCGTGGGTAACTCGGTGTAGTTGTCCCCGCTAAACCGGACGCCACCTCATTCGTTTGATGCCAGTTCTGCAAGACACCCCCAGGGTGACTTCATTTTCAGGTATGCGACCGGTAATCACACCTTGACAGGACTCACCGGCTACCAACTGGGCGACAATAACTCATCGATGGCGTTGCGATTATGCTATAAACTCTATTCTACTTAATTGAATCAATAATTTTATTTCTCACAAGCTCAACT
>DATGQY010000168.1:0-23350 GCA_035303925.1 Marinobacter sp. | reverse complement strand
CCGGTTACAGGTAGCGCAGAAATTATGGGAGTGCGGAGAAATAAACCCGACCCGAATGGCACTGTCCGGCATACGGTAGTAACGGGAGGGCCCGCCGCTATCATCACCCGTAAGCTCCAGCTCATGGTGCCGGCGGATGATAGAGCGCACCTCTTCGCTGGTGCATAACGCCAGACCGCGATCATGCTCCGAAATCTGCCCCAGCGGCATCTCCTCAATAAAGGTGATGTCCAGTTGTCTGGTGCGGGCAAACTCGATCAGCTCCGGAATCTCCTCATCGTTACGGCCCTTCATCACCACCGTGTTGAGCTTGATGTTTCGGAAGCCCGCGTCGCGAGCTGCCTCAATGCCGTCCAGAACCTGAGAGAGCTTGCCAGTGCGGGTGATCGCATGAAACTTGGCCGGATCCAGCGAATCCAGACTGATGTTCAGCCGGTGCAAGCCGCCTTTGCGCAGATCGTCAGCCAGCGCAGGCAGCTGACTGCCATTGGTGGTCATGGCAAAATCACGCAAACCCATGCTGCCGATTTCCCGCACCAGATCCACGATCCCCCGCCTGACTAACGGTTCCCCGCCGGTCAACCGGATCTTCTGCGTGCCCAGGGTGACAAAGTTTCGGGCCACCCGGGCAATCTCCTCAAGACTCAGTATCTTTTCGCGGGGAAGAAACGTCATCTCCTCTGCCATACAGTACACACAGCGAAAGTCACAGCGGTCTGTCACCGACAAACGAACATAGTTCACGGTGCGGCCGAATCGGTCTGTCAGTTCAGAGTTGGGCATCTTGATGATCCTGTCTGTGCTCCAGAGCTGAAGTGTTGCTTCAGTATGTCAAAGCCGGTGGGATATTCCGATACCCACCGGTCGAATACCTGGGTCGAAGTGCACTTGATCTGTGTAATCTACTTACCTTGCAATCTGCTGTTTTGACCTCTATAACATTCATTATTGATACATGTTAAAGAGTGAGGTGGGTATTATGGAGCATTATGAGAAGTGGCTGGTGATCGCAAACGGAAGCATACTGGCGTCGTTTATTGGGCTTCTGATTACCGTGTTGCTGGCCTATCCGTTGGCTGCCGGGCTGACCCTGGCCGTTCAGATAGCGGCGCATATGGGCACGTTGCTGTTTGCGGTCGGTGTGAAAATCGCTTACGTGGCCAGGCTGACGTTCCTTAGCAAGCTGGGCAGACCTGTACACTAAATAAGAGTAGAATTAAGTCAGGTAATAACAGTCTTGAGGCATGAGCTATGGCTGTGCAGTCAGGCAGAACCGGTTTCCGGATTCTTGCGTATATATCAGTCGGGTTTGCAGCCGTGGGGGTTGTTCTCCCCTTGTTACCGACGACACCGTTTGTTTTGCTGGCGGCCTATTTTGCCAGCAAAGGTTCGCCGGCGTTTGCCCAATGGCTAGAAGAGCATCCCCGGTTCGGGCCAGCAATCGAGCACTGGCGACATCGTCGGGCCGTGCCGGCCAGGGCCAAGGTGCTGGCCTGCAGTATGATGGCCATAAGCTGGACTGTTTTGCTGCTACTCGGGTCACCGTTAGTCGTGCTGGTTGTTTCCGGGCTGTTTTTGCTGATTGTTGGGACCTACATGATTACCCGACCATCTTATTAACGTTATCGTGATTCTGGAGTATTGAATGCACATCACCCGCTACACGGACTATTCTCTGAGAGTTCTGATCTATCTCGCTGCTCAGGGTGGTGACCGCTTGTCGACAATCCAGGAAATTGCTGACAGTTATGAAATCTCCAAGAATCACCTGATGAAAGTGGTGCACCAGCTGAACAAAAAGGGTTACATCGAAACGGTTCGCGGGAAGAAGGGCGGTATGCGGCTGCATATGGCTCCGAAAGATATCAATGTCGGCGTTTTGGTGCGTGAAACCGAACAGGATCTCAGTATTGTCGAATGCTTCTCCGGGAAGAATACCTGTAAGATCACGCCGGTCTGTGGCCTCAAAAATATGTTTGATGAGGCGCTGCAAGCTTTTCTCAGCGTGCTCGATAAATACACGCTTGCTGATGTCATTCAGGGCAAGCATCAGCCTCAGCTACTGCGTCTGCTTCAGATAGCGTAGTTTTTCGATACAGAACGTAACGAACAAACGCCATTCATTACGCCCGCTTGCGCCCCGGTAAGCTACTATTTGGTAATAAGCATAAACAAAAACCAATAACGAAAACGGGGCTGGCGTGATTCGTCTACTGCTCGTCATGTTGCTGGCTTTGGGTGCGCTGCACGCAGCCGCAACTGAAGTACCTGACAATTTTCCCGTTGCGCTTGATGAAGGCAGCGGCAGGGTGGATATATCCCTGCGATTGTCTTTTTTCGAAGACCCTACCTCCAGTCTGAACATTTCCCAGATTATCCGGCGTTGGCCTGAAGTCGGCTCAAAAGCCATGCCCGAGAAGGCCTACAATTTCGGATTTACCGACTCCACTTATTGGTTTCATACTCGCGTAGACAACGTCTCCAGTCTCAATAATCGATGGGTTATCGAGGGCTTATACCCGATCATTGATGAGATGGAACTGTTTATCGTTCGACCATCGGGTGGTATCGAGCGCCAGGTCGCGGGTGATTCGGTCCCGTTCAGAATGCGTCCGCGAGATCACCACAACATTAACTTTTTTCTGGAACTGAGTGCGGGGGAGAGCGCTGATCTGTTTTTCCGTGTGAAAACCAGTGGTGCCGTGCAGATGCGAACCCTGCTGTGGGATTCGGACAGCTTCAGCCAGGCGGATCATCAGGAACGCTTTCTTCTGGGGCTGTTCTACGGGCTGCTTGTCTGCATGGTGATTTTTAACCTGCTCATCTTCCTTTCGTTCAGGGATACCAACTATCTCTGGTACGTAGGGTACATTCTGTCTTATGGCACATTGCAGTTCACACTCAACGGCCTGTCGTTCGAGCACTTCTGGCCTGAACTTCCCTGGTGGAATAACCGGGCCGTGGCGTTTTTTATCGCGGTGGGCATGTTCTGTGTGTTGGGGTTTTCGCGTTCCTTCCTGGCGCTGAGAGATAACGCCCCTCGTTTGAATCGGGTATTTCTGGTATTCATGGCGGCCTTTGCGGTATCCGCAATCAGTCCGCTGGTCTACCCGGATTATGCGCCAGTCATCCGGCTGAACACCTTTCTTGCCTCCGTCGCCATCGTTCTGGTGATGTTTACCGGTGGTTTGTGCCTGTATCGAAGGTTTCGTCCCGCCCGCTACTTCATGCTGGCCTGGTCGGCGCTGCTGGCCGGCATGTTGCTTTACACGCTGAAAACCTTCGCGGTGGTGCCGGCCAATTTTGCCACCGAATTTGGCATTCAGATTGGCTCGGCGTTTGAGGTCATCCTGCTGTCCATTGCGCTGGCCGACCGCTTGCGGCATATGACCCAGGAAACCCAGAGAATACAGCTGGAAATGAACGAAGCCCTGGAAACCCGGGTGGCAGAACGTACAGAGGCGCTTGAGTCCGCCAACCGGCAGTTGGAGGCTCTGAGCTCTACGGATGGGCTGACCGGCGTGTTCAATCGTCGGTACTTTGATGTCCATCTGGCAGAAGAAGCAGCACGCTGCCGGCGTAAGGGCCCGCTGGCACTGATCATGCTGGATGTGGATCACTTCAAGGCGTTCAATGACAATCTTGGGCATCAGGCCGGTGACAGCTGCTTGCGTAAGCTGGCTGATACCCTGACGGTTGTCGTCCGGCGTGAAACCGATATCGTGGCCCGCTACGGGGGCGAGGAGTTTGCGGTTATCCTGCCCTATATCGATGCGGCTGGCGCCCGGACACTGGCCGAGGAGATACGGGCACGAATCGAAACTGAACTGGGGTTCAAGTGGGACGGTAAGGTGGTGCCGGTAACCGTCAGCATAGGGGTGGCTTGTGTGGCGGCGGGCGCTTCGGTTGATCCCGCAGATATGATTGCCGTGGCCGATGAGGCCCTCTACGAATCTAAGAATGCAGGCAGAAACAGGGTGACCATCCACGAACTGGACAGCCACCCGTCTGGCAGCGGTGTGGCAGTTACGCCCTAGCTGCGGTGCCTACAAGGCGCTCCGGCAGTGAGTATCGAAGGATGCGCTTTACCACGGTGCTGTACTGCTTCCCGAAGGTGCCAGTGTTGTATGGAATGCCGTATTTGCGGCACACCTCCTGAACTTTTTCCGAGATCTCAGGGTAACGATGGGCCGGCAGGTCAGGGAAGACGTGATGCTCCACCTGATAACTCAGGTGCCCGCTCAGCACGTGCAGCCATTTTCCCCCGGTAAAATTGGATGACCCGGTCAGTTGGCGCAGGTACCAGTGACCTTTGCTTTCACCCTCACATTCTTTCTCGGTAAAGGTTTCTGCATCCTGGGTAAAGTGGCCGCAGAAAATAACCGTCGATGACCACAGGTTTCGAATCAGGTTCGCGCCGACATTTCCGGCCAGAACAATCGGAGCAACCGGCAGGGTCAGAACCGGGAAGAAAACGTAGTCCTTGAACGCTTGACGGCCACCCTTTCGCGCAGCTTGCTTCAGAAAAGGCAGCTTGTCGCGCCAGCTGATTTCACGACGCATCAGTTTTTCTGTTTCCAGTTCATGTACACCCACCCCCCATTGGAACAGCACGCTCAGCAGGATGTAATTGATAAACTGCAGCGAATGCCAGGGCTTCCAGGGCTCATCGTCGCTCAGGCGCAGCACCGCATACCCGTAGTCCCGGTCTTTTCCGATGATGTTGGTGTAAGTGTGGTGCTCGTAGTTGTGGGTTCGGCGCCAGGAATCGCTGGTGCACACGGTGTCCCACTCGTAGGTCTGTGAGTTCAGGCTGGGATCGTTCATCCAGTCGTACTGGCCGTGCATCACGTTATGGCCAATTTCCATGTTTTCCAGGATCTTGGCGATGCCCAGCGAAGCAGTTGCGGCGATAAACACCGGCGGAATGAAGCCGAAAGGCATCATCACCCGGCCACCAATTTCAAGCGTGCGGTGCAAGCGGATGATGCGGCGAATGTAATTGGCATCGCGCTCGCCAATGTCAGCCAGCACTTCATCGCGGATCGCATCCAGGTCCTTCTGGAGCCCGTTCAGCTGTTCTTCATTCAGTTTTTTCATCTTCCACTCCTTGCAGCCAGCCTGGCCGCAGTACAAGAATATTCAGGGTTATACGTCCAGGGCAACCGGGCCCCGGGGTACAGAAACACACAGCTGGACGCTTTCTTCACCCGGGCCGGATACTTTTCCGGTCAACCGGTTTACCACCGTGCCGCTGGTTTTCCGGCAGCTGCACTGATGGCAGATGCCCATGCGGCAGCCATGCTGTGGTTTAAGGCCGGCAGCTTCGGCTATTTCCAGCAGGTTTGCGTCGCCTTCGGAGCCGACTTTCAGGTTGCTGCCGGTGAACGTGACTTCGCCACCGAGCTGATCGTTGTCGAGTTGCGCCTGAGCTGGTGGCGCAAAGAATGTGCTGTGAATCTGTTTATCTCTCAGGCCGCGCCGGTGCAGCAGATCGTTGGCCAGATCCATCAAGCCCTTCGGGCCGCAGAGATAGATTTCCCGGGCCTTCAGGCCGGGTATCGCCTCGAGGTCCTTGTCGTTGAGATAACGCGGTTCTTTGTCTTCATGGGTCGTAATGATGCTCAGGGTCAGCGCAGAGTAACGCTCGGTCAGCGCCGCCAGCTTTTCTCTGGCAATCACGTCATCCTGAGTGCGAACGAAGTAGAGAAGCGTCACCGGTGCCCGATAGTTTTGATCTGCCATGGTGTCCAGCTGGCTCAGAATCGGTGTGATGCCGCTGCCACCGGCAATGAACAGTACCGGCTTGGCCGGCTCCGGAATCAGGAACTCACCGAAAGCGTCGGTTAAACCGATAACGTCTCCTTCTTTCAATGAGTCATGCAGCCAGTTGGTCACCAGGCCGCCCGGCAGGCGTTTGATGGTAAGCGTAATCAGCCCCTGGCGCTCCCACAGAGTCGGTGAACTGGAAAGACTGAAAGTGCGTGTGCGGCGAATACCGTCAATATCAGTACAGATGTTCACGTGCTGACCCGCGCGGAATCCGGCCCAGCGTTTTGCCGGTTTCAGTACGAATGTTTTGGTGTCAGCTGTTTCTTCCGTGATGCGCTCTACCATGGCTGGTGTGTACTCTTGTACCCACATGGGGTTAATCGCCGTGGCCAGAGGATCAAAATAGGCTGCCGGGTTATCACGATTCAGTAATTGCCGGCCAAGCCAATGTATAGCCTTGGTCTGAGTAATTTTTGCCAGCATGATGTTTCTCCGTGTTCGTTGTTCACAACATGCAGTCGCATGTGTACAGTTGTTCACTTATGTGTACGACTGTACACACACGATGAGGATTGAACAATCACCATAGCCGGCTCTTGGCGCAAAATGACAAGCTGCGCGGGTTTTTATTCGGTCTAATGTGTACACTTGTGAACCTGATGTGAGCGGTACGGGCGAAACGATGGCAGACAAACAAAGGCGACGACCGGGCGAGACCCGCGAAAAGCTGATGAGCGCGGCACTGGCGCTGGTAGGGAAAGGGCGGCACTTTGCCGGCATCGGCATTCGGGAAGTAACTCGCCAGGCGGGTGTCGTCCCCACCTCGTTCTATCGACATTTTCGGAGCGTGGATGACCTGGGGCTGCAGCTGGTTGACGAGCTGGGCCTGGTGTTACGCCGGATGATGCGAGAGGCCCGGGCCAATGTGCTGCAGGCTGACAAGCTGATTGAAGAGTCAGTCGCCATTTTCGTGGCTCACGCTCAGGCCAATCGCAGCTTCTTTCTGTTCATGGCCCAGGGACTCGCAGGTGAAAGCCGTGCAGTTCAGGAGGCTATCCGCAGTGAGATGCGCTTTTTCGCCAGTGAGCTGGCTAACGATTTGCGCCGGTTACGGCTGATGGAGCATCTGAGCGATGCCGACCTGGATATGACCTGTGACCTGGTCGTGCGGACGGTTGCCTTCAGTCTTACGGATCTTCTCAGCATTTCTGCTGACGACGATTACCAGATCGGGCAGGTGCGCAAGCGCACCACCCGATTTCTGCAGTTGGTCTTTATTGGCGCGGGTCACTGGAAGAGTGACTGATCGCTCACGACTTCAGCCTGCTGGCCCGTTGCTTTTTTTGCTTTGGAGGCAGGATAAGGGCTTCCAGTTCTTCCAGCGCCTCACCCGTGTAGACTGCCAGTTTCTGCATGCTTGGCAGCGTATCCCTGCAGCCGGTGTAGCCGAAATTGAGTGAGCCGGCGTAGCTCAGGCAGGTAATGTTCAAAGCGCCGCCGTGAGCGATCAACGACACCGGATACGTAGCCTCCAGCTTTGCGCCCTCATAGTACAACGTCTTTTCCGGACCCGGCACGTTGGAGATGGTGACGTTGAACACCGGCCGCATACGCCCGCCCAGGCCAGACATCAGCTGCAGAATATAAGGTGACATCAGCAGCATGGTGTATTGGGTCAGCGCGCTTTTCGGCAGCTTTTGCAGATGTTCTTTCGCACGCCGACTGGATTCCTTGATGTGTTGCAGCCGGTTCAACGGGTCTGCTTCGTTGGTCGCCAGAGACGCGATCATGAAACTGATCTGGGTACCGGTGCCCTGGTCATCTGCTGGCCGGATATTGACCGGGATACCGGCGGTAAGTGGCGTGTCAGGCAGGTTGTCCTGCTCCAGCAGGAATCGACGCAGGGCGGTACCACACAGGTACAGCACAATATCGTTCAGCGAGCCGCCAGAGGCATGAGCCAGCGCTTTGAGCTTTTCCAGCTGGTAGTGCTGGGTGGCAAACCGGCGTTGCCCCGTTACCCGATGATTCAGGATTGAAACCGGTCCGGTGAATGGCGCGGTCAGCCCGTCTTCAGGGTGCCTGACTGAGTGCACCAGACGGTTTCCGGCCTGCCACAAACGGGGTGCCATATCGGCCTGGAGCTTCAGCGCATCCAAAGCCTGGGAGAACGCCGCGGGTACACTCGCTTCTTTATCGGACTTGCTGCCTCGGCGTTTTTCCGGGCGTACTGTCCAGGGGGGCAGCATGTTTTTGCGGCTCGGATCGGTTGTCAGCACCCTTTGCATCAGGCGCACGCCGCTGATGCCATCAATCATGGAATGATGCATCTTGGTGTACAGAGCAAACCGGTTGTTTTCCAAGCCTTCGATGACATGGCATTCCCACAGCGGGCGGGCAAAATCCAACGGATTGGAGTGCAGCCGAGAAACCAGAATGCCGAGTTCCCGCTCGCCGCCAGGGCGGGGCAGGGCTGAATGTCTTACGTGGTAATCGAGATCGATGTCCTTATCGTTTTTCCAGGCCGGTGCAAGCAATCTTCCCAGGAAACCGGACCATGCCAGTTTGTATCCCCAGGGAGCCGCTACTTCGCCGGCTTCTTTCATGCGGGCTACCATGTCCCGCAGAAAGGTCTCAGAGGCCCCTTCCGGCAATGAAAAAATCTGAAGCGTACCCACGTGCATCGGAGTGTCTTCAGATTCCACGGCCAGCCAGGAAGCATCCAGTGTGTTGAGACGTTTCATTCCGTTGTTATCTCCACCCGTCGTCGTATTTTGATTGTTACCTGCAAGTATACTGATTAAGGCGCACGCGCACGATCAAAACCAACCCCGACAAAAGGTACTATTGCAGAATGTCACAGTTACACAATGTTGCGGTGCAGGACTGCCGATCCAGTTGGTAGTGTGCTAATTTCGGTCGGTTGCAATGAATAACAATAACATCCGGAGGTTTTGTGGAATCCAGCCCACTGATATCGGCAGGCCTGCCGATCTCGTTGTTCATCATAATGATTGGCATCGGCATGACCCTTACCGTGAAGGACTTCCGCCAGGTGGCAGTTTTTCCCCGTGGCCTGGCCGTAGGTACCGTCGCTCAGATTCTGCTGATGCCCCTGGTCGCGTTTGGCCTGGCCTACCTGTTCGACGTTTCGCCTGCCATTGCGGTGGGGCTGGTCATTATCGCGGCCTGTCCCGGAGGCACGACCTCCAACCTTTTTGTCTTGCTGGCTCGTGGCAACATAGCGCTTTCCATCGTACTCACTGTCACGGCGAGCCTGATCACCATTCTCACCTTGCCACTGTTCACCAATATGGCGTTGCAGCACTTTATGGGGGAGGGCGAGAGCATCGTATTACCTGTTGGTAAAACCATCGGTATGCTGGTTGGCATCGTATTGCTCCCGGTGGCTATCGGTATGCTGGTGCGAACCCGAAAGCCTGAGCTGGCACGCAAGGCAGAAAGTCTTGTGAGTCTGTTTGGTGGCGTTGTGCTGGCAGCACTGATTGTCCTGCTGGTGTTTGGTGTGCGTGATCAGCTGTGGGACCTTCTCAAACAAGCTGGCCCGGCCACCGTTTTGCTGAATGTGGCGGGCATTCTGCTGGGACTTCTGGCAGGCCGGATGACCGGACTGACCCAGCGTGAATCACTGGCGGTGGCGGTCGAGCTGGGCGTAAAAAACGGTACCATTGGCCTGATGGTGACCTTGACCCTCCTTGAGTCCAGCACCATGTCGGTGCCGGCAGCTGTCTATGGCGTACTGATGTTCCCCACCGGGTTCCTGCTGGCGATTTACGGTCGCAGGGTGATACCAAAGCCCTCGTTGGATTCCCGTTGATCCCGAGCAGTCACTCCTCAGTATCGGCCCTTGGCGGACAGTGGTGCTCTTCCACCACGCCGCCATCCTCCACGCTTTCCAGATGCACATCAAAGCCCCACAGCCGGTGCGCGTGCCGGAGTACTTCGTCGGTTTGCTTTCCCAGGGGCACCCGGTCTACCGGGATGTGGCGCAGGGTCAGTGAGCGATCGCCACGCACATCGACGTTCCACACCTGAATGTTCGGCTCCTGGTAACTGAGGTTGTACTGGCGAGCCAGCTTTTCCCGCAGCACACGGTAGCCGGTTTCATCGTGAATAGCGGTCACCGTGTAGTGGTCTTCCTGGTCGTCGTTTTCGATCGCGAAGAGTTTGAGATCACGCATGACTTTGGGTGACAGAAACTGCTGTATAAAACTCTCGTCTTTGAAATTGTGCATCGCGAAGTGCAGTGTCTTCAGCCAGTCGGTGCCGGCGATTTCCGGGAACCATTCACGATCTTCATCGGTGGGGTTTTCGCAGATCCGGCGCAGATCGGTGAATATGGAAAAGCCCAGGGTGTAAGGATTGATGCCTGAATACCACGGGCTGTTGAAGGGAGGCTGGTACACCACCGCTGTGTGGCTTTGCAGGAATTCCAGCATGAAGCCGTCGGTCACCAAACCTTTTTCATACATGCGGTGCAGCAGGGTGTAATGCCAGAAGGTAGCCCAGCCCTCGTTCATGACCTGAGTCTGGCGCTGGGGGTAGAAATACTGGGCCAGCTTGCGCACGATGCGCACCAGTTCCCTCTGCCAGGTTTCCAGCAGCGGGGCGTTTTTTTCAATGAAGTACAGCAGGTTTTCCTGAGGCTCAGAGGGGTAGCGCGGCTTAGGTTTGACCGGGTCGCCTTCTTCCTCCGTTCTCGGTATGGTGCGCCAGAGGTCGTTGATGCGTCGTTGCAGGTACTCCTCCCGCTCTTTCTGGCGCTGAGATTCTTCCGCAGCGGAAATCGGGGAGGGGCGTTTGTAACGGTCCACGCCGTAGTTCATCAGGGCGTGGCAGGAATCCAGGATTTCTTCGACTGCATCAACACCATGTCGTTCCTCGCACTCGGATACATAATTCCGGGCAAACACCAGGTAATCAATGATGGCGCTGGCGTCTGTCCAGGTGCGGAACAGGTAGTTGCCCTTGAAAAAGGAGTTGTGGCCGTAGCTGGCGTGGGCAATCACCAGGGCCTGCATCGGCAGGGTGTTCTCCTCCATCAGATAGGCAATGCAGGGGTTGGAGTTGATCACGATTTCATAGGCCAGCCCCATCTGCCCGCGCTGATATCCCTTGGAGGTCTGCAAGAACTGCTTGCCGAAGGACCAGTGGTGATAGCCCACGGGCATGCCGACGGAGCTGTACGCGTCCATCATCTGCTCGGCGGTAATCACCTCCACCTGATTGGGGTAGGTGTCGAGGCCAAACTCGGCCGCGCATTTGGCGATCTCTTCGTCGTATTTCTGGATCAGCTCAAAGGTCCACTCCGAGCCGGTGGAAATGGGCGTTCCTGCCTTGGGTTGTTCGCTTTCCGGTGCGTTCGGGCGATCAATCAGGCCGCTCATGCCACTTTCCTCTCAAACAACTGTCGGAATACCGGATAAATATCAGCGGGATCGGCAATCTGCTGCATGGCGAAACTCTGGGGGAACTGCGCCAGGATCTTTTCATACTCGTACCAGAGCATCTGGTGATCCTGAGGCGTGATCTCGATGTAGGAGTAGTACTGCACCAGCGGCAGAATTCGGTCAGCCAGCAGCTTGCTGCACACCGGGGAGTCGTCATTCCAGTTATCGCCATCAGTCGCCTGGGCGGCATAGATGTTCCACTCCGCCGGTGAATAGCGGGACTCAATGATCCGCTGCATGAGCTTCAGGGCACTGGAGACGATGGTGCCGCCGGTTTCACGAGAGTAGAAGAATTCGTCTTCGTCCACCTCCTTGGCACTGGTGTGATGGCGGATGAACACCACATCAATCTTCTTGTAGTTTTTCTTCAGGAACAGGTACAGCAGGATGAAAAAGCGTTTGGCGATGTCCTTGTGCATTTGGGTCATGGAGCCGGACACGTCCATCAGGCAGAACATCACGGCGCTGGTGGCGGGCTTGGGCTGCTTCTGGTGCTGGCGGTAGCGCAGGTCGATTTCGTCGATAAACGGGATGCGCTTGACGTTGGCCTGCAACCGGGCAATTTCATCTTCCAGAACCTTGATCTGGTCTTCGTGGCTGAATGCGGGGTCCAGATCATCGGGTGCGGTTTTCAGGGCTTCAAGTTGGCTCTCCAGGTCCTTGATCTTTTTCTTGCGAGCGCCGCCCAGGCCAAGTCGCCGGGCGTGGGCGCCTCGCAGAGACCGCACAACGTCCAGTTTGGCCGGCACCCCCTGGCTGGTGAATCCGGCTCGGACATAGCTGAAGGCTTCGGTGTCTTTGAGTTTCTTGCGGGCGAGGTTGGGCAATTCCAGGTCATCGAACAGGAACTCCAGGAACTCTTCCTGGGTGATCTGGAAGGCGAACTCGTCCATGCCTTCGCCGTCCGGGCTGGCCTGACCTTGCCCCTGGCCCTGGCCACCTTCACCCTCGGGCTTTGCAATGGTGTCGCCCGCGACCCACTCCTGGTTGCCGGGGTGTACCACTTCCCGGCGGCCACCGGGCCCGTGATGGAAGACTGGCTCCTGTATATCCCGGGACGGTATGCTGACTTTTTCTCCCCGTTCAATATCGGTTATTGATCGCTTCTGAACCGCTTCGGAGACCGCCTTTTTGATGTGGTGGCGATAGCGGCGCAGGAACCGTTCCCGGTTCACTGCGCTCTTATTCTTGCCATTCAGGCGTCGGTCGACAATGTGGGTCATACCCATAATACTGCTCCCGCTGGCCGTTAATGGGACTTACGTACACGCAGATACCATTCGGCAAGCAGGCGAACCTGCTTCTCGGTGTATCCGCGGTCGACCATGCGCTCGACAAATTGCTTGTGCTTGTTCTGGTCTTCCTGGCTGGCCTTCGGGTTGAAGGAAATGACCGGTAGCAGGTCCTCGGTGTTCGAGAACATTTTCTTCTCGATCACGCTGCGCAACTTTTCGTAGCTGAGCCAGCTCGGGTTCTGGCCATGGTTGTTGGCCCGGGCCCGCAAGACAAAGTTGACCACTTCGTTGCGGAAATCCTTCGGGTTGGAAATGCCGGCCGGTTTCTCGATCTTCTCCAGTTCGTCGTTGATGGACGCCCGGTCCAGAATCTCCCCGGTTTCCGGATCGCGGAATTCCTGATCCTGAATCCACAGGTCGGCGTAGGTGACGTAGCGGTCGAACAGGTTCTGACCGTATTCGCTGTAGCTCTCCAGATACGCAGTCTGGATCTCCTTGCCAATGAACTGAACGTAGTGCGGTGCCAGGTATTCCTTGATAAAGCGCAGATACCGCTCCTGGGTTTCCGGGGCGTACTGCTCCTGCTCGATCTGTTTTTCCAGCACGTACAGCAGATGCACCGGGTTGGCGGCAATCTCAGTCGTATCGAAGTTGAACACTTTCGACAGAATCTTGAAGGCGAAACGGGTCGACAGGCCGTCCATGCCTTCCATCACGCCGGCCGCGTCCCGGTATTCCTGGATGGATTTGGCCTTCGGGTCGGTGTCTTTAATGCTCTGGCCGTCATACACCTTCATCTTCGAGTAGATGCTGGAGTTTTCTGGTTCCTTGATGCGTGACAGCACCGAGAACTGGGCGAGCATGTCGAGGGTATCCGGCGCGCAGGGTGCGCCCGACAGCGAGCTGTTTTTCAGCAGCTTGCGGTAAATTTCGATCTCTTCAGACACCCGCACACAGTAGGGCACCTTGACGATATACACCCGGTCCAGGAAGGCTTCGTTGTGTTTGTTGTTGCGGAAGGTCTGCCACTCGGATTCGTTGGAGTGGGCCAGGATAACGCCGTCAAACGGCACCGAGCCCATGCCTTCGGTGGTGTTGTAGTTGCCTTCCTGGGTGGCGGTGAGCAACGGATGCAGCACCTTGATCGGTGCCTTGAACATCTCCACAAACTCCATCAGCCCCTGGTTGGCCTTGCACAGGCCGCCGCTGAAGCTGTAGGCATCCGGGTCATCCTGGGAATAGTCTTCCAGCATGCGGATATTGACCTTGCCCACCAGGGCGGAGATGTCCTGGTTGTTGTCGTCACCGGGCTCGGTTTTGGAGACGCCGATCTGGTCCAGCACCGAGGGATAGCGTTTGACCACCCGGAACTGGCTGATGTCGCCACCAAATTCGTGCAGGCGCTTGACCGCCCAGGGCGACATGATGTTCTTCAGGTAGCGGCCCGGGATGCCGTACTCTTCTTCGAGGATCGGGCCGTCTTCGTCCGGATCAAACAGGCCTAGCGGGCTTTCGTTAAGCGGGGAGTCCTTGATGGCGTAGAAAGGCACCTTCTGCATCAGCGCCTTGAGCTTTTCAGCCAGTGAGGATTTGCCGCCGCCAACGGGGCCGAGCAGGTAGAGAATCTGTTTCTTTTCTTCCAGGCCCTGGGCGGCATGGCGGAAGAACGACACGATGTTTTCCACGGCTTCTTCCATGCCGTAGAACTCGGAAAACTCGGGATAGCGTTTGATGACTTTGTTGGAAAAGATGCGTGACAACCGGGGGTCACGGGATGTGTCGGTCAGTTCTGGTTCGCCGATGGCAATCAGCATCCGCTCTGCGGCGGTGGCGTATGCTGATGGGTCCTTTTTGCAGATCTCCAGGTATTCCTCAAGGGAGTATTCTTCCTCCTGAGTGGATGCATACCGGTCTTTGAAGTGCTGCACGATGCTCATAGATGGCCCCTCGCTTACTCTTGCTTGTTATAAAACGGCTTTAGTTCACGCAATGTCCCCGTTGCTGTTACGCCGCCGGCCCCGGCGGTGTGCTCTGGTTAGTAGGTTGATGGACGGGTTGTTCTGAACAGGTATACGTTACCCGGTGCGTTCCGGCCTGTTTAATTTGAGCTTAGTTCAGACTTGTTGGGTTAGACAGGTGGGGTTCAAATTAGGTTCATTAAATTATGTTATGGGCGTGGCTTGGGAGGCTGACGTACACCGGGGCGGGATTTTTCAGGGCAAACTGTAACTCGCGGTGCTCAGACATCCAGTTTGCCCTGAAAAATCCCGCCCCGGCATACGTCGAACAGGGCCCCGGAGGCGGCTCTTTGGAGGAGCGCTTATTTCTTCTTCAGGGTGAAGACGCTTTCTGAGGCGCCGTTTCTCAGGCCTCTTCTTTTTGCGAAGGGGTTGTCTCTGGCCATGTCTTGCTTGAGTACCTGGGTGATCTCGTAGTCTTCGCCATAAAGTTCGAAGACTTCTTTGTCACTGACGTTGAACGGCGGGCCCTTCATTTCTGCGCTGTCGTAGTCGAGGGTGATCAGCAGCATTCGGGTGCCGTCCGGGATCACAGCGGTCAGGTGGTCGACGTAGCCTTTGCGCATTTCCGGGGGTAGGGCGATGAGGGCGGCGCGGTCGTAGACCAGGCGGGTGTGTTTGAGGTCGTCGGGCACCAGTTGAAAGAAATCGCCGCACCAGATTTGCAGGTTGTCGTTGTGTTTGAAGGTGGTGAAGGGTTCACCCGGGTGCACCATGGCTTTCTCGCCGGCTTCTTCGAAGAAGTCTTTGCAGGCGATGTCGCTGAGTTCCACACCGATGACTGGGTGGCCGCGGTCGTGGAGCCACCACATGTCGTGGGCTTTACCGCACAGGGGGACGAAGACGGCGTCGGTTCCGGTGCCGGCCAACTCTGGCCAGTGATCGTGCAGGTACTGGTTGACAGTGCCTTCGTGGAAGCCGGTTTGTTGTTTTGCCCAGCGTTCGTGCCAGAATTCATGTTCCATGGTTGCCCTCCGGTATTTGCTCATTTTCTCCAGTCTACCTTACTCTGTTCCGATCGTGAGTCGGGAGAAAAGTATGAAAGCGGTCTTTCTGGATGCCCTTACCCTGGGCACGGATGTGGATTTGTCGCCGATTGAGCAGGTGACCGGAGGCCTGACCTGTTTTGAGCGGACGTTGCCGGAGCAGGTGCTGGAGCGGATTCGGGGTTTTGATACGGTGTTGGTGAACAAGGTGGTGCTGGGCCGGGAGCATTTCGAGGCCTGTCCGGAGCTCAGGACCATTGCGGTGGTGGCTACGGGGCTGAATAACATTGATCTGCCGGCAGCAAGGGAATACGGCATTCGGGTGATGAATGTGACCAACTACGGCCGTTCCACCGTGGCCCAGCACACCATGGCGCTGATTCTGGCGCTGGCCACGCGGCTGCTGGATTACAACCGGGATGCCCGTAACGGCACCTGGGGCAAGAGCGATATGTTCTGCCTGATGGGTCACCCGATCATGGAGCTGGAAGGCAAGACTCTGGGGATTGTCGGTTATGGCGACCTTGGGCAGGGGGTGGCCGAGCGGGCGAAGGCCTTTGGCATGAACATTGTGCTGGGCTGCCGGCCGGGGCAGGCGCCAGGGGAGGTGGATGGTTATCCGCGCATTGCGCTGGATGAGCTGTTGGCGCAGGCGGATGTGTTGTCGCTGCACTGCCTGCTGACGGATGAAACCCGGAATATGATTGGTGAGCGGGAATTGCGTCTGATGAAGCCAACCGCATTGCTGGTCAATACCAGCCGTGGCGGCCTGGTAAACGAGGAGGCGCTGGCGGACGCGTTAAGAAGCGGCGAGATTGCCGGTGCCGGCTTTGATGTGCTGACTGAAGAGCCGCCCCGCAATGGTAACCCGCTGCTGGCGGAGGATATTCCCAACTTGGTTGTGACGCCCCACTCCGCCTGGGCCAGCCGTGAGGCCCGTCAGCGGATTGTGGGGATTACGGCAAGGAACCTGGCGTCGGTTCAGAACTGATAGCCGACGCTCAAGGACGCGCCCACCTGGCTCATGCTCAGCTCGATGTGCTGGCCGGGGCCCATGGGGTTTTCGCCACGGACGGTTTTGCGCGGTGAGTAGAAGGCCATGCCCGAGACTTCCAGGGCTTCGCTGAACCGGTGGGTGAAACCGACGGTGAAGTGCCATTCCTGGACGCCCGGCGCCAGGATGTTGAACAGCACTTCTTCGTCCGGGATGGGCTGCTCGCCGCAACTGACACCGGCACGCCAGGTTTGTTCGTTGCTTTGCTGCCACTGCCAGCCGAGTTTGACGATGGTCATGTCGTCCCAGCCGAAGCCCGCACCCTGGTCATCAGCCAGACCAGCCTGCATCAGGTTCGGCATCATCGGATTACCGATGCTGTTGATCTCGCTGTAACGGATGTGCTGAACATCCAGCAGCAGCCAGTGGTTTTCGAGTCCTGACCAGGCAATGCCAGCGTTGAACATCTGGGGAATGTCGAAGCCGCCCTGCTCGGCGAACAGGCCTTCGTATTCGTTGAATTCTTCCATTTCCAGGATGGTGCGGAAGTTCAACCCGGCGCGCAGGGTGTCAGTGATTTCGCCCTGCCAGCCGATCTGCAGGCCGTAGCCCCAGGCTTCGTCGGTACCGTTGTTGGTCAGGGCATTCGGGTTTGAGGAGAAGCCGGCAAAGGAACCAAGGCCGTCGGCTTCAAACCGCTGGTAGGCTATCAGGGGTGAAATTCCCAGCGCCTGGCCATCGGTGAATTCCCAGGACCAGGTGGGGGCAATGAACAACTGCTCGAGGTTGACGCCGGTTTTACCCGCGCCAAAGGTGCCGCCATTCTCGCCACTGTACTCTGTGTTCATACCACCGTTGGCAAATACCGACAGGCCAAAGCTGTGGCCGTTGCCCAGGGCCCGGTTGTAGCCGAAATGAGGGATAAGGAAGGCCTCATTCTTGCTCGATACTTTACCTGGCGCGAGATAGAAAACACCTCCAGCCCGCCGTCCACGCGGCTGCCCACAAACGCCATACCAGCCGGGTTGGTGGCTGCGGCAATGCTGTCCTGGGACAGCGCGGTTCCTGCGCCTGCCATACCGGCGTTCTTGGTACCGTAGCCATGGCTGAAGTAGCCGTTGGTTGCCAGTGCGGTGCCTGGCACCAGGGTGGTGAGTGCTGCCGTGGCCAAAAACCGGGTTATGCGCATAAAGCCGTTCCTGTGTCGATACATCAGACAGATATTAAGAGGCGCCTTTTTACTTGATTTTGGTTATAAGTTGGAGTAGCAAAAGTTGATATCTATATACCGGAAAGAAGGGCGGCAAAGAATGGCTTGGTTTATGAAATACGCAGTATCCGGTTGTTAACTGCCATCTGCCTGATAAGCTGTAGAAAAGACAGACAAGCAGGACGTTACGTGGCATCAAATCAACTCAAAGAGCGGCTTCAGGCCGCAGAAGACTGGATTCTCTCCAACCCCAATCCACCGCAGAAGTGGCCATGGACCTGGCTCTACAAGTCTGGGCGCTCACTGTATGCGTTGGTTCGGGACGTTATCAGCGGTCAGTTGACCTTGCATGCCATGAGCCTGGTCTACACCACACTGCTGAGTATCGTACCGTTGCTGGCCTTGAGCTTTTCGGTATTGAAGGCTTTGGGCGTGCACCAGAAGATGGAACCGTTTCTCTATCAGTTCTTTCAACCGATGGGCCCCCAGGGGATTGAGGTGGCCGAGCGCATACTGGAATTTGTCGACAACATAAAAGTCGGTGTGCTGGGCTCCGTGGGTCTGGCTTTGCTGGTGTACACGGTGGTGTCGCTGGTTCAGAAGATTGAGCGTTCCTTTAACATGATCTGGCGGGTGCCGGAGATGCGCTCCATGGCCCAGCGTTTCAGCAATTACCTGAGCGTGATTATGGTTGGCCCGCTGCTGATGGTCTCCGCTATTGGAGCGACGGCCACGCTGTTTTCATCCGAGATGGTTCAGCAGGTGATGGCGATAGAGCCCTTCGGCTCACTGATTGTTCTGATCAGCCGGCTAACTCCCTTCTTCCTGGTTGTGGCGGCGTTCACCTTCGTCTACATCTTTATTCCCAACACCCGGGTGAAGTTTCGTTATGCGTTTCTCGCCGGGCTGATTGCGGGTATCTCATGGCAGGCTGCGGGTATGCTGTTCGCCTCATTTGTCGCTGGTTCTGCGAAGTATGCAGCGATCTATTCAGGCTTTGCGGTGGGCATCATTTTGCTGATCTGGACCTACCTGAACTGGATGATTCTGTTGCTTGGAGCCAATTTGTCTTTCTATATGCAGAATCCCGGATCAGTGGCCAAGCGTCGGGATGTGCAGCTGGCACCGGAACTGCAGGAGCGTATTGGTCTCGCTGTAATGTGGATGGTGGCGAAGCCGTTCAGCCGGGGTGAGCCTGCACCGCAACAGGAGGCTCTTGAGGCGCAGTTGAGAGTGCCCGGTGAGATCACTCGCAACATCAGCGACAAACTCATTCGCGCCGGTTTGCTCAGTCTGGCGGGGCGCAACGGTGATCAGCTGGTACCGGGGCGGGCGCTCGATCTCATTACCGTGACCAGTGTGTTGCGAACCGTGCGTAAGGATGAAGACGGCGTAGTAAACCGCCTTCCTGCCAATGCACTGCCGGTGCAGTTGATTGATTTATCGTCGGGCCGGGAGGATGTGAGTTTTGCCTCGCTGCTGCGCGAGGGCGACAGCGGCATCCACAATTGAGCCTGTTTACAATCCGGCGTTGGACGGTTGTTTTGTTCCTGTGCCTTCCTGGAGCATGGCCAGAACCGCAGATCTTACGCGGGTAATCTGTTCCGGAGTCAGGTGGGTGATCTGCTGCAACTGATCTTCTGCCAGGTTTCGCTGGCGTGCGTTGCGCAGCACTTCTCGGGTGCCCAGCAGCAAGCCGTCGGTTAACGCCCAGTGTGCCTGTTTGGGGGGTGGGCGTTCTGCCGAGAGCAGCCAGGCGTGGTACTTGGGAGGCAAGTTCCAGACGTTGGCCAGCAGCTGGCAGGTTGTCCACTGGTATCTGGACAGGGCTACCCGCAACAGCGCAGCAGCTGGCTCGGTGTCTGCGCCTGTGGTTCGGCAAATGCGCGTCACTTCCCGGCGAATGGTAATGTAGGCCAGCGAGGGCAGCAGGCCCACCATGAAGTGGGCGCTGGTGTCGTCCCTGTGGATTTTGGCGATCATTTCTGCAGACCGGGCGCAGGTCAGGCCCCAGCGCCAGGCTCGTTGTGCAAACAGGGCTTCTCTGCTGTTTCTTGCCGCCATCATCGGCCGCATAACCGCCGCTGCAATAACATTCCGGATGCCGTCCAGCCCCAGCACGAAAACCGCCTGGTCAACCGACTCGATCACGTGGTCGCCTGGCCTGAAGAACGGGCTGTTGGCTACCTGTAACAACTGATCGGTCAGTGACGGGTCGCTGAGAATGATATCGGTCAGTTGCTTGCGTTCGGTCATTTCACTGGACAACGCTCGCATCAGCATGGGGAGGCTGCCAGGCTTGCGGGGCAGTTCTTCCATTTCACTGGTGTTGAGCCGCCGCTCCAGTTCGGTCAGGATTTTTTCAGACCCTGGCACGTCTTCCCGGAGTTTTGCCGGTTGGGAGTCCAGTAACCAGCAGAACAGGTGCTCCTCCAGCTGGCCGGAGGTATCGGCAGACAATTCGGACGATTCCGCCTGCCGGTTGCTTGAGGGGTTGAACAGCCGGGTTTCTGCAGCAACCTGCGCGGGTTGTTGCGGGGAGAATAAGCCTGAAATCCAGGAGAAAAAGCCCGGCATCCATTGCCTCCGGTCAAACGTGTCTTTAAGGGTGACTGTTTTACCGGATCAGTATAGTTGCGTTAAGCAACCCTGCACAGTCCGGAAAGCTCTCAGAACAAAGCTTCCCCGAACACGAAGACCAGTTGGCACACCCCTGCGACCATGCCCAGGAATGCGCCGACCATAATCAGCTTGATTTCGTCCTCCTGGAAGCAGGGCCGAAGCAGGTCCTGAAACTCTTCGGATGACAGTGCGATCATTCTTTCAACCATGATGGATTCAACGGCCCGAGCGCGGTCTTTCTCGAACATCGGGTTGTTGAATGAGGTCTGGGAGATGGCAATGGCTTTTTCGCCCACCTGGTTTTTCAGGGTGGCGAATCCGGTCGGGCCGAAGGCCATCTGGGTCAGGGCTTTGCCCATGCCGGCGGTTTCGTCGACCAGTGGTTTGATGTGTTTTTTGACCATGTTGCGGGCCCGGTCGCCTTTGGGGCCTTCAAGGATGGCGTTGATGATGTTGCCAACGGTGAGGATCTCGTGGGTAACGATGTGGCAGAACGATTCGGCAACAGCTGGCTGGCGTTTCAGGAACAGCCCTTGTAAGCGCAGTGGGCCGACTTTGTGTTCGTGCAGGGGGCGGAATATAACGTTCAGGGCAATCCAGTTGGTGGCCCAGCCGACCAGCAAGCCAAACACGGGCAACACCCAGGCGGCGGGGTAGAGGTACCAGACGCCCATCTGGATCAGGCCGAACAGGAAGCCGAAGTAGAGGCCGGAGTTAATGATGAAGCGGAATTCGACGTCGCCACATTCGAGAAAGATGCGGTTCAGGAGTTGTTTGTCACTGGCCAGTCGTTCGATGACCATGCTTTTGATGTCGAGCAGGTCTTCGATGTTATCAGAGACGTCTTCTACCAGGTTGTCGACCAGTTGGGGGGTAGATTTGCGTACCCGGTCATAGACCATTTTCCGGGCAGAAGCCGGTAGGTTTTCCCAAAAGGTGGGGTACTCTTTGAGCATGAGTTCGTCGACATACTCTTCTATACGCGGGTCGACGGTGTAGACGATGTGGGCGGCCAGAACTTTGGGGTCGATCTGTTCGAAAATTTCCTGGACAGTGCCGATTTTGGAGATGGTAGCGTCGACACTGATGGCGGCCATTTTCCGGGCTTTGGAGGGAATGATGCCTTGCCAGCCCAGCAGGGGTGGTTTACCAATGAACTCCAGGGGGTAGAAGGTCATTTTGATGGCGAGCCAGTTGGTGCTCCAGCCGATCAGGGCGGCGATCACCGGGATGCTAAGGTATTGCCAGAATTCTGGAGTGGTGAACAGGCTAGTCATTCGGTGCTCTTATTTATTTTGCTTGGGTGCATGCTGCCATTCGGAGAGCGCTTTCTGAAACACGCTGTGAATACGTCCCTGTACGCTCTGCTCCGCCATCCATGGCTCCGCAAGGTTTCAGAAAGCGCTCTCCGAATGGCCGCCCCTAACACTGGGTGGACCCGACCGGTATAGATTGTCAGACACGGATAATGTTGTTCACCGCCAGATCTGTCAATGACTGCGTTGCCCATTGGTTTGCCATTACGGGCCACAAGCCTCAATTGCCAATGTCTCCCCACAACCACTGACACAGCGCGATGGCCGCCACCGGTGCGGTTTCTGTGCGCAGAACCCGGGGGCCAAGGGCGACCGAGAGGAAGCCATTTTGCTCTGCCAGGGCGATTTCGTCTGCCGTCAGGCCACCTTCTGGGCCGATCATCAGGGCGATGTTGCCGGGTTTACTCAGGGTGTTCAGGGATTGCTCTGTTCGGTGGTGTAGCACCAGGCGCAGGTCACTGGTCTGGCTGTACTGCAGCCATTCCTGGACGGTCATCACCGGAAGGATGGTGGGTACCCGGGCGCGGCCACACTGTTCAGCAGCACTGATGGCGATTTGTTGCCAATGGCGCAGGCGCTTGTCTTCCCGGTCGCCTTTGAGTTTTACGTCGCAGCGTTCAGTGGTGAGGGGGACGAGGGTTGTGACACCCATTTCCACCGCCTTCTGAACCGCGTAGTCCATGCGGTCGCCTTTGGACAGGGTTTGGCCCAGAGTGATGTTCAGGGGAGATTCGGTGAGGTTTGCCTCGGCACTCTGGATGTCAACGAAGACGTGCTTTTTTCCGGCCTCGGTGATGGTGGCGTGGTAGTCCTGGCCATCACCGTTAAACAGGCGCAGTGTCTGGCCAGGCTGCATACGCAGAACCCGGCCAACGTGGTTAGCGGCGTTGTCGTCGAGTTCACACTGACTGCCTGTTTGCAGCGGGCTGTCAGTGTAGATTCTGGGTGTGCGCATGGTGGTGTGTTGCCCTCAGTCTTTCACGGCGATGCCGATGCCTTCGGTGGCAACCTGGGCCAGGTGGCGTATCTGGTCTTCGGTGATCACATAAGGCGGCATGAAGTAGATCACGTTTCCCAGCGGACGCAGCAGAGCCTGACGGGTCAGGGAGTGCTGGTAGACTTTCAGGCCACGGCGCTCCTGCCAGGGGAACGGAGTTTTGGAGGCTTTGTCCTTGACCATCTCGATTGCCAGGGTCATGCCGTGCTGGCGGATGTCACCCACGTTGGGGTGGTCGGCCAGGTGGGCGACGGAGTCGGCCATGCAGCGCGACAGCTGGCGGTTGTTTTCGATCACGTTGTCGTCCCGGAAGATGTCCAGGGTGGCCAGGGCCACGGCGCAGCCAATGGGATTGCCGGTGTAGCTGTGGCTGTGCAGGAAGGCACGCATGGTTTCGTAGTCGTCGTAGAAGGCGTCGTAAACCTTGTCGGTTGTCAGTACCACTGACAGCGGCAGGTAGCCGGCTGTCAGTCCTTTGGACAGACACATGAAGTCGGGAGTGATGCCGGATTGCTCGCAGGCGAACATCGTGCCGGTGCGGCCAAAGCCCACGGCGATTTCGTCAGCAATCAGGTGTACGCCGTAGCGGTCGCAGGCTTCGCGCAGTTTGGTGTGGTAAATCGGGTGGTGCATGCGCATGCCGCCGGCGCACTGGATCAGCGGCTCGACCACGACGGCGCAAATTTCATCGTGCCGTTCGGCCAGCAATGTCTCCATCGCTTCAAACTG
>DATGQY010000167.1:0-2424 GCA_035303925.1 Marinobacter sp. | reverse complement strand
GCCCTGCCCCTGGCCACGACCTTGTCCTTCGCCCTGAGCACCACGGCCACGACCGCCGCTACGACCGGCCGGTTTCGGGCCAAAGCTCTTGCCAGCGCCACCCTGGGGGCGACGGCTGCGAGCCTTGCTCGGATCGGCCTTGGCTTTTGGCTTCAGCGGCAGGTTGTTCTTGGGCTCGAAGCCTTCGATTTCCTTACGCGGCAGCTGCTTCTTGATCAGCCTTTCGATGCCCGCCAGCATTCTGCCTTCATCGGCACTCACCAGCGACAAGGCATGGCCACTTTCACCAGCACGGCCAGTTCGGCCGATACGGTGCACGTAGTCTTCCGGCACGTTCGGCAGTTCAAAGTTCACTACCTGCGGCAACTGTTTGATGTCCAGACCACGAGCAGCGATGTCCGTGGCAACCAGTACACGCACTTCGCCAGCCTTGAAGTCAGCCAGTGCACGGGTACGGGCACCCTGTGACTTATTGCCGTGAATAGCGGCGGCGGTAATGCCGTCTTTTTCCAGTTTCTGGGTCAGGCGGTTAGCGCCGTGCTTGGTGCGGGTGAATACCAGCACCTGTTCCCAGCCATTGTCACGCACCAGCTTGCTCAGCAGGGCGGTCTTCTGGCTCTGGTCTACCGGGTACACCGACTGAATAATGCTTTCAGCCGAGGTGTTACGGGCAGCCACTTCTACCTGCACCGGATTATCCAGCAGGCCTTCGGCCAGACCACGGATCTCGTTGGAGAAGGTGGCAGAGAACAACAGGTTCTGACGCTTGGCGGGCAACAGGGCGAGGATCTTGCGGATGTCGCGGATAAAGCCCATGTCCAACATGCGGTCGGCTTCGTCCAGCACCAGGATTTCCACTTCGTTGAAGCGCACAGCGTTTTGCTGGTACAGGTCCATCAGGCGGCCCGGTGTTGCCACCAGCACGTCGACGCCTTTGCGCAGCTTCATCATCTGCGGATTGATTTTCACACCACCAAATACCACAGCGGCTTTGGTGGGAACGTATTTGCTGTAAAGGTTCACACTGTCGTGTACCTGTGCTGCCAGCTCTCGGGTCGGGGTGAGAATCAACGCACGGGGGCCTTTGCCGTTGCGCGGATTATCCGCCAGGCGCTGCAGAAGAGGCAGTGTAAAGCCGGCCGTTTTGCCGGTACCCGTCTGGGCGGCAGCCATCACGTCTCTACCGGACAATACCGCAGGAATCGCCTGCAACTGAATGGGAGACGGGGTTTCATAACCCTGATCGGAAGTGGCACGAACCAGCTGCTCGGACAAACCGAGGGAGGAAAAACTCATATAAGGTGTACTCTTGATTGATTCTGCCTCCACGAACACCGTCGTCGGCGAATGCGGGCAGATGCCATGAAAATTCATGGAATAAAAGACGACTACGGTCACGCGCCGGTATCGGGGTGACGTCCTCTGACAGGTCGTATGGATAGTTCGCAAAGCGGCAAAAGCCAAAAAACTGCGGAATCCCTAGAGGCAGGATGCAGGCACGGTAACAGAGCATCTGAGAAATAGCCATAGGTGGTTTTAATTAGCAGGCTTTCATTTTCAGGGAAAGATGGAACTCTCCTGCATGTCTCTGGTCAGTAGCGCTCATACCCTCAGGAAAACTCATCACTTCACGGAGATACCATGCTCAGCGTAGGCGTTGGCCCCCTCAGCCTGTCCATCGGGCACCTGCTCCTGGTGCTGGCTTTTGTAGTGGCGTTGATCGTCGGGGCCCTGACCGGCCGCAAAGAGAATACACCCGTGTCCGGCACCCTGGCCGATATCTTTCTGGTGGCCATGGTCAGTGCCCGAATCGGTTTTGTGGTGCGCTACTTCGAGCAGTACCAGGGTGACTGGCTGGGCATAATCGACATCCGCGATGGCGGTTTTGACATGATAACCGGCCTGATTGCGGCATTGGCGTTCACCGGCTATCTGATGTGGAAACGCGCGGGTATGCGTCGAGCGCTGGGCT
Organism: Marinobacter sp.; assembly: GCA_035303925.1. Taxonomy (GTDB): domain Bacteria; phylum Pseudomonadota; class Gammaproteobacteria; order Pseudomonadales; family Oleiphilaceae; genus Marinobacter. Next base: position 452 of record DATGQY010000167.1, on the reverse strand, counting down.
CTGCCGTGGCCGCCGGCCTGATCACCTGGGGCGCGACCACCGGCGTGATCACCCTGATCAACCAACAGATCCAGGGCCTGCCCGAGGTCGCCCTGACTGACCTGAACGAGCGCCCCATCGACCTGGCCAGCCTGGCCGGCGACCGGCCCACGGTGGTCAACCTCTGGGCCACCTGGTGCCCGCCTTGCATTCGGGAAATGCCGGTACTGGAAGACGCCCAACAGCGTTACCCGGGCGTGAACTTTGTGTTTGCCAATCAGGGTGAGCACCCGGAAACCATCCGGAAATTCCTGATGGAGCAGAACCTGAATCTGAGCCACGTGCTCAGTGACCGGCAGAACAACTTCGGCCGGGTGGTGGGCAGCCATGGCCTGCCCACCACCCTGTTCTACAACGCCCAGGGCAACCTGGTGGATACCCACATGGGCGAGTTGTCCCGCGCCAGCCTGGTA
>DATGQY010000166.1:0-29584 GCA_035303925.1 Marinobacter sp. | reverse complement strand
GGGCCCGGTCGGATGCTGGAGCCAGCAACCCTGGCTACGCTCATTCTGACTGAGCAGGCACCGGCGGCCCCTGGCCCACTTGCAGGCAAGCGGCTGGTGATTACCGCCGGCCCGACCCGGGAGCCGATCGATCCCGTGCGTTATATCTCCAACCACAGTTCCGGCAAAATGGGGTATGCCATCGCCCGTGCGGCAGCGGCGGCCGGAGCCCGCGTGGTATTGATCAGCGGGCCGGTGAATCTCCCCGCGCCGGACGAGGTGGAAGTGCGCCAGGCGATAACGGCAGAGGATATGCTGAAGCAGTCGGAGACTGCGGTCAGTGAGGGGTGCGACATCTTTATCGCTACTGCGGCGGTGGCGGATTACCGGCCGGAATCCTGTGCTGGCGATAAAATCAAGAAAACCAGTGAGGCCATGAGCCTGGCGCTGGTTCGCAACCCGGATACCCTGGCCACGATCGCGGCCAGACCGGATGCACCATTTACCGTGGGGTTTGCCGCAGAAACAACAGACGTTGCCCGTTATGCCACGGATAAAATGCAACGTAAGAAGCTGAATATGATTGTCGCCAATGATGTGTCTGCTCCCGGGCTGGGTTTCAACAGTGATCGGAATGCCGTCACGGTGTTCTGGGCTGACGGGCAGGAGTCCATCGGGCCGGAGAGTAAGCAGGCCATTGCCAGTCGGTTGGTGACACTAATCGCAGAACAGAACAACAGGGTCAGAAAATAATGAGTCGAACTAAACTGCAGGTGAGAGTTCTGGATGATCGTATCGGTACCGCTATTCCCTTCCCCGAATACGCAACCGAGGGGTCCGCAGGGCTGGACCTTCGCGCTTGCCTCAAGCAACCGCTCACGGTGGCGCCAGGAGAAACGCATCTGATCCCCACCGGGTTGTCTGTGCACATCGCGGACCCTTCGCTCGCGGCCATGATTCTGCCCCGCAGCGGCCTGGGCCATAAGCACGGTATTGTTCTGGGAAATCTGGTGGGTTTGATTGACTCGGATTACCAGGGCGAACTGATGGTGTCGTGCTGGAATCGTGGCGAGACTGCGTTTACGGTCGATATCGGAGAGCGGATCGCACAGATGGTGCTGGTACCGGTAGTTCAGGCAGACTTTGAGGTGGTCTCAGAGTTTGACCAAAGTACCCGGGGTGAAGGTGGCTTTGGCTCTACAGGAAGCCAATGAGCCCGGAGCGGCCACGCTGGCGGCACGTTAGGTAGCAGGCGTCTATACTTTGCGGATAAGTGTTTGTCCGGAACAAAAAAATAACTGCGGGATGCGCTATGAAATTCGGTAAGAACAAGGCCAAAGATCCGACCGTGGAAGAAAAACCGGAGAAAAAGCCCGGGAAAAAGGAAAAGCGAACCGATGATTCGGCCGGGGCTGGTCTCAAAAAGCTCAGTGCTGTGGCGACCCAGCAGGCATTGATTGTTGTTCTGGCCGGTGTTGTAACCGCTGTCTTGTTGCATTTTCTGGTTGCGATACCAGCCACTGAAAGCGCCTACGACCGAGCCATAACGGTCGAGGCGGACAGTGCGCAGCAACGACTTAACCATTATCTTTCCGCCATGCAGGACCAGGTGCAGGCTGTAGCCGGTCAGCCGTTCGTGGCCGACACGATTGCCAGTCAGTCTGATCTTCGGGTGCTGTCTCAGCAGCTCCTGCAAGCAGTGAGCGGCGCGAGTGCGGTGTTTGTTTTCCCTCACCGTGAAATCCCCAGGACCGGTAACGGAGACACTCTGCTCGGGTTTGCTGGTCTGGAACTGGCCCGGCGTGCAGAGAATGGTCAGCCGCTGCTGCCCGACGCTTTCCCGAGAGACAACCAATGGTACCTGCAACTTGCAGCGCCGGTGCGCAGTCCTTCCAGTAACGCGGTCATTGGCAGTGTGCTTGCGGTTTTTGAGGCATCCCATGTGGCTCCACTGCTGAGTGTGGGTGACCGGAAGATGGGCGGCCGGTTGTCATTGGTTCAAACGGTGTCCGGCAGCGCTCGCACGGTGATCAGCGCGGGAAGCGGGAGCGGCCCCGAAGTGTCCCGGACGCTTGTTAACCCTGACTGGTCGGTGGTGTACCAGGCCGGATCGGCACCTGCTGCTACCGTAAGCTCGGTGATGCTCGCGGCGCTGGTGGGCATTCCGGCGTTACTCGCCGCCGCGGTGGTCTGGATGCTGCTTGGTGGCGCCCAGCGTGGTATCCGTCAGGACGTGACCGCAATGATTCAGTGGGCTCACAAAGTGTTTGGCGGGGAGCGTATGAAGTTGCCCGCTTTCCAGTGGGATATGGTCGCCGCAACTGGAGAGGTGTTATACCGCTTGTCCCAGGTTGTTGAGAAACGGGTTGCCAAGGCCGGAGAGTCCGTCAAGCCGAAGGCGCCCCCGGCTGGTAACAAGAAAGTTGCGGCCGAAGAGGAACCGCTGTTCAAGGACAAGGACATGCCGGACATCGACATGCTCGATGGCGATGAGGATGTTCTGGGGTTCGGCAGCTCGGATACCCCGTTGTTTGACGAAGACATCCCTGAAGTCGAGGAGAGCCTGTTACCGCAAGTCGACGTTGCCGCGGAGATTTTCCGGGCCTATGACATCCGTGGCATCGTGGGCCAGACCCTGTCTGCCGGCGTGGTCGAGGTGATCGGCCGTGCGATCGGTTCGGAGGCCGCTGACCGCGGGGTGGCATCCCTTTGCATTGGCTACGATGGTCGTCATTCCAGCCCGGAGCTGGCGGACGCTCTCGCGCGTGGCGTCATGGCCACCGGTTGTAATGTGATTCATGTAGGGGCAGTGCCCACACCGGTGCTGTATTTTGCTACGCACCATCTGGACACCGGCTCCGGAGTGATGGTGACCGGTAGCCACAACCCGGCAAACTACAACGGCCTGAAGATCATGCTCGGTGGCGAAACCCTGTCGGAGGACGCCATCCAGAAACTGTACAAGCGCATCCAGACCGGGGATTTCAGCTCCGGCCAGGGCTCCCAGTCCAGTGAAGATGTTCGCCGCGCCTATCTTGACCGTATCGTTGGCGACATCGCCGTCGCAGCTCCCCTGAAAGTGGTGGTGGATGCCGGTAACGGGATTGCGGGAGAGCTGGCCCCCATTCTGGTCGAGGAGCTTGGGTGCGAAGTAACACCGCTGTACTGCGAGGTCGACGGCGACTTCCCCAACCACCATCCGGACCCGGGCAAGCCTGAGAATCTTCAGGATCTGATCGCCAAGGTTCAGGAGACCGGTGCCGATATTGGTCTGGCTTTTGATGGAGATGGTGATCGACTAGGCGTGGTCACCAACAGTGGCAAAATCATCTGGCCGGATCGTCTGCTGATGCTGTTTGCCCGGGACGTGGTGTCCCGCAACCCGGGCGCGGACGTTCTGTATGACGTGAAGTGCAGTCGCCGGCTGGCAGGAGTGATTTCCGAAGCCGGCGGCCGGCCGGTTATGTGGAAAAGCGGTCATTCCCTGATGAAGGCGAAAATGAAGGAAACCGGAGCCTTGCTGGCCGGCGAACTCAGCGGGCATATCTTCTTCGGCGAGCGCTGGTATGGCTTTGATGACGGTCTCTATACGGCGGCGCGCCTGTTGGAAATACTGGGTATTGAAGATCGCCATAGTGACGATGTATTTGCGGATTTCCCCGAAGACATCAGCACACCTGAGCTGAATGTCGAGGTGACTGAACGCGAGAAGTTCGCCATCATCGAACGCCTCGGCCACCAGGGTGAGTTTGGAGACGGTAATATCAGCAGCATCGACGGAATCCGGGTAGATTATTCCGATGGCTGGGGCCTGTGCCGGGCCTCCAATACCACGCCGGTTCTGGTACTGCGATTTGAGGCAGAAACCGAAGAATCCCTGGAGCGGATCAAGTCTGTTTTCCGGGAACAATTACTGAAAGCTGCGCCGGACCTGGTTGCAGGTTTCTGACAACACTCATTTTCTGACAGTAAGGATTAACACATCACCATGGCTCTGGATCGTGAAACAGCAATGCAGGTGGCCTCGGTATTGAGCCGGGGCTTGCCTTATATTCAACGGTTTACGGGTAAGACTGTCGTGATCAAGTACGGCGGCAATGCCATGGAAAACGAAGAGCTCAAGAGCAGCTTCGCCCGTGACGTGGTGCTGATGAAACTGGTGGGCATCAATCCGATTGTGGTTCACGGTGGCGGCCCTCAGATTGGCGAGCTGCTTGCACGGCTGAATATCCAGTCCCGTTTTGTGAACGGCATGCGGGTGACCGATTCCGAAACCATGGACGTGGTGGAAATGGTGTTGGGTGGCCAGGTCAACAAGGAAATTGTGTCGCTGATCAATGCCCAGGGCGGCACGGCCATTGGCCTGACCGGTAAAGACGCCAACCTGATCCGCGCCCGCAAACTGGAAGTGGTTGATCGCTCACCAGAACTGGAACGCCCGGAAATCATTGATATCGGGCATGTGGGCGAAGTGGCCAGCGTGAATGTGGATGTGATTGACATGCTCACCCGCAGCAATGTGATTCCGGTTATCGCGCCGATCGGTGTGGGTCCGGACGGCGCCTCATACAATATCAATGCGGATCTGGTTGCCGGCAAGGTCGCCGAGGCCATGAAGGCCGAAAAGCTGATGCTGCTCACCAATGTGTCGGGCCTGAAGAGCAAGGAAGACAAAGTGCTGACGGGCCTCACTGCCCAGCAGGTCAACGATTTGATTGAAGATGGCACTATCCATGGCGGCATGCTGCCCAAGATCCGTTGCGCACTGAGTGCGGTGGAAAATGGCGTTCGCACCTCGCACATTATCGATGGCCGGGTTGCCCACGCCTGCTTGCTGGAAATCTTCACCGACGAAGGTGTCGGCACGCTGATTTCCCGTAACTGAAACGTCTGACCGGGAGCTGCCGGATGAAACGCCTGCTGTCATTTCTGATCATAGTGGCGCTTGTCGCCTTTGCCGGCTACAAGGGCGGTGTCTGGTGGCTGGCGGATCAGCGCCTGGCGGAAGCTCGCACGGGTCTATCGGAGTTTGGTGTACTGGAGCGGGGCAGTATCGGTTCGTCGCTGGATGGCCGGGTGCGGCTCAAGCAATCCCGGTGGCAGGACTTCAGGCTCACTCAGGCTCTGGAACTTGGGCTGGCGGAACTGGATGCCGGATCTCCGCTGGCTTTGCTGACCACCCTGGCCAACCCTGAGTCTTTGCCGGCCAGTTGGAGCCTGACCATCGAGCAGGCCAGCATGGCGCTGGAGCCCACCATGTTTCGCAACTGGTTGACGGAAGGTGCGGAGGAAGAGGCGGCCAGTGCGCCACTGGTGGCGCTCGCCTGCGCACCCGATCCCAGGCAGCAACTGGGCAGCGGTGATCTGACGCGAATGGGTATCGACGCCATTACTGGCGACCTGCTGCTGTCCCAGACCGGGGATGGACTTCGTATTGAATTGAATACGGCGGCAATTGGTAGCATGGAAATAGACTGGCCTGGTGCCCGTATACGGCTTTCCAGTACGGGCATCAGTCTGGAGAACAGCCCATCAGTTGCCAGCATCACTCTGCGTGATGCTGGCCTGATGCGCCGACTGTCGACCTACTGCTCCCGGGAAACCGGCCTCACATTGAACGAATGGGGCGTGGCTGCGGCTGTTGCGCTGGAGCGGGGTTTGGACGCCCGGGGCTACAAGGGAAGTGATCAGTTACTGGCGCTTTATCGCCAGTGGATCACCGAGGGCGGGGAGCTGGAGTTTACCGCGGATCCTCGCTCCGACACCCTGGGCATTCCGGTAAGATCAGGTTCAGAATCAGATGAAGCCTGGCAAGTATCCTATAACGGTGCGCAGGTGCCCGGCGTGTATCTGACTGAAGCCTTGCCAGTGGCCCAAAATGTTGCTCCGGAAGCTCTTGAACCGATCGTACCGCCGGAAGATCCTGATGTTGTGCAGTGGTATGTGGAGCCCGTTGACAGCGCCAACATATGGCTCGGCCGCAAGGTTCGGGTGACCCTCTCTAACGACAATCAGGTAGAGGGCAAGCTGGTCAGTGTCGGTGAGCGGGAGCTGGAAGTTTCCCGAACCGTCGCTGGTGGGGAAGTTGCGTACCCGATGCTCATTCGTGCCATTACCCAACTTGAAGTCTGGCGGCGGGGCCGGGCAGACTGACCTAACGGCCGGGAGGCTCCATGGTACAAGGCAGTGATACGACATCCCGGGTACCCGGTATACGGGACATGCTGGCCCGTCTGATTGCACTGCCATCGATCAGCAGTGCGTCGCCTGACTGGGACCATAGCAACGAAGCCGTGATTCGCGTGCTGGCAGAGTGGCTCGAAGCCCTGGGCTTTGCCATCGAAATCCTTGAAGTGCCTGGTATGCCGGGCAAGTACAATCTGATCGCGACTCTGGGTACTGGCTCTGGTGGATTGGTGCTGTCGGGCCATACCGATACCGTACCTTTTGACGACCAGCGCTGGCAGACTGACCCCTTTACCCTGACCGAGAAAGACGACCGCTGGTATGGGCTGGGTACCTGCGACATGAAAGGCTTTTTTCCTCTGGCGATCGAAGCGGCGAAAGCCTTCGTTGACCAGCCGCTGCAACAGCCATTGATTATCCTGGCCACCGCCGACGAAGAAAGCTCCATGAACGGTGCCCGGGCTCTGGCCGAGGCGGGCAAGCCCAAAGCCCGGTATGCGGTGATCGGCGAGCCCACCAACCTGAAGCCGGTACGGATGCACAAAGGCATCATGATGGAGCGGCTCCGGTTTGAGGGGCAGTCAGGCCATTCTTCCAACCCGGGCCTGGGCCGTAATGCCCTGGAAGGCATGCACGAGGCGCTGGGTGAACTGCTCGCGTTGCGGAGCGAATGGCAGGAAAAGTACCGTAACCCCAATTTTAAAGTGCAGGTGCCGACACTGAACCTGGGCTGTATTCACGGCGGCGATAACCCCAATCGCATATGCGCGCAGTGCGAACTGCATTTCGATTTGCGCCCGCTGCCGGGTATGAACATGGAAACCCTGCGCCAGACCATTCTCAACCGGATGCAGCCACTGGCGCAGCGGCGGGAGCTCAAACTCACCTTCGAGCCCCTGTTTGATGGCGTGCCCCCCTTTGAAACCCCGGCAGATGCCGCGCTGGTCAAAGCCTGCGAGTCGCTCACCGGGCATACCGCCCACGCGGTGGCGTTTGCCACCGAAGCGCCCTGGCTGCAGAAACTGGGCCTGGAAACTCTGGTGATGGGCCCGGGCTCCATTGATCAGGCCCATCAGCCCGATGAGTACCTGGAGTTGGCGCAGTTGCAGCCGACCGTTGATATTCTTCGTGGCTTGATAAAACAGTTTTGTCTTTGATGAACCCGATGCCGGTGAAGGCAGGCACAACAGAACCGAAAGGGAGAACGGATTGAAATCAAACGAATGGCTGCATGGATTCCGCCACTCATCCCCTTACATCAACGCCCATCGCGGGCGAACGGTGGTTCTGACCATGCCGGGGGATGCCATAGAGCATCGGAACTTCATCAACATCATCCACGACATCGCGCTGCTCAGCAGCCTGGGTGTGCGGCTGGTGGTGGCTTTCGGTGGCCGGCCGCAGATTCAGTCCCGACTGGACGACGCTGGCCTGGAATCTTCATTTGCCCGCGGCCTGCGCATTACCCCGGATAACCACTTACCGCTGGTCATGGAAGCCATCGGCGGCTTGCGAGCCTACCTGGAAAGCCAGCTGTCCATGGGTCTGGTCAACTCGCCGATGCACAATGCCAGAATCCGGGTCAGCAGTGGCAACTACGTGACCGCCAAGCCTGTTGGCGTTCTGGATGGCACCGACTTCGGCTACACCGGCCGGGTGCGCCGGATAGATACCAGGGGCATTGAACAGTTGCTCGAACTGGGCCATATCGTGCTGCTCCCGCCCATGGGGTATTCACCGACCGGAGATGCCTTCAATCTTTCCTATGAAGATGTTGGCAGCCAGGTTGCTGCCGCCCTGCAGGCCGAAAAGCTCATTGTGTTCATTGACGATGAAGGCTTGCTGGACGAAGACGGCTCGTTGATCCGCGAGTTGTCGGCCCGTCAGGCGTCCGAGCGGCTGAATGACAACACCGTGACCGGTCACGATGCGGCCCTGCTCAAGGCCGCCTGTGACGCCTGCGTGAAGGGCGTGCGCCGTGCTCATATCATCAGCTATGCCGAAGACGGCGCGCTGTTGGAAGAGCTGTTCACCCGGGACGGCTCGGGTACGCTGGTCAGCGGAGATCATTACGAACAGATTCGGCCGGCGCGGGTTGAAGACATCGGCGGTATTCTGGAGTTGATCCAACCGCTGGAAGAGCAGGGCGTGCTGGTGCGTCGCTCGCGGGAGATGCTGGAAACCGAAATCGACCGCTTTGTGGTTGCCGAAAGGGATGGCACCATCGTTGGCTGTGCAGCCCTCTATTACTATCCCGAGGAGGGCGCCGGAGAGCTGTCCTGCTTTGCCGTGGACCCGTCCTACCGGCGGGCAGGCCGTGGTGACGACATTCTGGTGATGATCGAGAAGCTGGCCCGTGGGCAGGGCATTCGCAAACTGTTTGTGTTGACCACCCAAACCGAACACTGGTTCCGGGAGCGGGGCTTCCAGCCCACGGCAGTGCAGGATTTGCCCGGCCCCAAACTGGCGTCCTATAACCCCCAGCGCAACTCAAAGGTGTTCGTCAAACCGCTGTGACAGGGCATCAAGCGCATGCTGGCGGCTGGTTTGTGGCTGCTCAGCCAGCTCGATGACACTTTCATAAAACCGGTTGAAGTCATGTCCGGATTCCCTCAGTAACTGCCTGAACGCAGGTACATGCTGGTTGTATTGCTGAAACAGCGCCAGGTTGGCGTTGTTCAACTGCACCGGCGCATGGCCAAAGGGCCCTGGCTCTGAATAGTGCTGCGACAGGGATTCATAGTTCCGGGCCAATTCGTCCAGCAGTTCGTGTTTGCGTTGCCGGAGCTGCTCGCGGGGCATCTGGTCCTTCTGCTGGTAAAGTATTTTGAGCGCCTCGCTGGTGGCCTGAACCAGTTCATAGGTGCGGTTTCGGTGTTCCAGCCGTTGCAGAGCCCGCTCAAAACCTCCGGGCGCTTGCTGTTTTTCCAGCCACAACTTCAGTCCTTCGAGCTCGACAGCCGTGGCAAAACTTTCGTTGAACGCCGTGTCGCCGTTCAGGTACACCACCCGGTGTGCCAGTTCATGAAACATCAAGGCGACCATCCGGTCTTCCGGCAGGTTAGTGAAGCCGGTGTGCAGAGGGTCATCAAACCAGCCCAGGGTGGAATAGGCCGTAACCCCACCGATGAACGTGTCATAGCCCCGGGCCTGAAATTTACGCTGCTCCTTCCGAGCTGGCTTGAGGGAAAAGTAGCCCCGGTAGGCCTGACACCCCACGATCGGATAACACCATTGGTGTGGGGTCAGGGAAAACTCCGGTACGGCCACGAGACTGACCACCACCCAGGGCTGCTCAAGGGCGACAAAATCGGTAAACGCCCCGCCCACCGGAAGCTGAAGGGTTTTGCGGGCAAAGCTGCCAGCCGCCAAGGCGGTAGAGAGTGTGTGCTGCAACCGGGGTGGGGTGTCCGGCTGGCGAATAACGTCTTTGACGGGTTGGCTGCGCATCATCAGTGAGGCATGGCCACTGATCGCCTGGCTGTAGTAGCCTAAGGTCGAACAGCCCTGAAGACCCGTAAACAGTAGCAAAACAAGATAGATCTGACTAAGCTGTTTCATGAATCAGAATGTTATGGTGAAGTGTGAGCCCGGTCACTGAATATTGTGTGAACCCGGGTATGGCCACGGGGTTTCCCGCCAGCCACGCGAACTCATATCATAGCAGGTGGTGCGCACCACCTAATCAGGGACGTTCGCCGGGCTTCCGTTGCCCGGCAACAGAGCCGGCTTTGCAACTGGTCAAGATATTTCATGGATCCGAGAGAGCGTCGTAGTAGCCCCCGACAGCCGATTAAACTCGCTGCACAGATTGATGCCGGCAATGGTGAGTCGTGGCCGTGTCAGATTGCGGACTTCTGCGCCGAAGGCCTGTATATCCGGTATTCCGGTGACACCTCCGCCAAGCTTGACCGGGCCTTTTCAAACTCCACACCCAAAGAATTGGTGGTGCGTTTCCGGGGGCTGGAAAACAGCACTCGCTACGAACTCTATGTGAGCCCTTCGAGGCGTATTGATCGTGCCATGGGCGTCAGTTTCACCCGGCCCAATCCTGAGGCTGTGAACGCGCTTCTGCATATGTGCGGCGGTGCCGGCGACCAGGAACGCTCCTCGCTGCGCGCACCCAGTGAACGGGTGCAGTTTGTGCTGCACCAATGCGCCAAAACGGTCACCCGCTTTATCGAGCCCCTGATGGATGCGTGTTTCGTGCAGACCATTGATGAGCTCCGCAAGGCTGCCCAGAAAGCCTCCAGTGACCAGCTGGCCAACGAGTATATGGATGCCTCCGGTCAGATCCAGGGGCGCCAGAGGGTACTCTGGCACCACATGGCGCGAAGCCTGGAGTCGCCACTGAAACCGGAGCCAAAGGGCGCACCCGGTTCCATGTTGTCGGTGGTTGATAAAAACGAATTTGAAGACTGGCTGGCGATCAGGGTCATGGTGACCCGGGCCGACACCCTCTATCGCGGTGAGTTGCTGCAGCTCAAGTTGCGCCTGGATAAACTGAGCATCTCCAATCGAACCGGCCATCATAATCCCCTGGGCCCGGCTCTGGTTTGCGAATCGTTTCATCATGCCCTGATGCAGCTGAAGACCAGTCGCGAGGTCGAGAAAGTCTGCCTGAAAACCTTCGAACAGACGGTCATCCGTCAATTGGCTCCCTTGTATCGGGAGCTCAATAGCATTTTGATCCGTCACGGCGTTCTGCCGGATCTGGACTTGTCGAAGTACCTGAGCGAGCAGCCTGCTGACAAGCCCAAGCCAGCGCTTTCATCCGCCACTAATGTCGCCGCGGCACCCAAGCCTTACCCCGCCGAGCAGCCAGCAGCGCCGGCCCCGAAGGCCGAAACCCGGCCATCGGAGCAGGCGCCGCGGTCACTGCGGTCGCGTATATCCGGTGAGTTCCGGGGCTATGCCCGGGATGCGCAAACCGCCTTCGCGACCGTGCGCAACCTGTTGTCGACGTTACAGGTCAACCGGCAGGCCCGGGAAGGAGTGGCGGCGGAGCCATTTGCGCCCAACGCCCGTCCACTTTCCGCCGGTGAGTTGCAGCGGGAGCTTCAGGAGCTGCAACTGCGCGCAGCCGGGCCCGATGAGCCGGCTGTCCCGCTCAAGGAGCGGGTGGTTGCGAAAGTCAAAGAAAGTGCCGGTGATGCTCGCCTCAACGAGGATCAGCAAGGCGCACTGGATGTCGTCGACCGGTTCTTTCGCAGTGTTATCGAAAGCCCGAAACTCAGTAGCTATGCCCAGGACCGGATGCGCCAGCTGGAGGTGCCGGTACTGAAAGTGGTAATGCGTGATCCCGCGTTCTTTGAAGATCAGGCCAGTCCTGTGCGGGGTGTGATGAACCGGCTGGCACAGCTCGGGGTCAAGGGTGGCCGGCTGAATCCGGTGGTTCAGCGCCGGGTGGACGAGTTGGTGCAGCGCATTGCCACCGAGTTTGAGCAGGACACCGGCGTGTTCGAACAGACCCTGGGCGAGCTGGATACCCTGATCGAACGTCAGAATCTGGTGTACCGGCGCAATGTGGAGCGGGTGACGGCGGCCGCAGAAGGTGCCCAGAAGGTGTCTGAGTCGAAGGCCGCGGTTGCTGAAGCACTGGACAACAAGTTTTCCGGGCGCAAGGTGCCGAAAGCTTTGGTGAGCCTGCTGGATGGCGGCTGGCGTGACTTGCTGTCTCTGACCTGGATTCGACAAGGGCCCGACAGCCAGCTGTGGCAGGACTATCTGGCCGTGCTCGATTCCCTGCTGGCGTTTTCTGACGACCCCGACAGCAGTATTAATCTGCCTGAGTTGCTGAGACTGATCCAGGACGGTCTGGCCTCGATTTCCAGTAATCACATGCCTTCATCACAGATACGCGATGAACTGAAGCAATTCCTGGTTCGACGTTCGGATGCCCCTGCCGAGTTGGTGGAAATACCCCGGCGCGTGCCGGTGAAACCGGACAAACAGGTCGCTGACGAGCGCGAGCAACGCAGCCTGCAACGCTGGATTAATCGGGCTCAGCAAATGCGCACCGGAGACTGGTTGAAGGATCAAAGCCGGCCCGCTGAGCCGCAATACATTCGCCTGGTGTGGATTGCCCGTGGTTTTTCCCGATTTGTGTTCGTGAACCATCAGGGAATGCGGGTGGTGGAGCTGGAGCTGGAGGCTCTGGCCCGTCAGATGCGGGAGGGCATTATCATCCCGGACAGCCAATATGAGCGGCCGCTGGTGGACGAAAGTATCGACCGGATGGTGCGCAATGTGTATGACCAGTTATCCTGGGTTTCGACGCACGATGACCTGACCCACCTGCTTAATCGCCGGGAATTTGAGCGGATGCTGGAGCAGCAACTGGCCCGCCGGGAAGACCCCCGTGCCTTGCTGCATCTTGACTTGCGAGGGTTCAGGCTGCTCAGTGACACGGCGGGCCAGCAGGCAGCGGATGAAGTGCTGAAGCAGGTCGCTGACATGCTGTGTCGGCATGTGGGGGAGGGTATGCCGGTGTCTCGCATCGAAGGCACTGAATTTGCCATGCTGGTGCCAGCAGAGAAGGCCGAAGAAGTTGCCCGGGCTCTGGTGAGCGCCGTTGAAGGGGGAGACTACGCTTTTGGCGGCAAAACCTATGAGTTATCCGCCAACGTCGGGATTGCGCCGGAATTGCCAGCCCTGGCCAGTGCCGAACGCTGGCTGAGGGCCTCGGAACAGGCCCTGTCTGCGGCTCGCCGCAAGGGCCCGGGAAAGGTGTCTGAATACAGTCTGGATGCCGATGACCAGGCTCGCCAGGAGCAGATTGCCGCCCGGGTGGCGAGCCTGAGCGATCCTGCGGAAGAGCGGATGTTGCTGCGTTGCCAGAAAATGATTCCGCTGCATGGCGAAGCACGCATGGCAACCCAGTATGAAGTGCTCATCAGCATGTACGATGACAACGGTACATTGATCACCGGCCGTGATTTTGTCCGCATGGCCGAACGCTACGACCGCATGCAGGCGGTCGATCGCTGGGTGGTCGGGCACATGCTGGACTGGCTGCGCGACCAAGCGCCGGACCCCAGGAATGTGGGGGGAGTGTGCATCAATCTTTCCGGTTATTCGTTGAATGATCAGTCTCTGCTTGAGTTCATCTATGAAAAACTCAGTGAAAAAGACGCTCCCATCGAGCGGCTGTGGTTCGAACTGACCGAAGCGTCAGCCATCCACGATGTGCAAGCGGTGGCCGATTTCATGGGAGAGATGAAGGAGCTGGGTTGCCGGTTCTGCCTCGGTAATTTCGGCAGTGGCCCGAACTCTTACCAGTTCATGCGTTCGTTACCGGTTGACCTGATCAAGATCGACAGTGCGTTCACCAGTCAGCTGGCTTCCAGCCCGACGGATCAGGCAATGGTGAAGTCGATGGTGGACATGGCGCACTATATGAATCGGGAAGTGATTGCTTCTCAGGTTGAATCCCGCGAGGTTCTGGATATGCTGAGGCAGCTGGGCGTGGATTATGCCCAGGGCTTTGTGGTCGAAAAGCCCAAGCTACTGAACAGTCTGATCTGACCTCTCCAGGGATTCTGGTAATTATGTCCAAACGCCATCCGATTATTGCCGTTACCGGGTCGTCCGGAGCCGGCACCAGCACCACGGGCCAGATTTTCGGCCGCTTGTTTGCCAGCGAGGAAATCGACGCGGCGATGATCAGCGGTGACAGTTTTCACCGCTATACCCGTGAGCAAATGGCCCGGCTGGCGGCCAAAGGACAGTTCGGGGAACGTAACCACTTTGCTCTTGCGGCCAACCATATTGACCGCCTGGAAGCCCTGCTTTACGACTACAGCCACACCGGCAACGGCCGTTACCGGCAGTATGTTCACGATGAGGATCGTGAGCTGGTTGCCGCAGGCCACAAGCCCGGCACCTTTACGCCCTGGAGCTCGCTGCCTCCAGACACCGATCTGCTGTTTTACGAAGGCCTGCACGGTGGAGTGGTCAGCGAGAACTACAATATTGCCCAGTATGTGGACCTGCTGATTGGTGTGGTGCCCATCGTGAATCTGGAATGGATTCAGAAGATCCACCGGGATACCAACCAGCGCGGGTACAGCCAGGAAGCGGTGGTGCAGACCATCATCAACCGCATGGACGACTATGTGCACGATATCGTGCCCCAGTTTTCCCACACCCACATCAACTTCCAGCGTATCCCGCTGGTGGATACCTCCAATCCGTTCATCGCCCGGGACGTGCCGAGCGAAGACGAAAGCCTGGTGGTGATTCACTTCCGCGAAGCCACCGATGTGGATTTTGCCTGGCTGCTGCAGGTGATTCCCCACAGCAGTCTGTCCCGGCACGATACGTTGGTGATTCCCGGCACCAAGATGCCTCTGGCGATGGACCTGATCGTCCGGCCGATGGTGCAGAAGCTGATGGCTGGCAAGGCATTTGCCTGATCATCAGGCGGTAAGCTGGCCGGTCTGGTAATCCCGCAGTGTCTGTTCAATCTCTTCACGGGTGTTCATCACAAACGGACCGTACTGAACGATGGGTTCCCCGATCGGTTTTCCGGCAATCAGCAGGAGCCTCGCTTCGGTCTCACCTCCAACCAGCATCACCTCATCGCCCTGGCCGAGCACGCTGGCGGCCGACGGCGTCAGCGGTGTGTGGTCCTCTCCGGTGACCAGACTGGCACTGCCTTCATACAGGTACAGCATGGCATTGAGTGCTGTGCCGATGGGCAGTGCCAGCTGTGCGCCCGGGTCCAGGTGGATGTCGGCATACAGTGGCTGGGTGCTGCCGCCGGCGATAGCGCCGGTAATCTCGGCACCCTTGACCGATAGTTCACCCGCGATCAGTTTCACCGTGGCGCCGGGCTGACTGAACACCGGAATGTCTTCCGGTTGAATGTCCCGATAGCCTGCCGGTTTCATCTTTTCCGCCGCCGGCAGATTCAGCCATAACTGGAAGCCGCGCATCCGCCCGGACTCCTGTTGGGGCATTTCCGAATGTACGATGCCCCGGCCAGCCGTCATCCACTGCACACCGCCGTTGCGAAGATTGCCCCGGTTGCCCAGGTGGTCTTCATGCAGCATGTGGCCTTCGATCATGTAGGTGACCGTTTCGAAGCCCCGGTGTGGGTGGGACGGAAAACCGGCGATATAGTCCTGGGGCTGGTCTGAACCGAACTCGTCCAGCATCAGGAACGGGTCCATGCGGATGGTCTGGCGTTGGCCCAGGGAGCGTTTGATCTTCACTCCGGCACCGTCAGAGGTTGCCAGAGCTGGAATGGTCTGTTTCAGGGCGCGAAGTGTCATGGGTCGTCCTCTCGGTGGTCATTGAACCTATTAAACCGGGGCGACAGGAAGGATGAAAACGCAGAATTCTGGCGGGGCAGATCAAAAAAACTGAAGGAGGGGCGGCAACCGGGGCTGGCTGCCGCCCGACGAGCTTATTCCACGTTCCGGGAATAGAAGATTTCCAGCATCTCCCGGCGCAGCCGGTCTTCGATGGACTGGGCTTCTGCCGGGTCCAGGTCACTCGCGTTTACGCCGAACACGTAGTTGTCCAGGTTGAAGTCTTTCAACATCATCTTGGTGTGGAACATGTTCTCCTGGTAAACGTTCACGTCGATCATCTGATACGAATTCTGGGTGTCTTCGGTCAGGTAATTCTGGATCGAGTTGATATCGTGATCGATGTAGTGCTTGGTGCCGTCGACATCGCGGGTGAAGCCGCGCACACGGTAGTCTACCGTCACGACGTCTGAATCAAAGCTGTGAATCAGGTAGTTCAGTACCTTCAGCGGAGAGATCAGGCCACAGGTCGACACATCGATGTCGGCACGGAAGGTGCTCACGCCATCGTGGGGGTGGCTCTCGGGATAGGTGTGGACGGTAACGTGGCTCTTGTCCAGGTGCGCGACGATGGTGTCTGGCAGCGGGCCCGGGGATTCCTCGTTGTTGGCTTCGCTGTCGGTCAACTCATGCTCGGCAATCAGCATGGTGACAGAGGCCCCGTGAGGCTCGTAGTCCTGGCGTGCGATGTTGAGGATGTTGGCGCCAATGATCTTGACCACATCGGTAAGGATCTGGGTCAGACGTTCGGCGTTGTACATCTCGTCGATATAATCAATATAGGCTTCACGCTGTTCTTCGGTCTGCGCGTAACAGATGTCGTAGATATTGAAGCTCAGGGATTTGGTCAGGTTGTTGAAACCGTGCAGCTGGAGTTTGGTTTCCATGCTCAGCCCCTCCGTTTAATGGAGATGAATGACTGCAGAGTGAGGTGAGTCACTCTGCCGAGGCCGCCACCGACTACTGACCGGGTGAACAAATTGTTCACCTTTTGCGCAGACCGGCGGAGAAAGTTGCGTATTATGCATACCGCATGTGCCATTGGATAGTGTCTGCAACGACATTTTTGCCGGCGGTAACTTCTCCGCAAGTTGCGTGCTGTTTCAAGGGCTGGCCGATTACCCGGCTTCCCGCATTTCAAAGCTGTGGGTGATCTTTACGCCTGCCTGACCCAACATGATTGAGGCGGAACAGTATTTTTCTGCAGACAGGCTGACGGCTCGCTCTACCTGCTTTTCTTTCAGGTTATGGCCGGTGACCACAAAATGCAGGTGGATACTGGTAAACACGGCAGGCACTGCATCGGCCCGTTCGGCTTCGAGCTCGGCGTGACAGGCGGTGACTTCCTGTCGACTCTTTTTCAGAATGCTCATGACATCAAACGATGAGCAACCACCTACGCCCATCAGCAGCAGCTCCATGGGGCGCGGGCCCAGGTTCTCTCCGCCATGGTCGGGTGGTCCGTCCAGCTGAACGCTGTGGCCGCTGCCACTGGTGGCCTTGAAACTGGCGTTACCGGTCCAGTCTACGGTTGCTTTCATCGGGTTCTCCCTCTGTCGATAAGTCGTGAGACCGGATGCTAGCACAGACTCTCGCAAAGGCCTGCCTCTGCATTCGAGTTGCCCAAATGTGGCCTTCTTGTTATAAGTTGCGTGGCATATCAGTAAAATCCCTAACCTGCAGGGAAAAAGCGGGGATATAACAAAGATCAGGATTCGCAATACTCTGAGGAGGCATGTCTCGCATTATGGCTACTATCGTCAAGCCGGTTGAGCAAAAGACCAAACATCTGGATTACTTTCTTTCCCAATGCCATCGCCGGCGCTACCCGGCCAAGAGCACCATTATTTATGCGGGTGATAAAAGCGACTCCCTGTTCTACATCGTTAAGGGTTCCGTAACCGTTATTATTGAGGACGATGACGGCCGCGAAATGATCATGGCCTATCTGAACGCCGGAGACTTCTTCGGTGAAATGGGCCTGTTTGACAACATGGATTCACGCAGTGCCTGGGTAAAGGCCAAGACTGAGTGCGAAGTGGCTGAAATCAGCTACACCAAGTTCCGGGAAATCGCCCAGCAGGACCCAAGGGTGTTGTATTTCATTGGTGAGCAGATGGCGTCCCGCCTGCGCCAGACTACCCGCAAGGTTGGCGACCTGGCCTTCCTGGACGTTACCGGCCGGGTGGCCCGTACCTTGCTGGACCTGTGCAAGGAGCCGGATGCCATGACACATCCGGACGGCATGCAGATCAAGATCACCCGTCAGGAAATCGGCCGTATCGTTGGTTGCTCCCGGGAGATGGTGGGGCGAGTGCTGAAAACCCTGGAGGATCAGGGCCTGGTGCGGGTCAAGGGCAAAACCATGGTGGTCTACGGCACGCGCTGATTTCGCCTGTCGCCAATCCTGAGCCATACCTCTGACGAGAAAGGCCGCTGAATTTCAGCGGCCTTTTTTCGTTATGCGATCACGCTCAGCTATGAGCTTGCACAAACTCCCGCACCGACTGGCTGACGGCCTCGGGTTGGGTCAGGGGTGCCCAGTGCGGTGCATCTATTTCATGCAGGGTCAGCTTGCCGGTCCATCGGGACAACTGTTCGGCCAGTTGAGGCCCGACATAGGTGTCCCGGGTTGGCAGGATGATCTGCACCGGGCAGTCAGCTTTTCTGGCTTCCGGGCGTAACAGCTTGGGCAGGAAGTTGGCCCGGTAAAGATTCACGCCATGCCGGCCATCGGCTTTCTGATGGGGGCTGAATTCGGCATCCGAAACCTGTTCGTACTTTTTGAGGATGCCCGGCCACAGGCGATCCAGGCCGGCGTTCCAGAGGGTTTCCGGAAGCAGGGGGAGCTGGAACATAAAGACATACCAGGAGCTGGCAAACTGTTTCAGAACCTTCGCCGTCCCCCCAGAGCGGGGCGCAGTGATCTGCTCACGTATCCAGTAACCGACGTGGTCCAGGCAAGGGCCGGAGATCGACGTGTAGGAACGTATGCGCCCTTCAAGCGCACCGGTGGTCACCGTTTCCCAGCTTTGAATAGAGCCCCAGTCGTGGGCAATGAGGTGGAACGGACGGCCGGGTATCAGTGCGTTTACCACCGCTTTGAGGTCTTGCGCCAGCAAGGTCATCCGGTAGTCGCGGGTTTTACCGGGTTTGTCGGAGCGCCCGGCACCGCGAACATCGTAGCGGATCACCAGGTAGTCCTGTTTCAGCTCCGTGGCCACCTTGTCCCAGACGGTGTGGTTATCCGGGTAGCCATGCACCAGAACCAGAGGGGTGGCATCCGGTTTTCCCTCTGCCACTGCGTAGAGTGTCAGGTCGCCGCTGGTCACCCAGTGTTCCCGTTTCATGCTCACGTTGATCATTACCTTTGTGTGGTGAAGACACTCAGGTTAACCAGAGCCCGGCGCGGGGCCCTTGGCCAGAGAGGGGAAGAAGCTACGCCACTGGGGTCAGTCTGCCAGTGCCACGGATTTGATCTGCAGCCAGACACGCTGGCCGGGGCTGAGCTGGAGCTGATGTACCGAGCGAGACGTCAGCCGGGCCAAAAACGGAGTGGCACCGGCCAGGAGCCGGACAAGGCTGGTGCCCGGGGTGACGTCGCTGACAACCTGGTCAACCGTCGCTGGCAGCAGATTCTGGATACTCTGATCGCGGTTTTCATGGAGCGCAATGCTGATGTCCCGGGCCAGAACCTGTACACGTACCACCATGCCGGTGGTCAGATGCTCGTGCTGGCGTAACCAGAGTTCACCGCCATCGAAGTCGATGCGGCACAGCTGCCAGTGGGCGTCTACTTCTGCAATTCTGCCCTCCAGAATCACGCCTGCATCTTCTTCCAGACGGAACGGGTGGTCGGTACGGGCCAGAGTTTCCTGCAACGGCCCCTGGGCGACAACGGTGCCGCGATCCATCATCACGATATGGTCTGCCAGCCGGGCGACCTCGCCGGTGGAGTGGGACACGTACAGCACCGGCATGGCGAGGGTATCTCTCAGGCGTTCCAGATAAGGCAGGATGTCCTGCTTGCTTTGCTGGTCAAGGGCCGACAGCGGCTCGTCCATCAGCAGCAGGCTGGGGCTGGTGAGCAGGGCCCGGCCAATCGCGACGCGCTGACGCTCGCCACCGGACAGCCGACCGGGCATCCGGTCCAGCAAGGCGGACAGGCCGAGCCAGTCGTAAACCTGCTCGGGTTCGATTCGCCGCTGGACAGCGGGCACACGACGGTAACCGTACAGCAGGTTTTTGCGCACCGACAGGTGCGGAAACAGGCTGGTGTCCTGAAAAACACAGGCCAATGAACGCTCGTGTACCGGAAGGCTTTGATTGGCCGTTTGCCAGGGCTCACCCAGCACCGTCAACTGGCCGGTTGCAGCCTGTAGCCCGGCGATGCAGCGCAGCAGGGTGGTTTTGCCACAGCCGGAATGGCCAAAAATCGCCGTGATGCCGGAGCCGGGCAGATTGAGATCGACATCCAGGGTGAAACCGTCGTAATGGCACAGGAAGCGGGCCTGGATACTGCTGAGGCTGGTCATTTCACGACTCCCGGCTGAAAGCGGCCGTTCAGCGTGTAGAGGCTCACCAGTACTACGAAGGAGAACGCCAGCATCCCGGCAGACAGCCAGTGTGCCTGGCTGTACTCCAGTGCTTCCACATGGTCGAAAATGGCCACGGACAGCACTTTGGTTTCTCCGGGAATGTTGCCGCCAATCATCAGTACGACGCCGAATTCACCGATGGTGTGGGCAAAGGTCAGCACTGCGGCGGTCAGGAAGCCCGGGCGCGCCAGGGGAATCACAATGGAAAAGAACCGGTCTCGCGGCGATGCCCTGAGCGTGGCGGCAGCTTCCAGCAGATTGTCGTTGATGGCCAGGAAAGCATTCTGCAGCGGCTGCACGGTAAACGGTAACGAGTAGATAACCGAGGCCAGTACCAGCCCCTCAAAAGTGAACGGCAGAAGCCCCAGGCCCAGATTCTGGGTCAATTGGCCGACCATGCCATCCGGCCCCATCAGGATCAACAGGTAGAAGCCCAGCACCGTTGGTGGCAATACCAGTGGCAGTGCCACGACAGCGGCAATGGGTTGGCGCAGCCAGTGCCGGGTGCGTGCCAGCCACCAGGCAATGGGGGTGCCAACGATCAACAGCAGCACTGTGGTCATGCCTGCCAGTTTCAGAGTCAGCCAGACGGCCTGCCATTCCGGGCTCATGAGGTCTCCGCCAGTTCAGTGTTTGGGCTGGTGCGGGATATCGTACCCGTCTTCACGAATAATCGCCTGCGCTTTACCGCTCTGAAGAAAATCCAGCCAGGCGCGGGCGGCTGGGTTGCGGCGGCCACGGGTGAGCAGAACCGAGTGCTGGCTGATTGGTTGGTGCAGCTCCGAGGGCACCAGCCAGAGTGAGCCCGCCGCGCCATTCCAGGCGTGAACCTGCGCCAGCGCGACAAATCCGGCTTCGGCATTGCCGGTCGCAACGAACTGAAACGTCTGGGCTATGGAGTCCCCGCTTACGAGTCTGGGCCGAAGCGCATCCGCCAGTGTCAGGTTTTCCAAAACCTCCATAGCGGCGATGCCATAGGGGGCGGTTTTGGGATTGCCGATAGCAAGGCGTTGAGGGTTAGCCTGCAGGTAGTGCATACCATCGCTGAACAGATCGCTGTTGCGGCTCCACAGCGCCAGGCGGCCTTCGGCGTAGGGGTGCTGGCTGCCGGGCACTGCCTGCCCCTGCTGTTCAAGAAGGCGAGGGCGTGCCTCATCCGCGGCCATGAAGACATCGAAGGGTGCGCCCTGGAGGATCTGGGCATAGAGCTTGCCGGTGGAGCCATAGCTGACCCGAATCTCATGGCCGGTTTGCTGCTCAAAGGCTGGAATCAGCTTCGCCATGGTGCCGGTAAAATTCGCGGCAACCGCCAGTGTGGTCAGATCGGCTCTGGCCGGGCTGAAGCCCAGAGCCAATACCGCAGTCATCAGGCCGGCAAGGGTTCCGTACAGGCGGGTTCGCGCACGGGAATACACTGCAGCAGATGTTGCCATACATCCTCGGCGTTGAGTTCGTTCAGCATTTCGTGGCGGCCACGGTCAAAAAGCCGGAGGGTGACTTTATGAATGCCGGCTTCACGAATGGTCTGGAAATGCTGGCGGATGCCTTTGCCCATTTCTCCGACTGCGTCCTCGGTACCCGCAAACAGGTGCACCGGCAGGTCTTTGCGCCACAGATCTGGATTGATCGAGAGCATACCACCCACGAAATCATGCCACAGCCCGGCCGTGCATTCGAATCCGCAAGCCGCGTCGGCGATATACCGATCGACCTGCTGTTCGTCCCGGCTCAGCCAGTCGCAATCGGTCCGGTTGGGCTGAAACTGACGGTTGAACTTGCGGAAGGTCAGGTTGGCAATCAGTTTGCTCCGGTGGCGCTTGCCGCGAATCAGGCGTATCAAGCCGATGAGCAGCCGGGAGGCTGTGAGCTCCGGGCGGTGAACACGGTTGGTGGCGCTCAGGATCAAGGTGTCCAGGGTGTTGCCATGCTGTTGTGCGTAACACTGGGCAATGAACGAGCCCATGCTGTGGCCCAGCAGACTGACCGGCATGCCGGGGAACGTTTGGCGGGCGTGAGCCACCACCAGGCCCAGATCCGCCACCACCTTTGCCCAGCCACCGTTATCCGCGTAATGGCCGAGATCTCCTCGGGGGCAATCGGGGCCGTGGCCCCGGTGGTGGTAGGTGATCACGGCTACGTTGCGATCGGTCAACCAGCGCGCCAGGGCGGCGTAGCGGTCGCCGTGCTCGGCCATCCCATGGCTGATGACCAGGCAGGCTACCGGATTGGCGGGCCGAAACAGGGTGCCGGTAATGCGGTGGCCGTCATCGGTGGTCAGGTTCAGGGTGTGCTGGTTCACGGTGTCTGGCCGGCTCCTTGGTGACCGGGCGTTGCCACTCCGGCGGTTTCCATAAATGCTTGAGTCGGGAGATTAGTCTGCCCGGCCGGCTCATGTCACGGAACATGTCCACATATTCGTGTGTCCAGAGCACAATCAGATTGGTGGAGTAGACCTGGCGGGTAATGCCGTACTCCGGCGGATTCTCATCACTTTCCGGTACGAAGGTGCCGAACAGACGATCCCAGATGATCAGCGTGCCGCCATAGTTACGGTCGATGTATTGTGGGTTGCGCCCGTGGTGAGCCCGATGGTGGCTTGGCGTGTTGAACACCTGCTCGATCCAGCCCGGCAGCCGGCCAATCAGCGTGGTGTGAATGAAAAACTGGTACACCAGTGAAAAGGCATAGGCCACGCCAATCCATACCGGATTGAACCCCAGCAATGCCATGGGCAGATAAAAAATCCACATGCCGTTGAATATGTTAGTGGCATTCTGACGCATGGCGGTGGAGAAATTCATGCGTTCGGACGAATGGTGAACTACGTGGGCCGCCCAGAACCAGCGCATGCGATGGCTGGCCCGGTGCATCCAGTAGAAACAGAAATCGACCCCGAGGAAGGTGAGGGCCGCGGTGAGCGCGTTCAACTCGATATCGAACAAGCGGTAGTGGTAACACAGGGCATAAACCGGAAACGCGATCAGGCCGGCAAACAACAGCTCGGTGACCTGGTAGCCCGCACCCAGGGCGAAGTTGCGGATGGCTTCCCGGGTATCCATCAGCTTTGGATTGTGGCGAATCTTCAGATATTCCCACACCGTCACGGCGATGAATATCGGAGTGGCCACCATGAAAATCAACTGTCTTTCGTCCAGCGCCAGCCAGGGGGCAAGCGACTCCCAGAGAGCCAGCAGGCCGCTGTTCTCGAGCACAGCCTGCATCATGTCGATCAGCGCCATAATAAAACCCGTTGTGGTTATTGTTCGGGTTTTATCATGGCACAACACAGGTATTCGTCGATGTCCTATTCCGCCAACGGGACTGGCGCTTTACGACAAACGTTCCGGTCAGCGGTTGTTGCGGTAGATCTCGGCGATTGGAGCGATATCGTCCTGCCACTGTGCCAGCATGGCTTGTACCGGTTTGGGTATCTTTGCCGGTTTGGGCCAGGGCACCGGATACTGGGGGGGCTGAAACAGCGGAGCCATCAGGGCGCCAGCAGTGAGATCCGCACGGGAAAACTGGTCGCCCACCAGGTAGGGTTGCTGGCGGTAGGCTTCAGCCAGTTCCGCAAGCAATGTTTCCAGGGCTTGCTGAGCCGTATCGGCCGTCGCCTGGTTGATCTTCATCCACTTGCGCATGATTTCATCCACCCGGCTGAAGGCCAGGCTGAGAATGATCCGGTTGTAAAATGGAGTGCCGGCGGCCAGCAGCGGGATCACCACTTTCGGGCGCTGCAAAAAATAGTGATAGATCCAGGTTCGGATCGCCGGACCGGCCAGGTCATCCAGTTTCTTCTCCCAGGCCAGGACCTGTTCGCGGGCGTCCGGTGACTCCGGCGCCAGTGGCCGCTCGGGAAAGGCCTGATCCAGGTAATCCAGAATCTGCGCCGAGCCCTGAATGATCTGGCCGTCGTGGTCCAGGACCGGCACCGAGGATTCTGCTTTGGTCAGCGCTCGAATGGACTTGACGTGCTGGCCCGGCAGCAGGTTGACGGGTTGGTAGTTGATGCCCTTGTAATCCAGGGCCCAGCGGACTTTCTCGGCATAATGAGAAATGCAGAACTGATAGAGTTTGACGGTCATGAACAGCCTTCCGGACAGGGTTTCGCACAAGATTAACCCGTAAATCAGTCAATTCCCAAGTTCGCGCTCCCGGGTCGACGACTGAGTTCGTCCTTGCTCGAACATCGTAGACGCAGTTCTATTCCTGTGGCGGGAATCATGGTTAATCGGAGCGGGAATCACTAAACTAGCGTTCTGTAGTCTCGAACAACAGAGGACGTGTTCATGTATTTGCGACGAGTGCTTTCGTTTTCCGTCGTGGTGGTTGCCGGCCTGATGGTGTCCGCCTGTGCTTCCAATCCAAAGAGTAACAGCTTGTCGGAATACGGCGTCTACCGCTGTGGGCAGCTCGATCTCACGGTAACCGGGCTGCAGGATAGTGGCTTGCTGGGCATCGAGTATCTGAACCGTCGTGCTTTGTTAAAACCCTCTGCCACCGATTCCGGTGAGTTGTATGTGGCGCCGGGCGATACCAGCACCCGGTTCTGGGCCAAGGGGGAGCGGGCCACACTGACCCTCAAGGGCGATATTCTGCCGGAGTGCCTGGAGCCCGGTGCCATAGAATCGTCTTTCCAGGCGATCGGTACTGAGCCGCACTGGGCTGTACACATCGATAATAACCGGATGACCGTGACCCGCCCTTATGATGGCGAAGTGATGGAAGGTATCTGGTTGCGGGAAACTGTCGCCAACCGCCATGGCCGGGCCTACGAGGCGAAGGTCGACGAACGGATGCTTGAAGTCACCGTTGCTCACCAGCTTTGCGAAGACACCATGGCCGGCGCCCAGTACCCGGCGCAGGTCAGGCTGACGATTGACGGCAACACCTTTGATGGCTGCGGTGGCGATCGCCAGCGGCTATTACAGGGCGCCCAGTGGGTGGTCGAGGACCTGGCGGGTAAAGGCATCATCGACCGTTCATTGATGACCATCCGCTTCTTTGGCGACAACCGGGTTGCCGGACGGGCCTCCTGTAACCGTTTCATGGGCAGTTATGCGTTGACCGGTGAAGGGCTGACTTTCAGCGGGCTGGGTACCACAATGATGGCGTGCCACGAGTCTTTGATGAACCAGGAGCAACGATTCCTGGAGCTGATGTCTGAGGTGGTATCCGGCCATATTGGCCGCCACGGTGAATTGCTGCTGCAAACGCAATCCGGTGACACCATCAAGGCCTTCAAATCCGATATTGAGAACCCCTGACCCGGAGCGACGCTCAGTTAGCCGGAGCGGCTTTCCGAGCGCCGCTGCGCGCTGTCAACTTTCTGAAGTATTCGGCTGCTAGAGTTCGCCTTTGGTGTTTTCAGGGAACTCTCCATGACAGAGCTACGGGCACTCACTCCGCACAGTTCGATCCCGGCCGAGCAGTCTCGCCGGGATCGCCGCCAGAAGCGCCTGCTTCGCACCTTCCTGCCGGAGCTGGTCCAGCTTGAACGACAACTGGCCGAAGCGCCGGAGTTTGTTCAAACCACCGTGGCTGGCCGCACCTCCGTTCAGGACATGGATTTACCCATCTACCGGGTTGATCTTGGCTCCAAACGCACGGACGTTCCGGTGCTGCTGATGGTAGGTGGTGTTCACGGTCTGGAGCGTATTGGCAGCCAGGTGGTCACGGCCTGGCTGGAATCTTTGCTGGCTCGGCTGGGGTGGGACGGCCACTTGGCAGAGTTGCTTGAGAAAGTGCACATCACCCTGCTACCCATACTCAACCCGGGTGGCATGTACCTGAACCAGCGCAGCAACCCCAACGGCGTGGATTTGATGCGCAACGCTCCGATTACTGCGCAGAACCGGAGTGCGTTTCTGCTCGGTGGTCAGCGTTTTTCGGCTCGCTTACCCTGGTACACCGGTGACCCGGAGCAGGGTATGGAAGTGGAAAATCGTGCTCTGGAGTCGGTTATACAAGAACTGTTGCCCGGGCGCCCGTTCAGTGTGGCGCTGGATTGCCACTCCGGGTTTGGCTGGCAGGACCAGATCTGGTTTCCGTACGCTTATCGCCGGCGGCCTATGCGTCGTATCGGCTCGGTAATGGCTTTGAAACTGATCTGGGAGAAGGCCTACCCGAACCACAGTTACAGTTTTGAGCCCCAGTCTGCCCACTACCTGACTCACGGGGATCTGTGGGATTATTTCTACAAACAGGTTAATAGGGAAAATCAGGGCGTGTTTCTGCCGCTGACCCTGGAAATGGGTTCCTGGCGCTGGATACGCAAACGCCCCCGCCAGTTGCTCCGGCTTGATGGCTTTTTCAACCCGTTGGTACCGCACCGACACCAGCGGGTGCTGCGCAGTCATCTGACCTGGATGGACTTCCTGTTGAATGCGGCGGCCAGTCACCAGAACTGGTTGCCATCGCGTGAAGAGGAGTCCATGCTCAGGGAAGCCGCTATCATGCACTGGTACAGGGAAACCCGATGACATGCACTGGATTCTGCTCAGAGGGTTGACCCGGGAACACGCCCACTGGGGTGACTTTCCCGAACAGCTGCGTGCCGCGTTCCCTGATCACCAGTTCCATCTGGTGGACCTGCCCGGAACCGGCGTACATTTTCTCGAACCCAGCCCCGGAACCATTGCGGATATCCGCCGCAAAGTGTGCGAGCACGTTCGCCACATCCCTCGGCCACTGAGCATTCTGGCGCTGTCCATGGGGGGGATGGTGGCACTGGACTGGGCCCAGCACTCGGAGCCCGGTGAGCTACAGCACCTGGTTCTGATCAATACCAGTTCCGGCTTCAGCCCGGCCTGGCACCGAATGCAGCCCCGTGCCTGGCCCCGCATAGCTCGCCTGTTTGTGCGCAGGGAGCTGTTTCACCGGGAGCGTGACATTCTGAACCTCACCTCAAATCGCGACGTCTCCCTCGATACCTGTAAAGCCTGGTACAGCATTCAGCGCCAACGCCCGGTGTCATTTCGTAATGCCCGGGCGCAGCTTCTGGCTGCCGTCCGCTTCAAGCCGGCAGAGCAGCGGCCCATGGCGGATGCCTTGCTGCTGGCCAGCAAGGGCGATCGAATCGTGAATTGGCGCTGCAGTGCGGAACTGGAACAGCGCTGGTCATGGACGCTGAAACTGCACCCGGATGCTGGCCACGACCTGCCGCTGGACGAGCCAGATTGGTTGATTCGTCAGATAAAGGACTGGCTGCCGGGGCAATAGCAGTTGCTTGACGCAACCTTTTTTTGCGGTCACTCTCAGGCCTGCAGAAACCCTATTCCTACGGAGCCAACAATAATATGAAGATCTTCGAAACCAGAAGCGCACCCAACCCACGCCGAGTTCGCATGTTTTTGGCAGAGAAGGGGTTAACCGAAAAAGCCGAGTTTGTGCAGGTGGATATCGAAAACGGCGAGAACCTGACCCCGGAATTTCTGGCCCGCAACCCGATGAAAAAAGTGCCGGTAATGGAGTTGGACGACGGCACATGTATTGCGGAAACCATGGCGATTTGCCGGTTCTTCGAAGAAAGCTACCCGGAGACTCCGGCGTTGCTGGGTGACAATGCCCTGGAAAAAGCCAAGGTGGAACAGTGGTTGCGATGGATCGAGTTCTACTTTTTTATGCCCACTGGCATGTGCTTCCAGCACACCACCGGCTACTTTAAAGACCGCATGAACCCGATCAAGGAATGGGGCGAAGAATGCGGGCAGGGTGTGGAGAAGTTTATGCACTTCCTGAACAAGCAACTGGAAGGGAAAGACTACATCTGCTGCGACAAATTTACCGCAGCGGATATCAACGCCTTCACCACTGTGGCGTTTGCCCGGGTGGTGAACATCCGCATCAAGCCTGAACACACCAACCTGCAGGCCTGGTATGACCGCATCAAGGCGCGACCGTCGGCTCAGGCCTGAGTTACTGGCCGGGGCCCGCGAGTTCGGCGCGGTTCCGGCCATTCTCCTTGGCGAGGTACAGGGCCGCATCGGCCCGGCTGACCAGATGATCAACCTCCTCAGTGCCGTCGGACATTGCAACCCCTAAACTGATGGTTTGGGTGATGGCCGTGTCGCTCAAGGTGATGGGCATCTGTTCCATGTGCAGGCGGCACTTTTCCGCCACCTTCATGGCCCCGTCAGCATCGGTTTCCGGAAGCAGAATCAGGAACTCTTCGCCACCCCAGCGACATAAGGCATCCTGATGGCGAAGGCAGCTTTTGAGCAGCTTTGCCGTTTGCTGAAGAACCGTGTCCCCTGACTCGTGGCCCCAGGTGTCGTTCACCCGCTTGAATTTGTCCAGGTCGGCCAGTATAACGCTGAAGGGAGTCTGGGAGCGCTGCGCTCTGGCTTGTTCCTGCTGCACCAGTGGCATGAAGGCTCTGCGATTAAGCAGGCTGGTGAGTGGGTCGGTTGTGGCCATTTCGCTCAGACGTTCGCGGGCGATGAAGCCTTCAACGGCAACGACGCGCACAAACGCCATCAGCATGCAGGTGACAAACATGATCAGTGCCGGGCCGATGAACACCGCGGCCAGTGTCAGTATGGGCAGGTCGGCGATAAGGGCGGCGGTGGCAAACAGCAACAACGGCAACGCCACGATCAGCAGCCACTCCGTGAAACTCCGCAGAGCCATGACAGTGGCGCCAAACAGAGCAATGGTCATGGCGTCGGAAACCTGCGTTACCATGATGGGTTCGTACTTGTTGAACAGGAACAACAGTGACAGCGCCAGGCCTGCGATGCTCCAACCCATCAGCCGGAGAAAGTAACGGGCTGGCCAGCGGGGTAACCCGGTCCAGTGAGAGCACAGCGCAAGCAAAGCCGCGGTGACCAGTGGCAGGCGCAACAGCAGCTCGGTTTGACCGAGGTCGGCGTCATGGACATGAAAATAAGTATGGGAGATGTGATACAGGGATACGGTTATCAACAATAACCAGGCACCCCCAAAGACCAGGCCGGATTCCATTTTTTCCTGGTAGTGTTCAAAGCTGGGTTTCCACTTCTCCGGAATACGGTTCCGGGTTGCTGTCATTGAGGGGGCTCCAGACATGTCAGATTTTCATGTATTGCAATTATCAGTAATAGTCTAGACCGATTCTATAGAGTTAAAGGCTTACCTCTTTGTAGGGTAATAAAAGGATGCAGGTATGACACAACAGGCAAGACTGACCCAGGCCCTTGCGGCGATCGACCGGGCGAACCGGACCGACCCGACTGAAGAACAGGTAAACGGTGAGGCCCTGCCCCGGGAGTATGCCTACAGCCTGCACATGACACGGTGGCTGTTTGAGCTGGAGCCCGAGCCTACCGAGCGCATGCAGATTGCCTGCCGGGCCCAACACATCGAACGCTGGACCATGCCACGCAGTGAATTTGGCGAAGGCAAACAGAACTATTACCAGTGGCGCCAGGCGTGCGGCCGTATGCACGGCCGGCGCGCGGCAGAGATCATGGCCGAGTGTGGTTATCCGAAGGAAGAATGCGAACGGGTAGAAACCATTCTGAC
>DATGQY010000165.1:0-2907 GCA_035303925.1 Marinobacter sp. | reverse complement strand
CAGGCCATATCCAGTGCGAGCTCCAACAGGTACATGGACGCCGCCTGGTCTGCCGCATTGACGCCGCTGATGTTGGGTGCCATGTCGGAGATGACCACATCGGCCTGTGCGCCATCGAGCGTGGCCATGATCTGATCAAACACGTCCTGTTCAGTGAAGTCTCCCTGGACGAACTCAACGCCGGCGATGGCGTCCATGGGCAGGATGTCCGAGGCCACCACCCGGCCCTTGTGACCCACCAGTTTGGAGGCCACCTGTGACCAGCCGCCCGGCGCCGAACCCAGATCCACCACCAGCATGGTTGGCTGGATCAGGCGGTCCTTGTCGTTGATTTCCAGCAGTTTGTAGCTGGCACGGGAGCGGTAACCGTCCAGTTGTGCCTGCTTCACAAAGGGGTCGTTAACGTGCTCTTCGAGCCAGCGGTTACTGCTTTTGGAACGGGCCATGGGATGTCTTCTGTTCACTGCGGGAAAGCCGCATTGTACGCCGCCGCAAGCCCTACCGCAAAAGCAGCCCGGTCGCCTGACAAGCACCCGGCACGGCAGTACAATGGGCACACTTTGCCAACCGCAACCTGTCAGGCCATTGGCCGGCAGCCAGGAAATTTCATGATTCGCGTTACCGAACTGGCCTTACCTCTTGATCACCCTGAGCACGCCTTGCGCGCTGCCATTCTGCAGCGCCTGCAATTGCGCGATGAGGAGCTGCTGAACTTTACCGTGTTCAAACGCAGCTACGACGCCCGCAAAAAGAACAGCGAGATAAAGTTTGTCTACATCATCGATCTCGCCGTGCAGGATGAAACCGCGGTACTGGACCGGTTTGCCGGGGATGCCCACGTTCGCCCGGCACCGGATACCGCCTATTACCCTGTCGCTCAGGCGCCCGCTGGCTTAGCCGAGCGCCCGATCGTGGTCGGGTTTGGCCCTTGCGGCTTGTTTGCCGCGCTGCTGCTGGCCCAGATGGGATTCCGGCCGATCGTGCTGGAGCGCGGTAAAGACGTACGCCGCCGTACCAAAGACACCTGGGCGCTGTGGCGTAAAAAACAGTTGTCACCAGAGTCCAACGTGCAGTTCGGTGAAGGCGGTGCGGGCCTGTTTTCCGACGGCAAACTTTACAGCCAGATCAAAGATCCAAAATTCTACGGCCGCAAGGTAATGGCCGAATTCGTCAAAGCCGGCGCCCCCGAAGAAATCCTGTTTGTCAGCAAGCCGCACATCGGCACCTTCCGCCTGACCGGCGTGGTGTCGCGCATGCGGGAAGAGATCATCAACCTGGGTGGCGAGATCCGCTTTGAACAGAAAGTCACTGATCTTCTGCTGGAAGACGGCCAGGTCCGTGGTGTGGAACTGGCCAATAGCGAGCAGCTGATGAGCCGCCATGTGGTGATGGCGCTCGGCCACAGCGCCCGGGACAGCTTCCGAATGCTCCATAAACGGGGCGTTTTCCTCGAGGCCAAGCCCTTCGCCATCGGCTTCCGGATCGAGCATCCGCAAACTCTGATCGACCACGCCCGCCTGGGCAAATACGCCGGCCATCCAGCCCTGGGCGCCGCCGATTACAAGCTGGTGTATCACGCCAGCAACGGCCGCGCCGTATACAGCTTCTGCATGTGCCCGGGCGGCACCGTGGTGGCTGCCACGTCTGAACCCGGACGAGTGGTCACCAACGGCATGAGCCAGTACTCCCGCAACGAGCGCAATGCCAACTCCGGTATCGTGGTGAACATTGAGCCCGAGCAGGATTTCCCGGGCGACGTCCTGGCCGGTGTTGAACTGCAGGAACAGCTGGAAGCCAACGCCTATGTTCTGGGGGGCAGCGACTATTGTGCCCCCGCACAGCTGGTGGGCGACTTTATTGCCGGCAAACCTTCCGACAAACTGGGTGAAGTAGAGCCGTCCTACAAGCCCGGCATTCGCCTTGGTGATCTTGCCCCCGCCCTGCCCGCATACGCCATCGAAGCCATTCGCGAAGCACTGCCGGCATTCGGCCGACAGATCCGCGGCTTTGACCGCGCCGATGCGCTGCTGACCGGTGTGGAAACCCGCACCTCCTCCCCGGTTCGCATCACCCGGGACCGGGAGAGCCTGCAAAGCCTGAACACTCGGGGGCTGTACCCTGCGGGTGAAGGCGCCGGCTACGCCGGTGGCATCCTGTCGGCCGGTGTCGACGGCATCAAGGTAGCGGAAGCGGTGGCCAAAGCCATGCTCGCAGACCTTGAAGCGGCAAAAGCTCAGGCAGGAAACACACAGTGAAGCTGGACGACATCAAGAAACTGCACCAGAAAAAGTATCGGCAGTCGTTCGGGCATTTCCTGGTGGAAGGGGAGCATCTGGTACTGGAACTGGAAAAGGCCGCAGCAAGCAACCCACATTGGCAGCAGGCCCGATTGTTTGTCACCAGTGCCTACGAGCACTGGAACAGCCCCTGGCCCAAACAGTTGATCAGCGACCGCCAGATGGCCCAGCTGGCAGATACCAAAACCCCCCAGGGCATACTTGCTATCGCCCCCTTGCCACCGGCCGCCAGCAGCGATTCAGCGGTTGGCGAAAAAGCGGTTTACCTGCACGAAGTGCAGGACCCCGGCAACCTCGGTACCATTTTGCGTACCCTCGCCTGGTTCGGTGGCTTGCGCTGCCTGCTCAGCCCCGGCAGTGTTGATCCCTACAACCCGAAAGTCGTGCGCTCCAGTATGGGCGCGATCTTCCATGTGCCGCTGCAAACCGAGGTTGACCTGAATACGCTGAGCAATCGTTACCCCAGCATTGCCTGTCTGGACATCGGTGGCAAAGCCATCACCAGCCCCGAGTTCCAGAACCATGATTGCTACCTGTTTGGCAACGAGGCCCGGGGCGTGCCCTCCGATGCCCTGGCTCAGCTCGGAGCCCAACGTTACACCATTCCCGG
>DATGQY010000164.1:0-4926 GCA_035303925.1 Marinobacter sp. | reverse complement strand
AAAGCATGACGCATCATTTGCGGAATCATCACCCGGCGGAACGTGTGCCAGCGGGAAAAACCATAGGCCTTGGCCGCTTCGATCTGGCCCACATCCACGGCGAGGAAAGCGCCGCGGAAGGTTTCCGTCATGTAGGCACCGAAAATCAGCCCGATGGTCACCACGCCGGAGATGAACGGGTCAAACTGGAAGAAAAAGTCGATTTCCCGGGTTTCCCACAGGTAGTCTGAAAGGGCATTCACCGCCACCTGGCCGCCGTAATAGAACAGCAGCATCATCACCAGATCGGGAACGCCACGGATCAGCGTGGTGTACGTGGTGGCAATAGCGGTCAATACACGGCTACCGGAAAGTTTGGCCGATGCGCCAAGCAGGCCGAGGGTAATGGCCAGCGCCAGCGACAGGAATGCCAGCTCAATGGTAACCACCGCGCCTTCGGCAAGGTCCGGGCCATAGCCTTTCAGATCAAACATGGGAGTGTCCGAAAAGTCGGGAGCAGCCCGCTGGCTACTCCCTGAGTGGTTTAGATCTTGATGTCGTAGCTGAAGTACTTGGCCATGATGGCGTCGTAGGTACCGTCTTCTTTGAGCTTCTTGAGCGCGGCATTGACCTGCTCAGCCAGCTTGGTATCGCGCTTGCGCATGGCAACGCCAACGCCATCACCCAACTTTACAGACTCGCCCACTTCTTTGTAGCCGTCACGGTTCAGAATGGTTTGCTCACCCACCGGGTAGTCCACAAAAACGGCGTCCAGGCGCTGGCCTTCGAGGTCCAGAACCATGTCTTCAGCGGTGGTGTAACGCTTGATGGAAACCACTCCCGCCATGTTCTCGGTGACGTAAGTGTCCATAGTGGTGCCGCGCTGAACGCCCACGTTCTTGCCTTTCATGGCGTCCATATCGGTGACGTCTGTGTTGAAAGACTCAGGGCCGAACCAGCCACCCGGGGTGATGTAGTACGGTTCGGAGAAGAGCACGCGCTCGGCACGCTCGGGAGTAATCGACATGGATGACATGATCAGGTCAAACTTGCGGGCCAGCAGGCCGGGAATCATGCCGTCCCATGCCTGAATGACAAACTCGCACTTGGCGTTCATCTCTTCACACATGGCGGTGGCCAGCTCCACTTCAAAGCCGGTCAGCTCGCCGTTCTCGTCTTTGTATTCGAACGGCTCGTAGGGTACGTCGAAGGCAACGCGCAGGTTCTGCTCCTGGGCCTGGGCACCGCCCGCTATCATCGCCAGGGCGCAACTTGCTGCAACAATCAGTTTCTTCATGTGTCACTTCTCCGTTAATTTGCCATACAGGCTTTGTTCTTGATGGAAGTTTTCAGTTCCAGTACCGGATTCAAGATAGCACCGGTGTTCAGAACTTGGGAGCAAGAAATTGCCTCATTCGCTCGGACTCCGGGTGATCGAACACCTTGTCCGGTGAACCTTGCTCCTCAATCACGCCCTGATGCAAAAACAGGACCTGAGTGGACACATCCCTTGCAAAGGCCATCTCGTGCGTTACCACGATCATGGTTCGGCCTTCCTCTGCCAGACTCTGCATAACCTTCAATACTTCGCCGACCAGCTCCGGGTCCAGAGCGGATGTCGGCTCATCAAACAGCATCACTTCCGGTTCCATGGCCAGAGCGCGGGCTATGGCCGCACGCTGCTGCTGGCCGCCCGACATCTGGGCCGGGTAGTAATCTTTGCGTTCATAGATGCCTACCTTTTCCAGGTAGGCCTCGGCCCGTTCAATGGCTTCCTTTTTAGGAACCTTCAGAACGTTGACCGGCGCTTCAATAATGTTTTCCAGCACGGTCATGTGAGACCACAGGTTGAAGCTCTGAAACACCATGGACAGTCGTGCCCGGATCAGTTCCACCTGGCGATTGCTGGCGGGAATCCGCTCGCCTTTGCGGTTGTGTTTGAACTGAATTGGATCACCGTGCACGATAATGTCGCCGGAAGTGGGGGTTTCCAGCAAATTGATACAGCGTAGAAAGGTACTTTTACCCGAACCAGAACTTCCGATCAGGGAAACGACATCACCCTTGCGTGTTTCCAGGGATATGCCCTTGAGTACTTCGAGGGTGTCAAAGGTTTTGTGGATGTCCCTGCAAATCAGAGGCGCTGGATCCGCCATGGGGTGACTCCTGGGGCTGTCGTTCAAAGGCGCATGTTTTACGGACTGTCGCCGTGGAAATCAATACCGTTTTGTAGGATTTTCGTGAAAATGGCAGCAACAAAGTGCCGTTCATTCTGTCGTAATTGTTGACTAATGCAAGCGTTTTGGGCTTTCAAAGATGGACGTTTTTGATCTCGCCTACGACTATTAAGCACAAGCCAATAGAAAAATGTCGGAATCAAAATGACTACCCAACCAACAATAACCCGCGCCGAGCTGGCGAAGAAGTTCCTGTCGTTCATCGATCCGGAATTCGTGATCACCGATGACGAAACGCTGAAGCCCTATGAGTGCGATGGCCTGGCCATGTACCGGGAAATGCCCATGATGGTGGTGCTGCCGGAAACCGTGGCACAGGTGCAGAGAGTGATGCGCATCTGCCATGAGCAAAAGGTGCCCGTGGTCGCTCGCGGCGCCGGCACTGGCCTGTGTGCTGGCGCCATGCCACACAAAGAGGGCGTTGTGCTGTCGCTGGCCAAGTTTAACCGGATTCTGCACATAGACCCGGTGGGTCGTACAGCCCGGTTGCAGCCCGGTGTTCGTAATCTGGCGATCAGTGAGGAAGCCGCCCAATATGGCCTCTATTACGGGCCGGATCCGTCGTCGCAGATCGCCTGCACCATCGGTGGTAACGTGGCGGAAAACTCCGGCGGGGTGCACTGCCTCAAGTACGGTCTGACCGTGCACAACATCCTCAGCGTAGAAATCATCACTGCCGAAGGTGACCGGGTGACTGTTGGCAGCGATGGTCTGGACAGTTGCGGCATGGATCTACTGGCGTTGCTGACCGGCTCCGAAGGCCTGCTGGGAGTGGTCACCGAGGTAAAGGTAAAGCTGCTGCCCAAGCCGGAAGTGGCCCAGGTGATCATGGCCGGCTTCGACAGCATTGAAAAAGCCGGTGATGCGGTGGGTGGCGTGATTTCCCACGGTATTATTCCCGGTGGCCTGGAGATGATGGACGGCCACGCAATCCTGGCGGCCGATGACTTTTGTGGCGCTGGCTACCCCCGGGACGCCAAAGCCTTGCTGTTGTGCGAGGTAGACGGCACCGAAGAAGAAGTGCACGAGCACATTGCGGAGGCGGAAAGCGTGTTCCGCAAACTGGGGGCAACGTCTATTCGTACCTCCCAGAGCGAAGAAGAACGGGCACTGTTGTGGAAGGGCCGCAAATCGGCCTTCCCGGCGGTGGGCCGCATTTCGCCGGATTACTACTGCATGGATGGCACCATTCCCCGCCGGCACCTGGCCAAGGTATTGCTGGAAATGGAAGAGATGTCCGAGCAATTCGGCCTGAGGGTGGCCAATGTGTTCCACGCTGGCGATGGCAATTTGCACCCGTTGATTTTGTTCGATGCCAACGTACCTGGCGAGTTTGAGAAGGCGGAAGCCTTCGGCAGCGCCATTCTGGAGCTGTGTGTGGAAGTGGGTGGTTGCATCACCGGTGAGCATGGCGTGGGCGTTGAGAAGATTCGGCAGATGGCCGTGCAGTTCAATGACGAAGAACTGCAGCAGTTCCATGAGGTGAAAGCGGCCTTTGATCCCACCGGCATTCTCAACCCCGGTAAAGGCGTGCCAACCCTGAAATTCTGCCAGGAATATCGCTCTATAGAACACAAGCAACGCAAGCACGAACAGACGGATGCTGCCCATGGCTGATCAGATTCAAACGATACAGGAGCAGGTGCTCCAGGCCCGCCGTGACGGGCAGAAACTCAATATCGTGGGCGGAGGCTCCAAGGCCTTCATGGGGCGAGCTGCAGATTCCTCGGCCGCGACTCTGAGCCTTGCCGAACACACCGGTGTTGTTGAATATCACCCGGTGGAACTGGTGCTGACCGTGCGCGCAGGCACCCCTTTGACGGACATCGAAACGGTGCTGACAGAGCATGGCCAGTGCCTGCACTTTGAGCCGCCGCACATCACTAAGGCGTCCACCATCGGTGGCACACTGGCGTGCAACCTGTCGGGCCCGGCACGGCCCTGGGCCGGTTCTGTGCGGGACCAGGTGCTTGGTGTTCGCTTGCTGAATGGTAAGGGTGAGCACCTGCGCTTTGGGGGGCAGGTCATGAAGAACGTGGCCGGGTACGATGTCTCGCGGCTGCAGGCGGGCGC
The DNA here is from genome assembly GCA_035303925.1 of Marinobacter sp. GTDB lineage: Bacteria > Pseudomonadota > Gammaproteobacteria > Pseudomonadales > Oleiphilaceae > Marinobacter. The sequence goes on along the minus strand of DATGQY010000164.1, from coordinate 637 downwards.
CATGGGTACCCTGGGCGTGATCACCGAAATCAGCCTGAAAGTCATGCCCAAACCCGCTGCTACCGCAACCCTGGTACGGGAGATGGCGATCGACGAGGTGGTGGACTACATGAACCGCCGGGCTGCCGAGCCCAAGCCTATTACCGGTGCCTGTTGGGTGGACGGCAAGGTCTACCTGCGGCTGGCGGGCGCCCGATCTGCGGTTGAGGCAACCGCCTCGAAGTGGGGCGGCGAGGTTTTGGCTGATGGCGACCAGTTCTGGCGGCAGGTTCAGGATCTTCAACACAGCTTCTTTGATAACCCGGATGCGCCACTCTGGCGCTTCTCGGTGGACTCCACCGCGAGAACTCCTGCCCTGGATGGCCCCTGGATGATCGATTGGGTGGGATCGCAGCGCTGGTATCGAGGCGAAGCCACGCTCAGCGATATGGAACCTCTGGCCCGGTCTGCCGGTGGTCAGGTCAGCCTGTTCCGAGGCGGCGACCGCAGCGGCGAGGTGATGCACTCCCAGCCTGAGGCGCTGAAAGCCATACAGCGCCGCGTGAAAAACTCGTTCGACCCCGACGGCCTCTTTAATCCGGGCCGTCTCTATAGCTGGTTGTAATTATGCAAACGAATCTGGTTCAACAATTTGCCA
>DATGQY010000163.1:0-6596 GCA_035303925.1 Marinobacter sp. | reverse complement strand
GGGGGTTGCCGAGAAACGCCTCTTTTGCAAGGCTCGCTGAACCCCCGGCTCGGCTATGTGTCCGATACAGGGTTATTATTCTCTGGGGCAGCATTCTACCCCAAAAACCCGTTTCAAACTCATGAAAAAAGCCCGCCTCCTTACGGATAACGGGCTTTTTCTACGCCATCAATCAAATACCAACCCCAGCCTTAGAGGGCGAAGGCTTCTTCCGGCATATCCAGCAGGCTGGCGGAACCCGCCAGCATGGTTTCTGCGTGGGTTCTGGTGCGCGGCAACAGACGCTTGAAGTAGAAGCGCGCTGTCTGAACCTTGGCGTTGTAGAACATCTCTTCAGAGGTGCCATCGGCCATCTTGTCCAATGCCACTTTGGCCATCTGGGCCCAAAGATAGGCAAAGACCGCGTATCCGGAGTACATCAGGTAATCAACTGCCGCCGCGCCGACTTCTTCACGGTCCTTCATCGCAGTCATACCGACCTTCATGGTCAGGTCGCCCCACTCCTTGTTGATCGCTGCCAGCGGTTCAACAAACTCTTTCAGCTGTTCGTTGTCCGCGTTTTCCTTGCAGAATACGTGCACTCGCTTGGTGAACACTTTCAAGGCTTCCCCCTGAGTCATCAGAACCTTGCGGCCCAGAAGGTCCAGCGCCTGGATACCGGTAGTGCCCTCGTAGATCATGCCGATACGGGAGTCACGAACGTTCTGCTCCATGCCCCACTCAGCGATGTAGCCGTGACCGCCAAACACCTGCATACCCAGGTTGGCAGACTCGTAACCGATTTCGGTCAGGAAGGCTTTCGCGATCGGAGTCAGGAAGCCCAGCAGCGCGTCAGCGGCTTTGCGCTCTTCTTCGGTCTTTCCGCTATGAACGACATCCACTTGCTGGCCGGCCAGGTAGATCAGGGCGCGTGCGCCCTCAGCTACGGCTTTCTGGGTCAGCAGCATGCGGCGAACGTCCGGGTGTACGATGATCGGATCAGCAATGCCGTCAGGATTCTTCGGGCCGCTCAGTGAGCGCATGGCCAGACGATCTTTGGCGTAAGCCAGAGAACCCTGGAAGCCCAGCTCAGCGGAACCCAGACCCTGGATTGCCGTACCAATACGAGCCGTGTTCATAAAGGTGAACATACAGTTCAGGCCTTTGTTCTCAGGCCCGATCAGCCAACCTTTAGCGCCGTCGAAGTTCATCACGCAGGTTGCGTTGCCGTGGATGCCCATCTTGTGTTCGAGGGAGCCGCAAGATACTGCGTTGCGCTCGCCAGCAGAACCGTCTTCGTTCGGCAGCTGCTTGGGTACGATGAACAGGGAGATACCCTTGGTGCCTTCCGGAGCACCCGGCAGGCGCGCCAGAACGATGTGGACAATGTTCTCGGCCATATCGTGCTCACCGGCAGAGATAAAGATCTTGGTACCAGTGATGCTGTAAGTGCCGTCAGCGTTCGGCTCGGCCTTGGTACGCAGGGTACCCAGGTCGGAACCACAGTGCGGCTCGGTCAGACACATGGTGCCAGTCCACTCGCCACTGATCAGTTTGGTCAGGTAGGTCTGCTTCTGCTCTTCGGTGCCGTGTTCTTCGATGGTATTGGTAGCACCATGGCTCAGGCCGGGGTACATGCCCCAGGACCAGTTGGAGGTACCAACCATTTCACTGACAACCAGAGCAATGGAGTGCGGAAGACCCTGACCACCATAGTTGGGATCTGCGGTCATGGACGGCCAGCCACCCTCGACATACTGCTGATAGGCTTCTTTGAAGCCGGTCGGTGTTTTCACCACGTCGCCATTCAGGGTACAGCCTTCCTGGTCACCCACCTGATTCAGCGGAGACAATACCTGCTCACAGAACTTTGCACCTTCCTGGATGATGGCATCAACCATGTCCGGGGTTGCATCTTCAGCACCTTCCAGATTGGCGTAGTGCTGCTCGCTGTTCAGCAGCTCGTTCATTACAAATTTGATATCACGCAGGGGCGCTTTGTACTCAGGCATGGAATCCACCTCAATTTTCGGTTTCAGCTGAATGCTGTAACAGCTTTGGCCTTTGGTTTGCTCAGACACCATGATGCATCGCATCACAGCCTTAATTAAACACTTGTTTGAAACATACGTTTTGCAGCACGGAATTGTCAAGAGAATTGAGTCAAATTTGTGCTGCTTTGTGTTCAGAAAAGTAACATCGGGAAGGCGAGGCCAGCGGGGCGCCCCGGTACAGAGTAGAAACGGCGAAATGAATCAGGCAAATACAGAAGTCGCGGAAACCGAGTCGGCTCCATAACCCTGCATGGCAGAAACGCTTTGATAGGCGTCATTAGCCTCGCGGGCTCTCGCACCACCGGCGTCAGAGCCGCGCTCCTGCCCCGACACTCGCGGCTCAACGCCGGAAACATCGCTATCGGTATCCGTTTCTCCGTTAGCGAGCTCAGATTGGGCCTGCAACATGGTTTGCATCGCCTGGGCAGCCACGGCCCGATCCTGCGATGAGGGCTGAGCGGGCGCCATGGCCGCAGAACGCACCACCCGCATTTTCTCGATCGTTGCCTGAGGGTCGCCGGCGACCGGGGCGACATCAATCGGCACTTCGCCGCCCACCGCATACTGCGCGCCGTCAGGCCCCCGCTGGTAGGAGAACGACATGGCGCCAGCGTACTGCCCCCCAACGGCCTGGTGGGCCGCCTCGTGCGCACGAACTTCACGATCTCGGGCCTTGAGATCGGTAAGTTCTTTGAGTTCGGATTCGGTTAACCCCTGCTGACCGGTTTTTTCGCCATCAGGCTTCTCATCAGCGGCAGATTTATTTTCAGTGGCTGAGGTAGCCGACTTATTCTCGGACGCCTGCTCTGCAGGGCGCGCAGAACCGTCATTCACAACAGTGGGCTGCTCCGCCTCAACAGACGGACGACCTGAAATCGCAGCCGGACCACTTGCCGAAGACGCCGAGCCCCCGGAAACCGAGGGATAGAGGGGCGGAATAGAGGACAGCACGTTCACAGGCGAGATCCCGTTGCTCAGGCTTTGATATCCAGCAGCGTCCCGAGGGTTTCGTCTGCGGTTTTAACCACTTGAGCCGAGGCTTCTACGCTGCGCTCGTACAGATTAAGTTCAATCATCGGTTCCACCAGATTGCCCGCACCTTCCGCCGTACCCTGGGGGCCGTCGGTTCCAGCACGAGCAATTTTGCGAGCGGCGTTTTCCATACCGGCCATGCCATCCTGGATACCCTGTATGCCGATACCGAGTGTGTTAGTAATCATGGCGGACTGTCTCCGTGGCGGTATATTGACTCATTAACGCACAGTTTTGGTCAATTTTCAATCAATGCAGTGATATTGAGATACCGAGACAAGATGGACGGAAGCTCCGGTGTGGGCGCGTCGTTAATCCAGGGAAGAATACCCAGACAAGGTGCTCCAAGGTGTGTGGTCAGGTAGTTGAGGGTTTCCTGCTCGCAACTCATGGGGTCGGCCTCCGGATGGTTAGCCACCCATCCGGCCAGGGTCAGGCCGTCAGCACGGATAGCCTCTGCGGTCAGCATGGCGTGGTTGATACAGCCCAGTTTGAGCGGCACGACCATGACCACGCCCAGCTTCAGCTCCTGCGGAACCACTGCGTAGGTTTCCCGATCGTTCAGGGGCACTCGCCAGCCGCCGGCACCTTCGATAAGCATCAGGTCGGCCGGGCGGATCTGGATGCCTCGACAGAATCCGACCAGACGTTGGGCTGTGACCTGCTTGCCGGCTTGCTGTGCCGCCACATGCGGCGCGATGGCAGGCTCCAGGGCGATCGGGTTGATGGCGTCGTACGGAAGTGTCTCGGTGATGGCGGCCTGAAGCATCAGAGCGTCTTCGTTACGGAGGCCTTCGGGGGTCTGTTCGCAACCAGAAGCAACAGGCTTTATGGCCAGGGTGCGTTTGCCCGCCGCTTTTGCGGCTTCAAGTATGGCGGCGGCGACGATGGTTTTGCCTACGCCGGTGTCTGTACCGGTTACAAAATAGGTTTTCTTTGCCATCTGGTTCATCTCGTCCTGGGTGCAGGATGAGGGGGTGGTACGCCTTTCCAGGACACGCTACAAGCACGTCCCTGTGCGCTTGTTTCGGGCCGTCCCTGGCCCTCAACAGTCCTGGAAAGGCGTACCACCCCCTCATCCCATATAATCGAAGTGTATTCAACATACCGCGAAATCCGAAATAAGAGTCTCGGCTAACGCCATCCCTTCTTCCAATACAACCAGCCTGCCTCGTATGTCGCTAAAACACCTTCCGCATCGCTCGCGGGATAAGCCCGACACATCGCCCGAAACCGCCCGGGAGCCGTCACCGTCCGACGCCTTTCTTCACCCTTGAATACTGCCCCCAGATGTTTGAGTTCCCGATTAAGTGCCATCGGTGATTGATAAGGTAGCACGATGGATTCCGTCTGCAGTTGTGAGCCCGGCAGGGTGCTTGCTGTCAACGCCCGCCAATCTTCCTGTGAGACAAACCGGTTAACATGGGCCTGCCCCGGATCGGCTTTTGCCCAGGCCTGTTTGAGTTCTTTCAGAGTGCCATCAAGCAGTGTGGAAACAGCTATGAAACCTCCGGGCTTCAGGACTCTTCGGCACTCGGCAAGAATGACATCAGGGTGCGCGCTCCACTGAATCATCAGGTTGCTGAAAATCAGGTCGACACTCTGATCTGCCAACGGCAGCTGTTCGGCATCAGCGTTGAGCCAGGCGGTGGTGTTTGGACCGGCGGTTCGGGCCTGGCCCAGCATTCCCGCCGCCAGGTCGGCGCCGATGCTTGCAGCATCCGGATACCTTGCCGCAAGCTTTCGGGTGAACCAGCCGGTACCGCACCCCAGGTCAAGGACAGTTTCAGGGCTGAAATCACCCCGAATCATGGCCAACATGGCGTCGCCCATGGCCTTTTGCAGGCGGGAAGCGTTGTCGTAGGTGCGAGACGCGCCGCCAAAGCCACGGGCAATGGACTGTTTGGTACCAGTACTGCCATCAGCCCGAGTGATCGCAGCGAAGTCAGTGAACACGCTCATAGCGCCGCTACCTTGCGGGCGCTGGTGTCCGGCATCGGCGCCCGGCTGTGAGCCAGGGCGCTCAGCAACTGCTCGACCTGTGCCAACGTATGGGCCGCGCTCAGAGTCACCCGCAGCCTGGCCTGCCCTTCCGGCACCGTGGGTGGCCGGATGGCGGTAACCAGAACACCCTGTTGCTCCAGCGCCTGACTCAGCGCCAGGGCCTCCTCATTACCACCCACCATGATGGGCTGAATCGGCGATTGTGACGGCATCACCTCATAACCCAGCTGCTCCGCCCCGGCGCGAAAGTGCGCAATCAACTCTCTCAAATGCGCCCGCCGCTGATCATCCGCTTCGATCAGCTCCAGACTCGCACTGGTCGCCGCCGCCAGCGCCGGCGGCATCGCCGTGGTGTAAATGTAGGTCCGGGCCTTCTGCACCAGGTACTCCATCAACACCGCCGGCCCCGCCACAAACGCACCGCTGGTCCCCACCGCCTTGCCCAACGTGCCAATCAACACTGGCACATCATCTTCCGACAACCCGGCCTCCAGCACACTGCCGCGGCCCTGAGGGCCAAGCACACCAATACCATGAGCATCATCCACCACCAGCAATGCATCATGTGCCTTGCAGACCCGGGCCAGATCCCTCAGCGGCGCCACGTCGCCATCCATACTGAACACCCCGTCCGTGACCACCAGCTTGTGACCGGAGGTCTCCGCCAGCATGGACTCCAGCGCCGCCACATCACCATGGGCATAACGCCGTACCCGGGCGCGACTCAGAATGCAGCCATCAATAATCGAGGCATGGTTTAGCCGATCCGAAAAAACCGTGTCACCACGCCCTGCCAACGCCGAGATCACACCCAGATTGGCCATATATCCGGTAGAGAAAAACAACGCCGCACTGCGCCGGGTAAAGTCCGCCAGTCGCTGTTCCAATTGATGATGAGACTGATGATGACCACAAACCAGATGGGACGCCGCACCGCCGAGCCCGGTTTCAGGCAGTGCACTGGTCAACGCTTCAAGATTCTGAGGGTGATTGGCCAGACCCAGATAATCATTACTGCAGAACGACAACAATGGCTCGCCATCCGCGATGAGCTGCGGCTGCTGGGGACCGGAAACCAGACGGCGAGCCCGGTAGAGACCGGCCTGTTTCCGTTGTTCAATTTCGTGGACAAAATCACGCATAAGAACGACACCACCACTCAGAACGAAGCACTGGAACTTTCGTGAAGTCTGGAGAGAGTTCGCTGAAAACAGGAACAAAGTTCGGGTGAAGGACGCGGACCGCTTTCCGGGACTATAAAGGGCCAGGGATGGCCCGTCCCAAGCGCACAAGGACGTCTTGAGCGTGTCCCGGAAAGCGGTCCGTGACCTTCACCATGCACCAAAACGAGGTCAGGCCGATTCCCGAGTTGCGTCATAGAACATGTGCCTGGTCGCCTCATACTCGACGGCCTCGGCCAGCACTTCTTCCTCCTGCGCCTCGGTCGCACACTGCTCCCGCTGCTCAGGCCGAATCCCCAGCTTCGCGAACAACTGCATATCCGCATCCGCCTCCGGATTCGACGTC
>DATGQY010000162.1:0-6266 GCA_035303925.1 Marinobacter sp. | reverse complement strand
ACCTGATCCCATCCCGAACTCAGAAGTGAAACAGACCTGCGCCGATGGTAGTGTGGCGTTGCCCATGTGAGAGTAGGTCATCGTCAGGCGCCTAATACCCTAACCCCCGATAGCTTTGCTGTCGGGGGTTTTTTATTGGCTCTCTACCTGCCAATCAGCTCAATCACACCACCTACGATACTGTGCATCAGCGAGAACTGTTCGTTGGTTCGCTCAATGTGGTTGTCGAGCATGCCCGCCTGCCAGGTGACAAGCCATACCAGTAAAACAACAAGGGCCAGGTTGGCACCTGCAAGCAACCTTATCCGGGAGTGCTGTTGGCGCCGGTTGCTTTTGTAGTCACGGGTGACATCTTCGAACGAGTTGCGAAGCTCTCGTAGTTCTTCCTCCAGTTCCTCATAGGCGACCTCGAGTGTCGACATCCGGCCGGTGAGCTTACGCGAGCTTTGCTCCAGGCTTTCCTGCGCGGGATATCCGCCTTCTTCGACAGCCAGACGAAGGGCTTCGCTTTGCTCCGGTTCCGGTACGTCCGAAAGAATGATGTCCAGGGTTCTTAGCAACTGGTCACGATCTACCTGTTTGCGAATAACACCGGCGGCCCCGAGTGCCCTGGCTTCCTGTATGTATTTTTCGGCATTTTGAGAGGTGTACATGAACACCGGAATGTCACGGGTGTTTGGCTGGGCTTTCAGTTTTTCCAGAGCCTGGAATCCGTTCATTCCCGGAAGTATGTGATCAAGGAAGATCAGGTCAAAGGTTTCCGACTGTAGAACGGGAAATGCCTCTTCGGCCGTTGCTACGCCTTTACTGGAAATGTCAGCCCGTTCAAGAAGACGTGCGAGGATGATTCGTGCTGTCGACGAATCTTCTATGATGAGTGCATGCCCGCGCGCCATTTCCGCTTTCTCCCTTCAGGCTTAAACGTCGTAAAAAAATGTTATCTGCGGAACTATAAGGGGAGATCAGAAAATATACAGGGGGAGAAGGGGCCCGGGCGTCAGATTTGAGACGCCCTTTGGGTTTTTCACGACGTTTGTGGAAAAGTGACGGGTATTCAAGCCATTACTCAAGGCAGCCATATTTCAAAAACGCCCCCATCCAAGGCGCCGCCGTTGTGGAGTTTTATCGATCCACTTCGATTACCTTCGCTGTGAAGCCGGGCTACAGATGAAGCGAAGAACAGGCCGAGGCTTGTGCTACCACTCTGAAAATCCAGAGCTTTGAAGCTCAGAGTACCCGTGTGCTGCATACTTTCCGGGTAGCCGTTGCCGTCGTCTTCTACGCCAATGACCAGGTATCCATCTTGCTCCCTGGCGGTAAGGCGTATTCTGCTCTTGGTGTACCGAATCGCGTTGTTGATTGTGTTGTTTAGCACGCCCGTCAGCAAATCCTCATCAAAGAACCCGTTTATGTCGTCAGCGGCAATGGAGTATTCGATGCCGAGGCCTTCTAACAGGGGGGTATGACGGGCAAGGTGGTCGGCCAGAAAGTCCGGCACGAAATGCTCATCGATGTGCGCCGATAGGTTGTCTTCGCCCAATCGGTAGATGCCCAGTAACTGAACCAGATCGTTATGCATCCGTTCCGCTTCGTACTGAAGCATGTTGAACTTGTTAGAGCCTGCCAGCGTGTGCTCATGCTCGTTTCTGAGCTCGTCGAGACTGTTCAGGAGCATGCCCAGCGAGTTCTTCATATCGTGTACTGCAGAGGCGAGTACCATGGAGAAATCAATGGTCGGGTCGGTCATGCTGTCAGTCCTTTAATTTTGCGAATGAGTGCCTGATACCTGCGGTATTGTCGATGCTGCTCGGGTAAGTGGTTCAGGCGTTCCAGCCGCTGTTGGCAGGTTGTTAGCAGGGCCCAGTTGCCGGGCTGCTGCTCAAATTGCTTCATCAAGACCTGGACGAGGTTCAGGTTAAGTGCCGCGTGGTCCGGTACAATGCTCAGAGCCCTGTCAAAAGCGCTGACAGCTTCCTCAAGGTTACCGGCTTCGAACGCTTTGATGCCATCTCGATTGAAGCCGCGAGCTTCAAGCTTCTGGCGAAAGCCTACAGGTTCATCCAACAGGCTTTCTATCTTCTGCAACACGTCCGCATTGTCGTCATAGCGCGCCGCGAGTTTGCCCAGGAGTTCTTTCGCCTGGGGTTCACGGCCAGTGCGAAAGAGGGTTTTTGCGTAGTCGAGGCCAAGATCTGCAGGCATGTCCTCCAGTTCTTTGATGTCGTTTTCTACGCTGGCCAGAATCTTTTCGGCTTCACGCTGGCGCCCTTGGCCTGAGTGCACGCGGGACTGAACGATTCTGCTTTTCAGTGAGATGGTTTCATCGTCGGAAAATCGCTTTTCCATTTTCGACAGAACATTCAAGGCCTCTGCTGCCCGTTCAGTGCCCTCTTCTTCCAGGTCGCCTTCGCTCAGGTCAGACAGGCTCTGGGCAAGAGAGAGGTAATGGTCAGCGTTGTCGTGAATGGAGTAGGTCCCGAGGGACACCGTCTGACGCCAGGCCTGGGAGGCGGTATCAATATCCTGATTGGCACCGGCCAGCTCGGCAAGATGCTTGTGCCTCAGCAGGGCGTTCGGTGAGTGTTCGGCAGCTTTCTGGAGTACTTGTTGAGCCTGCACCGGCTTGCCTTGTTTCTCGAGGCCTTCTGCGAGCAGATCATAGGCTTCCATATAGTCAGGATGGCGTTCGATCAGGGTTTTGAGGCCTTCTACTGCCTGGTCAAAGTTTCGGTTGGCAAGCAGCACCTTGCAGCGGCCAAGCGATGCCCAGGATAGCTCACGCTGATTCAGTACGTCGTCGTACACTTTCTGGGCGTGAGCCATGTCGCCTACGATGAAGTAGAGCTCACCCAGAGTTTTCATCAGCCAGGTTTTATAGCGTGGCTGTTTCGGGATGGCCTGAAGGCACTGTGAGATAGCCTCAGGGTAGTTCTCCTGATCGATTTCCCTGGTGATGGGGAGCAGGGCATTGCGCTGTCCAATCAGGCTGCCGAGGCGTTTCTCCAGCATGGCCCGGTTAATCGGTTTGGTCAGGTAGGCATCCGGTTGGTACTCGCGAGCTCCCATTACCATTTCTTTCGATGTTTCTGCGGTGACCATCAGGAAGAGGGCAGATCGTTTGAGAAGCTTCTTATGGCGAAGCTCCTCAAGTATGTGTTGGCCATTTTTGCCCTCACCCAGATTGAAATCACACAGCACAACATCCACATGATTGTAGGTGCAGTACTGAATGGCCGGGGTGGCGTGGCCAACCAGTTCGATCTTGTCTGCTCCACAGCTTCTGAGCATCTGGCGCATGGATAACCTGAAGTTTTCAAAGTCATCCACAATCAGGAAGTGGAGCTTACCAAACGGATTTACAGCATCTTTCCGGTCGGACTGGTTCATGAGCGCTTCTGCTTGAGTAGTTTGTTTACCAGTGCTCTTAGTGCCGCGGGTTTAACCGGTTTATAAAGTATCTGGTATCCGCGGTTAAGAGCATCGTCACGTACTTCAGGTGCCATGTAGCCGGTTATGAGCATGCCGGGAATATCACTGCCAAGCTCCGCCCTTATGCTGTCCATGGCATCAAGCCCATTTCGGTTATCATCCAGCTGATAATCAGCAAGTATAATGTCCGGGCTGCGGCCTGCCAGTTTGTTCAGTGCAGCTTCCAGACTTTCTGCTGCGGTGACATCGCATTTCCAGTTACTCAGTAGTGCCACCATACCCTGCAATATTGCTGCATCGTTATCGATACACAGTACATGCAGGCCGCCGAGGCTGGAAACCCGTCTTGAACCACCGGTGGATTTACTTGCTTCCGCCCGGGAAAGGTCAGCCGGCGCCAAGGGAACCGTGATGGCAAAGACACTGCCTCTACCCTGAATCGACTGTACCGATACAGGGTGGTTCAACATGCCGCTGATGCGGTCAACAATCGCCAGGCCCAGGCCTAATCCCTTTTTATCTTTGCCATGCTGAAAGCGCCGGAACTCTTCAAAAATATGAGTCAGCTGATCCTCTGACATGCCCGGGCCGGTGTCCCAGATTTCGATTCTGAGATAACCCTTGAGCCGCCTGCAGCCCATCAGGATTTTGCCGCTGTCGGTGTAACGCATGGCATTGGACAGGAAGTTCTGAACTACTCTCCTGAGGAGCTTCATGTCAGAGCGAACCCAGGCGGAACTGGGTACTACATGAAGCGCCAGTCCCTGGTCCTTGGCGATGGCAGAGAATTCTGTTGCCAGGTGACGCAGCAGATCGTTTATCGGAAATACGCCGATGTCTGGTTCCAGGGCACCAGCGTCCAGTTTGGAGATGTCCAGCAGGGTGCTGATGATTTCTTCTGCGGCCCCCAGTGAGCTGTCGATGTGCTCGACAAGTTCCCGGGTTTCGCCGGCGATCACCTTGCCCGACAGTGCAGACGTGAACAGACGCGCCGCATTCAACGGTTGAAGCAGGTCATGGCTTGCCGCGGCCAGAAAGCGTGTTTTGCTTTGATTGGCCTGTTCTGCGACGGATTTTGCCTTGAGCATCTGCTCGTTGATAACCTGCAGCTCCTGGGTTCGTTCGCGCACCCGTTGCTCCAGGTAGATGTTGGTTTCCTTCAATGCCTGTTCGGTCCGTCTCATGGCGGTTATGTCCTGGAAGGTGGTCACGTAACCACTTCCGGGTATCGGGCTACCGTCCACGCGCACGACCGTGCCATCCGGGCGCTGCCGCTCGTATGACATCGGCTTGCCATCGCGCATGCTGTTGCAGCGGTCTTCAATGATTTCGTCAATACGGCGGGCCGAGAGGTTGGCGTTGGTGAGGTTGTACCGCATAAGGTCTTCAACTGGCCGCCCGACCCGCACAAATCCTTTCGGATAATTGAACAGCTCCAGATACCGGTGGTTCCAGACCACAAGTTGTTGCTGATGGTTCACCACCGACACACCGAGACTGATGTTTTCAATTGCGGATTGCAGCAGTTCACGGCTGAAGGTCATCGCCTGAGACGCTTCGTCGACAATGCTGACCACATCCTCAATCTGCATGTCGCGGCCGGTCAGCGTGGATTCCAGTACGACCCGCGCAGTGGAGGCTCCAATCACCGATGCCAGCTGCCGCTCAATGTACTTCATAAGGTGAGTAGATGCCGGCCTGTGCGGATACAGCCGAATGGCGTTGCGACGCTCGTAGTTGCGGAATACGCTTTCCGAGCGCTCTTCGCCCATGAATCGGTCAGTCAGGGCCTGGAGGTCAGAGGTCAACACTTCACCTTGCCAGCTTTGATGCTGTGCACTGTCGGTGCGTGGCTGGGCTTCCTGGAAGAATGCGGCAATCTGGATTCTTTCCCGGATTCGCTGGCGGGTAACCAGGGACAGCAGCACATAGACGGCGGTATTGACCCCGAGGCTCCAGAGAATGCCATGAGTGATCTGGTCAAGCTCCGACCCGAACAGGGCTGTAGGGCGGGTCCAGCCCCAGCCGAACAAACCTTGATTGATCAGTGTGTCACCGATCCAGCCTGTTGATACCAGGGCCGGTAAAAGCAGGGTGTAGCACCAGACGAGGAAGCCGAGGCCAAGCCCCCAGGTCGCACCGGTTGCATTACCCCGACGCCAGATGATGCCACCGACCAGTGCAGGCCCAAACTGGGCGGCGGCGGCAAAGGACAGTAAGCCAAAGGCGGTCAGGCTATAGTCTTCGCCGGCCATTCGATAGAAGCCGTATGCCGTGAGCAGGACCACGAAGATCGCTGCCCGACGAATGGTCAGCAGGAGAAAACTCAGGTCAGCACGCCGGTTCATGCCAGGCCGGAAAAATCGCAGTAGCCCAGGCATGATGATCTCGTTGCTCACCATGGTCGCAATGGCGACGGAGCACACAATGACCATGGCGGCAGCTGCGGAACCGCCCCCCAGAAACGCGAGAATCGCCAGCCATTGCTCGCCGGCCATGATCGGCAGCTGGAGGATGACAATGTCCGGGTTGCTGCCGAGACTGTCAGCATAGAGCAGTCCGGCGGCCGCGATGGGGATGACAAACGCGCTGGCAATGACCAGGTAAATTGGCATGGCCCATCGGGCGGTTTCAAAGTCCCGGTGGTCTGTGTTTTCAACGACCATGACGTGAAATTGCCGCGGCAAACAGATAATTGCGAGCATGGCAACCAGCGTCTGGGTAATGAAAGCTGGTGCTTCGATGGAGTTGGTTGTGAGTGCGCCGATAAGGTCAGCATCGGCGGCTTGCTGGAACAGATCACCAAAGCCGTTATAGAGCCCGTAGCCGACAAACAG
>DATGQY010000161.1:0-7313 GCA_035303925.1 Marinobacter sp. | reverse complement strand
CAGTGCATCAACGATTGCAGGCTCGGAGGCTGAGTGACCCGCATCGCGGATGATTTGCAGTTCAGCCTCAGGCCATGCCTTGCTGAGCGCGAGTGCGTTATCCAGAGGGCAAACCATATCGTAGCGGCCATGAACGATAATGCCCGGTATGCCAGTCAGCCTAAAGGCATTACGGACTATCTGGTCCGGCTCCAGAAACGAGCTGTTCATAAAGTAGTGGCATTCAATACGCGCCAATGCGATGGCGACATGGGGGTGACCAAAGTGCTCTACAACCCTCGGATTCGGATGCAGCGTCGCGCAGCGTCCTTCCCACACTGACCAGGCCTTTGCGGCTTGTATCTGCTCCAACTCATTACTGCTGGTCAGGCGCCGATAGTAGGCCGACACCATATCGTCACGCTCGGTGTCGGGTATGGGTGACAGAAAATCCTGCCAGTAATCCGGAAACACCCTGCTGGCGCCGTCCTGATAGAACCACTGGATGTCCCGAGGGCGACACAAAAAGATACCCCGCAACACCAAACCCATAACCTGCTGAGGATGGGCCTGAGCGTAGACGAGGCTAAGCGTAGACCCCCAACTGCCACCAAACAGTAACCAGCGGTCGATACCCAGAAACTGACGAATCGTTTCCATATCCTCGACGAGTTTATTCGTACTGTTCCCTTCAAGCTCTGCCAGCGGCGTTGAGCGGCCAGCTCCCCGCTGATCCATCAATATGATCCGGAACCGCTCAGCATCAAAAAATCGCCGATGGTAATCTTCGCATCCACCACCGGGGCCACCATGAACCACCAAGACCGGCACGCCATCGGGATTGCCGGACTCTTCCAGGTACAACTCATGAGGTTCGTCCACCGAAAGACGATGACGGGCATAGGGCTGAATTTCAGGGTAGAGGCTGAGCATGGCTGACTCCGTGTCGTAGGTAACGGTAGTCTAGCTGAGATTGCCGCAAAGAATCACGGCCGAGCTTGAGGAAACTTGAAATACCAGGGACCTGAACTAAATCAGCCACGAACATCGCGAACCTTCACGGACGAAAAGGCAGAGCTTTTCCTGAGCTATCCGTGATCGTCCGCGCTGCCCGTGGCCAATCAGTCTTTTTACTTCTTACCGGCGCGCTTACGCTCGTTTTCGGTCAACAGCTTCTTGCGCAGACGGATCGACTTGGGCGTCACTTCTACCAACTCGTCGTCATCGATGAACTCAAGGGCCTGCTCAAGCGTGAACTTGATCGGCGGAACCAGAGCAATCACCTCGTCCTTACCGGACGCGCGCATGTTATCCAGCTTCTTACCTTTGGTCGGGTTAACCACCAGGTCGTTATCGCGACTGTGGATACCACACAGCTGGCCTTCGTAGATCTCCTGACCTGGATCGAGGAACAGCTTGCCGCGGCTTTGCAGGGTTTCCAGCGAATAGGTCAGCGCCGTGCCCGTGGCCATGGAGACAATGACACCGTTCTGACGACTGGTCACGTCACCGAGCTTGATCGGGCCGTAATGGCTGAATGTAGAGGTCAGGATGCCCGTACCGGAGGTCATGGTCAGGAAGGTATTCCGGAAACCGATCAGACCGCGAGCTGGAATGGTGTATTCCAGGCGCATACGGCCCTTGCCATCCGGGATCATGTTGGTCATGTCGCCACGGCGCAGACCCATCTGCTCCATGATCGGGCCCTGATGCTGCTCTTCGATGTCAACGATCACGTTTTCGTACGGCTCTTGCTTGACGCCGTCGACTTCCTTGATCACCACCACCGGGCGGCCCACGGCCAGCTCGAAGTTCTCACGACGCATGTTCTCGATCAGCACCGACAGGTGCAGCTCGCCACGGCCAGACACTTTAAACTTGTCAGCAGACTCACCTTCTTCAACGCGCAAGGCCACGTTGTGCAGAAGCTCCTTCTCCAGACGCTCTTTGATGTTGCGACTGGTGACGTACTTGCCTTCTTTACCGGCGAACGGCGAATCATTGACCTGGAACGTCATGGATACGGTCGGCTCGTCTACAGTCAACGGCGGCAGTGCTTCCACATTGCTGGGGTCACAGAGGGTGTCAGAGATGAACAGCTGATCCAGACCACTGACGCAGACGATATCGCCCGCCTGGGCCTCTTCAACTTCCACACGCTGCAGGCCCGAGTGTCCCATGATCTTGAGGATACGACCGTTGCGCTTCTTGCCGTCCGCGCCGATGGCCGCAACCGGCGTGTTGGTTTTCACTTTACCGCGGGCAATACGACCGATACCGATAACACCCAGGAAGCTGTTGTAGTCCAGCTGAGAAATCTGCATCTGGAATGGGCCGTCCATATCAACCGAAGGCGCAGGCACGTGATCCACAATGGCCTGAAAAACCGCATCCATATTGTCCTGGAGGTTTTCGTGCTCAAGGCCAGCAATACCGTTCAGGGCGCTGGCGTAAACAATCGGGAAGTCCAGCTGCTCGTCCGTGGCACCCAGGTTATCAAACAGATCAAACACCTGATCCACTACCCAGTCAGGGCGGGCACCCGGGCGATCGATCTTGTTAACCACAACAATCGGGCGCAGGCCCGCTGCGAACGCTTTCTGTGTTACAAAGCGGGTTTGCGGCATGGGGCCATCGATGGAATCGACCACCAGCAGCACACTGTCTACCATGCTCATGACTCGCTCAACTTCGCCACCGAAGTCCGCGTGCCCAGGGGTGTCTACGATGTTGATATCGTAGTCTTTCCATTTAAGCGCGGTGTTTTTGGCCAGGATGGTAATGCCACGCTCTTTTTCCTGATCATTGGAGTCCATAACGCGCTCGCTTTCGAGCTCTTTACGGTCCAGAGTTCCGGACTGGCGCAACAACTGGTCAACCAGGGTCGTCTTACCGTGGTCTACGTGGGCAATAATGGCAACGTTTCTAAGCTTATCAATCACAACGGGTATCCTGCAGAATTTGGCGGGGCGCAGTATATCGAAAAGTCCATGGCGTTAATATGAAGATTAGTGCCTAATATGTAACCAACCGCACAATGCACTGTTATCAGGCACTCGCAAGCGTAACGCACTCTTATGGTGCGCTATTATTGTGCGGCAGTGCACCAAGGCATCTCCCGCCTGCGCGCCAGAATGGCCCCAAAGCGTTGCTGCTGCGCTGTTGTGGCGCAACGATGGAGAATTGGCAAGCCCCTTGCTTAGATACCAGCAGCCGCAATTGAAAGGTAAGGGCAACCGGCTTCTGATAAGCTTCCCTCACCTACAAGCAGATCGGGCCTCAGTACACTGAACGATCCGGCACAACGAACACGTATAACTTACGGAGCATGCACCATGTCCAAGACAGTTGATTTGATCAAAGAACACGAAGTTAAGTGGATTGACCTGCGTTTTACCGACAGTCGCGGTAAAGAGCAGCACGTCACCCTGCCGGCCACGGAAGTGAACGAAGACTTCTTTACCGACGGCAAAATGTTCGACGGTTCGTCCATCTCCGGCTGGAAGGGCATCAACGAATCCGACATGATTCTGATGCCGGATGACAGCAGCTCCGTACTGGACCCGTTCACCGAAGAAACCACCCTCAACATTACCTGCGACATCGTGGAACCCTCCACCATGCAAGGTTATGAGCGCGACCCACGCTCCGTGGCCCGTCGTGCCGAAGAGTACCTGAAGTCTACCGGCATCGCCGACGGCGCCCTGTTCGGCCCGGAGCCCGAGTTCTTCATCTTCGATTCCGTGAAGTGGAAGACTGACATGCAGGGCTCCATGTACTCCCTGCACTCCGAAGAAGCTGCCTGGGTATCCGGCGAAGACTTCGACCGCAACAACATTGGTCACCGCCCTGGCGTTAAAGGCGGCTACTTCCCGGTTCCGCCGGTCGACAGCCTGCATGACCTGCGGGGCGCGATGTGTGCCGCTATGGAGTCCATGGGCCTGGTTATCGAAGTTCACCACCACGAAGTTGGCACCGCTGGCCAGTGTGAAATCGGCGTTGGCCCGAACACGCTGACCAAGAAGGCTGACGAAGTTCAGATCCTCAAGTACTGCGTACACAACGTGGCACACGCCTACGGCAAAACGGCGACCTTTATGCCCAAGCCGGTGGTTGGTGACAACGGCTCCGGCATGCACGTACACATGTCCCTGAACAAAGACGGCAAGAACCTGTTCGCTGGCGACAGCTACGCAGGCCTGAGCGAAATGGCACTGTATTACGTTGGCGGCATCATCAAGCACGCCAAGGCCATCAACGCTTTCACTAACCCGGCCACCAACAGCTACAAGCGACTGGTACCCGGTTACGAAGCGCCGGTGATGCTGGCTTACTCTGCCCGCAACCGTTCTGCCTCTATCCGTATTCCGTACGTGAGCAGCCCGAAAGCACGTCGTATTGAAGTGCGCTTCCCTGATCCGGCAGCCAACCCATACCTGGCCTTCGCCGCCCTGATGATGGCTGGCCTGGACGGCATCCAGAACAAGATCCACCCTGGCGATGCCATGGACAAGGATCTGTACGATCTGCCGAAAGAAGAAGCCCTGAACATTCCGAAGGTTGCCGAGACCCTGTCTGAAGCGCTGGATTGCCTGAAGGAAGACCACGAGTTCCTGACCCGTGGCGGCGTGTTCACCGAAGACATGATTGCCGGCTACATTGACCTGAAGCGTGGCGAAGTTGAGCGTATCAACATGACCACCCACCCGGTTGAGTTCGAGCTGTACTACTCCTGCTAATCGATTGCACCATTTTGGTGCGCTAGAGTGAATGAAGAAGCCCCGCCTCGTGCGGGGCTTTTTTTGTGGGCGTTTCCGCAAAAATCAGCACCCACCCGCAGCCCTTAACGATATGTAACCAATGGGTTGCTCCACACCGTTGAAAAGCCTTTCCCCGCAACTGATAATCAGAGCAGTCACTCAGAACAGGCCACGACCATGAAAGCACCCATCGCATTTGCAACCGGATTATTTCTGCTGGCGTCTTCAGCAAGCTGGGCAGAGGTTTATCGCCACGTGGATGCACAGGGCAATGTCACCTTCTCGGATGAGCCCATGGAAGGTGGCGAGGAAGTCAAGGTAAAGCCGGTGACCACCATCACCCTACCCAAACCTGAGGCTGTGCGCGAAACCAGCAAGCTGCGGGAAGAAGTGAAGCGTGAAGGTGCAGCGTATGAGAGCGTCTCTTTCGCTCACCCACAAGATGAACAGGCATTCCACAGCGGTAGTGGCGATGTCACCTTTGAGGTTCGCAGCACTCCCGGTCTTAAGCGTGGCCACAAGTACGAAATCACCCTGGATGGCCAGCCCGTCGGCCAGAGTGCAGCGGGCTCAGTGACCGTGCCAAACATTGATCGGGGCACCCACAGCGCGGCCGTTCACATCATCGATGAAAACGGTGTTCAGGTGAAAACCGGCCAGCCCATCAGCTTCACCGTGCACCGCCCCTCTGCAATCAATTAATCTTTTTTGCACCAAAAGAGTGCGCACGCACCACGATAAAGCCATACTGAGGGCAGCGAAAGGGCAAACCCCGGGCTGCCTGTTGCCTTAACCCCGTCTTCTGCATCAATTCAAAGCACCGCCTGGCCCCGCCCGGGGCCATTCCCTCGAGAATCACTCACCTTTTGCCGCTTCGGGGCAAAACTGGTTCGCTTTTTGCAAAACCGGGGTAACAACCATGAGCGTTCAACGGGAACCTAGCATGTCGTTTCAACCATCCACCACTCTGGAAACCGGCTACAAGAGCATTCTGGACAGCCTGACAACGGCCGTGCTGGTACTGGGGGATGACCTGACCATTCGCTACCTCAATCCCGCTGCCGAGAACTTGTTCGAAACCAGCCTTACCCGTACCCAGGGTGTCCCCCTCAATGAGGTATTGATTGACTCCGTTGACGCACTGGAAACCCTCCACGCAGCAGCGAGGAATGGACAATCCTACACCCGGCGCGAGGCCGAGTTTGCACTGCTGACGGGCTCCAGGCTGATCGTGGATTATTCGGTCACACCCATTTCCCTGGACCCAACCGAACTACTGATCGAACTACAACCCAGAGACCGCCAGCTAAGGATCAGCCGGGAAGAGGACATCATTTCCCAGCAGGAAACCACTCGTATCCTGGTACGGGGCATGGCTCATGAAATCAAGAATCCACTCGGTGGCATTCGCGGTGCCGCGCAGTTGCTCGACCGCGAACTGGGTGACGAAGGCCAGCGGGAATACACCCGGGTCATCATTGACGAGGCCGACCGCCTGCGCAGCCTGGTCGACCGCATGCTCGGCCCCAACAAGGCCCTGCAGATGGCCCCCACCAACATCCACGAAGTGCTGGAACGGGTTCGCACCCTGATTGAAGCCGAAAGCCGGGGCAAGGTACACCTGAAGCGAGACTATGACCCCAGCATTCCTGAATTTCGGGGCGATAAAGAACAGCTTATTCAGGCTGTTCTGAACATTGCTCGCAACGCCATGGAAGCCGCCTTTGAAAACGACAGCACGCCGGATCTCCATACGACACCAACCATTACCTTCCGAACTCGTGCGCTGCGCCAGTTCACCATTGGTCATCGACGTCACCGCCTGGTGTGCCGCATCGACATCATCGATAACGGGCCTGGCATACCGGCAGACCTGCTGCAGAACATCTTTTACCCCATGATCAGTGGCCGGGCCTCGGGAACGGGTCTGGGGCTGTCTATCACCCAAAGCATCATCGGCCAGCACCGCGGCCTGGTGGAATGCGAGAGTGAAGCAGGAAGAACCGATTTCATCATTTTCCTGCCTCTGGAGGATACTAAATGAACCAACCGGGAAATGTCTGGATAATTGACGACGACAAAAGTATCCGCTGGGTACTCGAACGCGCGTTAAGCCAGGCTGGCATGGAGCCGCGCGTGTTTGAAAGCGGTGACGGCATTCTTGCCCGCCTCGACCATGAACGGCCTGACGCCATCGTCAGCGACATTCGTATGCCGGGCGTTGACGGCATTACTCTGCTGTCACGCATCGTCGCCTTGCATCAGGATGTGCCCGTCATCATCATGACCGCCCACTCTGACCTGGACAGCGCCGTCACCAGCTACCAGACCGGCGCCTTTGAATACCTGCCCAAGCCGTTTGATGTGGACGAGGCAGTGGCTCTGGTCAAGCGCGCCGTGGCTCATAGCCACGAACAACGGGCCACCGCCGAGCCGCAGATAGAGTCGGTACAGAAGAACACAGAGATCATTGGCGAAGCGCCGGCCATGCAGGAAGTTTTCCGCGCCATCGGCCGGCTTTCAAACTCCAACATCACCGTATTGATCAACGGTGAGAGCGGCACCGGTAAAGAG
>DATGQY010000160.1:0-5071 GCA_035303925.1 Marinobacter sp. | reverse complement strand
GAAGACGTTGTTGTGCCGCTGATGTAACTGCCCGTCGACTCGGAAGTAACCTGGCTCCGGGGCGCTGTCACGTCTAATGCATCCAATGCCGTGGGTTCGTTCTCCTGCGCGGCGGCCATGCCGGACAAGCTGGCGCAAACTATCGCAGTGATCAGTGCCTTTCGGCGAAAGCGGGGTTCCGGATTTCGGTACATCAAACAGCTCCGTGGTTTAGAGGGCTCAGGTTTATCATTCTCGACTTATCTTAATGCGAATCATTCTAATTTAAAACACCGTTAGAAAACTTTATCTGGCGCACCCCAAGGAGTGCCAACCCGGAACAGAAAACAGCAAGATGCTATGGTTAAAACGAAGTCACGATCTGGAAGGGAGCCTGAGGAGGTTTTCATGCTTAATCACACACTACTGACTCTGGCCTTGGGTTTTGTTGCTGCCACAGTCGGCGCAAACGACACACAGCCCTTTGATTCCGACATCGGGAACGTACAGCTCGAAACCATAGCAGAAGGCCTGGAGCACCCATGGAGCCTCGCCTTCCTGCCGGATGGCTCACAGTTGGTGACGGAAAGAGCGGGCAGGCTTCGAATAATTCGCGGCGGGAAACTGGAGAAGGAGCCGATTGCCGGTGTCCCGGACCTGGTAGCTGCGGGCCAGGGCGGCCTGCTGGACGTGCTACTGCATCCAGATTTTGAAACCAACAACACGCTGTACCTGAGCTACGCCCATCGCAACCGAGATGGCATGACGACCCGTGTGGCGAAAGCACAGTTCGACGGCAAAACCCTGAGCGACTTAGCCGTCATCTTCGAAGCCCTACCCAGAGGCAACACCACGCGGCACTTTGCCGGCCGGATGGTGTTCGGTCGAGATGGCCATCTGCACATTTCTGTGGGTGATCGCGGCGAGATGGACCGGGCCCAGGACACCGGCGACGATGCCGGTGGCGTGCATCGGATTACCATCAACGGGGACGCCGCCTCCGGCAACCCTTTCGTTGAGGAGCCAGGTTTCAACGACACCTTCTTCACCTACGGCAACCGGAATATTCAGGGCATGACCCTGCACCCGGAAACCGGAGAAGTCTGGAGCCACGAGCACGGTCCCCGTGGTGGCGATGAAATCAACATTATCCGGGCCGAAAATGACTACGGCTGGCCCAAGGTCACCTACGGCATCGACTATTCTGGCCTGCCCATTTCCAGTAAATCCACCATGGCCGGCGTCGCCGATCCCCTGCACTACTGGGACCCCTCTATTGCGCCCTCCGGCATGGCGTTTTACACGGGAGACCTGTTTCCGGAATGGCAAGGTGACCTGTTTGTCGGTGCCCTGAAAATGCGCAAACTGGTGCGATTGACGCTTGATGGGGAAAAGGTGATACGCGAAGAAGATCTGCTGACCGACCTGGGAGAGCGCATTCGCGACGTGCGCATGGGCCCGGATGGCGCCCTCTGGTTGCTGACAGATTCACCAAAGGGCAAGGTCTACCGCATGGTTCCGGCGAAGTGAGTACTCAGTGCGGGTCGTTGGTTCTTTCGGTTTTCTCGAACTGGGGGAGTTCGTCGGTAATGTCGAACCAGTCTGCTTTTGAGCCCACGTAGATATGCCGGGCCGGCTTTGTGCCGATCGGTTCGTTAATCACCCCGATCCGCAGACGAAGAATGCCGGAGATGGCATCCAACCGACTGTACAACTGGCTACCACAGCCGCTGCAAAAGGCACGGTATTTACCGGGACGGGACTCAAATTCCATTACCTTGTCGGCACCGGACACATAGCGAAATCGCACTTTCTGAACGGGTGCACTCGCTGAGAAGGCGCTGCCATGGGCCCGCCGGCACTGGCTGCAATGGCACAGCGAAATAGGGCCCAGGGCGCCATCGTATTCGAACTTGATTGCGCCACACAGGCACTGACCGGTATACATCCCACTCTCCCCGAAATCGGCTGGCTGGTTAACCGGGCCGATGATACCGGCTCGGAGCGGGAAAACCACCCCGGCCGGCAACGTTAGCAGGCTTACATCGCATATTCTTTGTCGAGGTACGCCAGTATCCGGCCGGACTCAAACAGCTTTACACCGGTATTGGGGTCTTCCAGATACGGTACCTGAACCCGCCCGTGCTCCTGAAAGAACGCATCGCGCTTACCACCCGGCTTTGGCCGATAGGGGCCAGGCTTGATCCGCTGAACCGCTGGCCCGATTTCCGTCCAGTGCTCCTTACCCAGGTTGTGCAAGGTGTACGGGAGTTCAAATTCGCACAGTTTTTCACGCACCAGACGTGAGAACGGGCTGCCCTCAAAGCTCCACAGGTGCAATGCCTGCGCAGGACGCTTCGCCGGTTGAGCGCGCATACCCCGCAGCTCACTGGCCGCAGAACCGGCTGCACCGAGCGCCGTTTGCCAGGATTTTCCCTGGTAGTATCCGGGCACCGGCCGGTTGCCGTATTGGCGGAACAGGTACTCCACTATCGCGTCCGATTCATAGATCACCTGATCGGTATTCTGATCGGCCAGCAAGGGAAACTGCTTTTTGCCTCCCAAAGCCTCCGCCTGATCCCGGAACATACGGCCACCTTTCGGGCAGGGTCTTATTTCCACATCCAGATGAAGGGCTGTCAGGGCTTCACGTACCTTACGGCAATAGGGGCAGGCTTCTATGTCGTACAGGATGATCGGTTTTTCCGGCTGGGGTACTGGCTTGACCACAACGCATCCGCGCCAGACTGCAAATGAAGATGTAGCCACAGATTCGAGCACATTGATCTGGTGCCTGAGGGCTCGGAACATGATGAGTTCCCTTTGTTGATGAGTGTTAGCGACATTGTCCCACAAATGTCTTTCTGGCTATTGGCCTGCGTGCCGCCTGATTAAAGTCACGGTAACTCTATGATTCTGAAAGGCACTCACCCAATGTCACAAAAGTTCAACAGAAACAATGCACCTAACGTCACTTTTTAACGTCATGTATCACTTTTCTGCATAGTACAAACTCACAGGATGAGCTATTGTAGGAAGAGATACCAATAACGGGTTCACGGCATGCTGCTGCAGGGTTCACGGGCTATGATTTGTCCGCAACGTTTTCTTTCTGCGCCAAAACAATTAGTTGTGGCCGTGGCTATGCTGAGCACCCTGGCCAATCCCGCTGTGGCGCAAGACAACAGCACTTCTACCAAAGCCTTTTCCAACTCCAGGCTTTGGGCGTCTGAAATTCGCGATTACGCTGCAAAATCCCTGAACAAAGATGACGCTTTGAGCGTTGCAGCCGTCCCCCTCAATGGTCCGGGCATCGAACAGTATGTGAACGCTGACCAACTGATGAGCCCAGGCTCCATCATGAAGCTGGTCACCACCTACGCAGCGCTTGAGTTGCTTGGCCCTACGCATCACTGGAACACGGATTTTCTGACCGACGGCCAGATGATCGGCGATACGCTGAAAGGCAATCTCTACGTTCGTTTCGGTGGCGACCCGAAGCTGACCCACGAGCGGCTCTGGAGCACCCTGCGCGAACTTCGCGATATGGGCATCAATCGCATTGAGGGTGATCTTGTACTCGACGGCAGCCATTTCAGAGTCGATGGTGGCTTTCCGATCTTTGAAGACAATGGCAACAACCCTTACGCGCCGTTCCTGGTGGAGCCCTCCGGTTACCTGACCAACCTGAACCTGCTGCACTTCCAGGTTCGTGCCGACGAACGCGGCACGCAGGCCTGGACGACGCCCAACCTGAGTGAGATCACCATCGACAACCGGGTGACCGCTGTGCCCGAGGGGCCCTGCCCTTCACGCCGGCAGTTTACCTGGCAGCCAGTCTTTCATGATGACCAGCGGGTAACTGTGCGCGTCACCGGTGAGCTGCCTCAGGGTTGTCGCACAACCAGTTATCTGTCGCTGCTTCCGCACGAGCGGTATTCTGCGTCAACCATACGGTCGGTACTGTCCGAACTGGGCATCATCGTCAGCGGTGGCGACCGGCTTGAAGCGGCTCCTGAAAGCGCCCGCCTGGTCATGCGCACGACATCACCCGATCTGGTGACCATGGTGCGAGACATCAACAAGTGGAGCAGCAATGTGATGGCCCGGCAGATGCTGCTGACCATCGGAGCAGAATTACGCAACGAAGATGAACAGGACGATCGCGTTGCCGGTATCCGGGCAATCTATGAATGGCTCGAAGGCAAAGGCGTAAATACCGCAGGCATGGTAATCGATAACGGTGCAGGGCTCACCCGCCATGGCCGTATTACCGCGCGGCAGGGTGCACAGATTCTGCAGCACGCCTGGAACAGTCCCTATGCGTCTGATCTGATGGCGTCCATGCCCATCATTGCGATGGACGGTACCATGGCCCGGCGACTAAGGAATACCGGCATGGAAGGTGAGGGTCGAATCAAAACCGGCTACCTGGAAAATGTTCGCTCGATTGCCGGCTTCGCCCGGGATGACAACAACACCACCTGGGCGGTCGTCGGCATGGTCAACAACGATCCGGCCTGGAACGGCGGCGCCGTGCTGGACCGGGTACTGCATTCCTTGCACTTCCGGCCACCGGTGGGGACATCGCTGTCCCAATCCGGGCCCGCGAACTCCTCCGTACAATAAAAACAACCCCGGCCATGGCCGGGGTTGTTTTGTTTAGTCTGTCATCGTTTATCGGCGATCATCCAGCACAATTGCATCAAGGCCATTGGTATCTCCGATCGCAATGCCGGTGAAAAGATCACCAGCACCCACCGCCAGCCCACTGGTATTTGGCACCGCCGGAGCAGTTGTGCCATCAACAGCAATCACCGCATCATAAGTTGCAGCCGGCAAGCTCACATAACCGGTATTCTGGCCAAACGCCACATCTGCGAAAGCAGGCTCGCCACTTACCGTGGCGCCCGCGGCAACCACATAGATATCGACGGGATCGGCCGCAGCTGCTGAAGACGCATGAACCAGGCGCACCTTGCCTTCGGTGTCAGAGTTAAACTTGCGCTCATCTTCAAGCACGATCAGGCGTGTTTCCGCCAGCTTGTTCAGGGCACCTGCCGCAACCACCGTATAGGATTCGCCTCGCTCA
>DATGQY010000159.1:0-11185 GCA_035303925.1 Marinobacter sp. | reverse complement strand
CACATAGGCGCCGGCCATAAACGGGACGACAAACTCGGCAAAGCGGACGATGACACGCAATCCGCCGAAAATAACCACACCTGCCAGCACCGCAATCACAATGCCAACGCCCAACTTGGGAGCGCCGAAGGCACCTTCCATGGCGTCAGCAATGGAGTTAGCCTGTACCGCATTGAAGACCAGCCCGAAGGAAATGATCAGGCACACGGCAAAGATGGCAGCGGCCCAGGGCGCCTTCAGTCCCTTGGCAATATAGACTGCCGGGCCGCCCCGGTACTGGCCTTTTCCGTCCCGAACCTTGTACAGCTGGGCCAGGGTGCTTTCTGCATACCCGGTTGCCATACCCACGAGGGCAACCATCCACATCCAGAAGATGGCGCCTGCACCGCCCAGGTAGAGCGCCACGGCCACGCCGGCCAGGTTACCGGTGCCAACGCGGGAAGCCAGGCTGGTACACAGCGCCTGGAACGGCGATATGCCATGGACATCGCTTTCCCGGGAGCCGCGGATGGCACGAATCATTTCTCCGAAATTGACGAACTGGAGAAAACCCAGGCGGATCGTGAAGAAGATGCCCACGGCGAGCAGGCCGTAGATCAGGACATAGCCCCAGAGAATCGAGTTCAGGAAATCGACAATCGCGGTCATCGACTAGCGCCTTGTGATTTGTAAATGAAAGTTAATCTCGTCGCGGGGAAGTCTAGCACGGTGAAATTGTGAGCAGACTGCGGATATCCGTGATTGCCGGACAGCAAAAATTTTGCTGTCCGGCCTTTATGTCACTGCGGAGGTGGCTATCAGACCACCAGTACCGGGCACTTGGCCTGGGAGGCTACCCGGTGCGACACACTGCCGAGGAACATGCCGTCTTTGTCGCTGTTGGTGCCCTTGGTGCCCACCACAATCAGGTCGGCTTCCTTCTCCTGGGCAAACTTTACAATCACTTTGGATGGCCGGCCGGCTTTGACAAAACCGCGCACTTTGGTGGCGCCGTGTTCTTTGGCAAAGTCCTTGGCGTGATTCACCACGCCTTTGGCGTATTCCGATAACACCTTGTCCGGAATATCCATGTCGTCGGGCCGCCCGATCGACAGGGAGGCCTCGAACAGGCTGTGGTGTTTGTACACGCAGATGATAAAAATCTCGGCGTCCGGAATCAGTCTTTGCAGCTCGATCGCCTTATCCAGTGCCTTCAGCGAAGTCTTGGAACCATCGACGGCCGCCAGAATCCGTTTGAACATAGCAGTCTCCTGTTATTAACCGGGAATCCGGCTCAATCCCTGTAGGCCAGATCCCTCAGGAACAACGCAATTTCCGGGAAGGCGATGATCAGCCCGGCGGCGGCCACCAGCATGATAATGAACGGGGGAGTGCCGCGAATCACCTCCAGATAGGGCCGTTTGAAAATGGCGATGGCCGTGAATATGTCGCAGCCAAAGGGCGGTGTCGCTGAGCCGATCGCCACCTGCAGGGTAATCAGTACACCCACCAGCACGGGGTCCAGGCCGGTGGCCTGAATGGCCGGGGCGAAGATCGGGGTGAGCACCAGGATCACCACAATCGGATCGACAAACATACAGGCAATGAAGAAGGCGACACAGATTGCGATCAGTACGCCCACCGGACCGGCGTCGTTCACACCCACAGACTCCAGAATTGCCTGAGGTATCTGCGCAAACGAGATGATCCAGGAAAAGCCGTTGCCGACCGCCACCAGAATGAACACGACCGCAGTAATCAGACCGGTGGATTTGGCGATCCGGTAGATGTCGTTGAGCTTCAGGGAACGGAAAATGACGAATTCCAGCAGGAACGCGTACAGCACGCAGACCGCCGCCGCTTCGGTCGGGCTGAAGATGCCGCCATAGATACCGCCGACGATGATGACGGGGAACATCAGTGGCCAGGACGCGTCGCGAACGGAGAGTGCACGCTCCTTCCAGCTGGCTTTCTCTTCCGTAGGCACGTTATTGCGGTAGGCGTAAATCAGGCAGTAGACCGAGAACATGAACAGGATGAGGATGCCGGGGCCTATACCGGCAATGAACAGCTCCGCAATCGAAGTTTCGGAGATAACCCCGTAAATGATCATGCCGATACTGGGGGGGATCAGAAAGGCAATGTCACTGGCGTTGATAATCAGCGCGAGGGTAAAGGAGTCGGAGTAGCCTGCCTTGAGCATCTTCGGTCGCAGGGGTGAACCCACCGCGACCACCGTTGCCTGGGTAGAACCGGAGACCGCACCGAACAGGGTGCAGGAGGTGGCGGTACTGATGGCCAGGCCGCCTTTGACGTGGCCGATGAACGACATGACCATATTGATCAGTCGGTCAGCGGACTGGCCCCGGGTCATGATATCGGCAGCCAGAATGAACATGGGTACCGCGATCAACGACGCCGGCCGGATGCCACCCATCATCTGCTGGATGAATGTGCCCATCTGGCCGAAGCCGTCAAACATCATTACAAAGCCAACCACCGCTGCGGTGGTTAGCGGAATCATCATCGGAAAGCCCAGTAGCAGCAGCCCGATCATGATGATCATCATTAGAATTGCCATAGTGTGTTGGTCCTCAACCTATGGGGTTAATGCTGCTTCAGACTTCCGATTCGGTATCGGCATAACCATCGACCACACCGGTGGACAGATAGACGTCTTTGCTGGTGACGTTTTTATAGGCAGTGAGAAGATACTGAATGCCGGTAATGGCAAAGCCCACGGGGGCCCATATGTATATCCACCAGATAGGCAGGCCCAGAGCCGGCAGAATACGGCCGCGGCCTTGCAGAGTTTCGATATAGAGATAGGAGTGATAGCACAGGAAAAACATCACCACGGCGGTGAACAGGGCGATGAAAACCATCAGCACCTTGCGGCCTTTGGAGGGCAGGGCATCATAGATCGCAGACATGCGGATATGGCGGCCATGTCGGGCGGCGTAGCCAATGCCGGCAAAGGTGATGAGAATGATCAGGATTCGATTGATCTCTCCGGAGAAAAACAGCCCTTCTCCGAAAATGAAACGACTGATCACGTTGATGCAGGTGTTGAGTGCCATCAGGATAACGCCGGCAGCGAGCATCACTGCTTCGGTTTTCGCTATCCACTCGTCAATAGTGCCCAGAAATCCGGGCAAACCGGATTCGTAGGAACCGGTATCGTCTTCAACAGCCTCTTGAGGTTGTTCAGACATGGGGTGTGCTCCACAACAGGTCGCTCCCGGCCGGCAAAGTCCCCGGCGGGGCGGGGTTGAACCAGGGCCGGACAACAAAGGGTGGCCAGGGCCACCCTTTGAATCCTGCCGTTTTATTCGCCCTGAACAGCCTCGAGGTCAGCCTGGAATTGCTCCAGCAGTTTTTTGCCACGCTCGCCGGTCATGTCGATGAATTTCTTTTCAACCTGCGGTGCACGGGCACGGAAGGCTTCGATCTGTTCATCGTTGAGACGGGTAACGGTCACTTCGTCGCTGGCGGAGGTGATCTTCTCCAGCGCTTCGTCTGCAAGGCCGTCAATGTGCTCGATGATTTCCTCAAACGCGAAGTCTGCTGCGTCCTGAACCAGTTTTTTGTCTTCGTCAGACAGACCGTTGTAGAAGTTCTGGTTGGCCATCATTGCGGTGGTAAACCAGCCGTGGCCGGTGAACACCAGGTTCGGGGAGACTTCGTAAAGACCGCCGGACTCGATCCAGAAAATGGGGTTTTCCTGACCCTGGATCATGTTGGTCTGCAGGGCGCCGTAGACTTCACCCCAGGGCAGCGGGGTTGGCGTCGCACCGAAGGCTGAATAGGTTTCAGACAACAGCGGGTTGGTCATAACCCGAATTTTCTTGTTGTTGAACTCTTCCGGTGAGGTGACTGGCTCGTCAACCGTGACCACCATTTCCCCTTCCGGGTACATCTTCAGAAGTTCCAGTCCCTGCTCGGAATAAAGCTCCGGGAAGTCTTCGTTGATCGCCTTGGACTCACGGAAGAATTTGATCACCGTGTCCATGTCGGTTGGCATCAGGTAAGGAATGAAGAAAATCTGGGCTTCGGGAATCAGAGCGCCCGTGAAGCCGGGGGACTGGTTAACAAAATTGAGAATGCCGGCCTGGGTCTGCTCCATGATGTCGTCAGACTCACCCAGCTCACCAAAACGGAAAACCTGCAGGGTGTGGTCGGAATTTTCTTCGATGTATTCTTTGAATTTGTAGGCGTAAACGTCTTGAACATCACCCTCGTATTCTTCGTGGGCGTAGCGCCAGTTGGCGGCATTCACGGCGTTTGCTGCCGTCAGACCGGCAAACGCCAGTGCTGAAATACCCGCCAGTTTCCTGAATTTGCTTGTGCTGCTCATTGCGTTGTCTCCGCTCGTTTTTTTAAGTTAATCCCTTGTTACCTTATTAAAGACTGGCAAAACAAAGCGGTTTTCGCAAGGAAATGACTAAAATCAGGAAAGGCTGGCGACAGGTTTTGCGGTATCGCAAGTGCATGAATTTTCGATTTATTCGTTTTCTGGCGGGGAGTAAGGGGACAAATGGCGGCCACTCTGGCCGCCATTTCGGAGGGCGACCGTTACGGTTTGCGCAGCGTCAATCCGCAGCTAATGAGAAACGCCCGGAACGCTTCGACTACCCTGGGTACGCTGTGTTCCAGCCGGTGATTGTCGGGCAACAACAGCGTTGGCAGGTTCTGTTGTCGAGCCAGTTCGATAACGGGCATGACGGGCACCACATCGTCATCCCAGCCGTGAATGATCTGGGTGTGTTGAGCCTGGATGCGGGGGCGACTTTGCGGGTAGTCGGGTAAGGCCAATGCCGGTGCCAGCAGGAAGCAGCCCAGTACCGGGGTGATGGCGCTGGTCTGCGCGCACACCCAGCCGCCCATGCTGGAGCCGGCCAGAATTGTGTGCCCTGGCACGGCGCCGGCGTTTTCCATGGCCGCGCGCATCTGCTCCAGCCGGGTGGCGGGGTCTTTGCTGCTGCGGTGGTCGATGGCTTCAGCGCGCACGCCGTCAAATTCTTCGGCGACGGTTTTCAGGGCCTGAATTTTGGTACTACCCGGGCCGCTTTCCAGGCCATGGGACAGAAACACAAAAAACGGTTGCTCGGACATAATCGGTTCCTGTGCTAAATCAGTCTGTCGAGGTTCGGGTTTGGGCCAGAATGTCGAGGGCCTGGCGGCGCTTGGCCGGCTCGTAGATATCAACAGTGAACATCAGCTCGTCCACCTGGATATCCGACAGCAACTCCTCAAGTTGTTGTTTCAGGTCGTCTGTATTACCGGTGATCTGCAAACCCAGAAAATCCTTAACCCCGGCCTCTTCCGCCGCATTCCACAGGCCATCCATGGAATCCACCGGCGGTTTCATCCACAGGGGCTGGCCACGGAACAGCGACAGAATACGCTGGTAGCTGGTGGTGCTCAGGAATCTGGCCTCTTCCATGGACTCCGCCGGCACCGCCGGAATGGCCAGCATGGCGTAAGGTTGCTGCAGCTGCTCGGAAGGCTGGAAATTATCCCGATAAACCCTGAGCGCTTCGCGATACAGGCGCGGCGCAAAGTGGCCGGCAAAGGCGTAGGGCAGCCCGCGCATGGCGGCAAGCTGGGCACTGTACAGGCTGGAGCCAAGCAGCCAGATCGGCACGTTGGTGCCGGCGCCGGGAATGGCCTTTACCGGCTGGCCCGGCTGCAGCGGCCCGAGGAGGGTTTGCAGGCGGGCGACATCCTCGGGGAACTGTTCCGCGCCCAGGCCTTCCCGGCGCAGCGCCCGGGCGGTAATCTGGTCGGTACCCGGCGCCCGGCCAAGGCCCAGGTCAATGCGGCCCGGGTACAGGCATTCCAGGGTGCCGAACTGTTCGGCAATCACCAGGGGCGGGTGGTTGGGCAGCATCACGCCACCTGAACCGACGCGGATGCTCTCGGTCTTGCCGGCTATATGGCCTACCAGTACCGAGGTCGCCGAGCTGGTGATGCCTTCCATGTTGTGATGTTCCGCCAGCCAGAAGCGTTTGAAACCGAGTTTCTCGGCATGCTGGGCATAGCTCACACTGTTCGCCAGCGTGGTAGAGACGGAGTCGCCTTCGCGCACGGAGGCCAGTTCGAGGAGGGAAAATTCGGGTGTGATGGACATGGGGCTCCAGTTCTTGCAAGAAACATCGGTATTTAACCGTTAACAATGATGGCTCGGTGGTGTTTCTTCAAGGTGGGGCTTGTACGGGGTCAGGAGAGCCCGGCCAGGCCGGACTCTCCTTCGGGGTCACTGGCCGGGAGCTGCTGTGTAGGATTGAGTGGAGTATTCGTTCAGCGATGGCTTGCTGAGCGTTCCCTTTTCTTTCACGTAGTCGACAAAAGACTGGGCGTAGTCGAGGAAGGTGTCCGTGGCACGGCCATCGTTGCTGACGGTTCCGAAGGTCACGTAGCCGTCGCGGCCAGCAGCGGTGAAACTGTTGGTGACCACGTTAAGGGTTTCTTCTTCTGCCAGGTCACGCCAGCTGGTTTCTCCGCGCGGCAGCACCTCGATACCGAACAGGCGCTCACCGGACGGGCGGGTCATATCCACGGTCCAGCGCAAACCGGCGGCATAGGGGTAGGCGCCGCTTGAGCCGCCCTCCACATGGGCGTAATCCACCGCTTCGTTCAACACCTGGCGAATTTCGACGCCGGTCATGGTCAGGTCGGTCAGGGTGTTGGCGAAGGGCAGCAGGGTGTAGGCGTCACCGATGGTGATGTCTCCGGCTTTGATGTCGGTGCGCACACCACCGGCGTTCTGAATGGATACGTCGGCGTTCTTGCTCTGGAACAGGAACGCCTGGGCGACCAGGTTAGGGATGTCCCCGCCACGAACCGGATCTTCGTTAGTGCAGGTATCATCGCCGTAGGCCTTGCCTGGAATTCGCGCCAGGCAAAGATCGTCTGTTGCGGTGCCGATCACCTGATTACGGAAGCTGTCGAGTTGGTCGGTGTATTTTGCCAGAACCTCGCTTGCGGCTGAGTCCTCTGTAACAAGGCTCAGCTGTGGATCCGCATCAACCGCCGCTTGAATGGCCGTGAGTTCCTCGCCGGTGGGCCTGTAGCCGTCCTTGGTGCCATCATCCCGAACAATGGTGTCGCCCAGCAACAGGTGCGGGGTGCCCGAGCAATCGGTGACGGTGCCGTTTTCATCCCAGGTCACGCTCAGTTCGCCAAGAACCCGGGAATATTGCCAGGCCTGTGCAACGCACACCTTGTCGCCATCGGCGTTGGTCACCTCGGTGGGATAGGGGCCGGACGAACTCAGGCCGTAAGCCTCGAAATCACCGAGCAGCGAGTGGGAATCGCCGCCAATGATCACGTCCACGCCGGACAGGTTTTCGGCCAGTACCAGGTCGTTCGCATACTGGTAGTGCGTCAACAGGATGATCTTGTCGATACCTTCTGCTGTCAGCTCATCAATCATGGCCTGAGCTGTTTCAGCCTCATCCAGGAACTGGGTCGTCGCCAGGGGGCTGGAACTGTTCCGGGTCTTGTTGGCGATATCGATACCGACGATGGCCACCTGCTGACCCGCAATTTCCTTGATGGTGTATGGCTGGATGTAATCCTGCTCACCGACCGGCGCCAGGGCCGTGCCGATTTGCGGTTTCACGTTGGCGGCCAGAACCGGTGTGTTGCAGCTGCCAGCGGCAAGAAAATCGAGGAACTGAACCAGCCCGTCGTCGCCGCGATCGAACTCGTGGTTGCCGAGGGCGAAGGCGTCAAAGCAGACCTGGTTCATCAGCTCGGCGTCGGCTTCACCCTCGAAGGAGGTGAAGTAGAGGGTGCCGGTGATTGCGTCGCCGGCATGCAGTTTGAGAACGTTATCCAGCTCCGCCGATCGCTCGTTTATCCTGGCAATCACCCGCGGGAAACCACCGGTAACGAACTCGGTCTCCTGACCGGCGATATCCAGGGTTTGTGTCCCCGCTTCCAGGTGGGAGTGATGGTCGTTGATGTGCAGGATGTTAACGGTGAATGCCTCTGCATCCGGTGCGGGAGCCTTGTCGTCATCGCTGTTGCAACCAGTCAGGGCAATGAGCGGAATGGCCAGCCATAGTCCTTTATAAAACATAATTGTTTGTTCCTTTTGATTAATGACGTGTGAGTACGCGGATCAGAGCGGTCAGATCGTTGTGGTTGATGTGACCGTCGCCATTGATGTCGTAATCGGGCGCTGTGGCCTTTCCGAAGATGAGGGCGAGCAACAGGCGGGACAGGTCACGGCCGTTAACGCGGCCATCGCCGTTCAGATCGGCACGATCGGCCGCTGTGCGGGTGGTCAGTTCCAGGGCGACCAACACCGGGTCGTGGTCAGAGGCACGGTAGGCATCAGGTGCGTAGAAGCTGGCTTGCTGTTCCGGCGTTTTGTACTCGGTGTTGTAATCCAGGGCACGGGGTTCGTCAGCGTTGATGGGCCAGATGGTGGCGGCTTTTACTTTGGTGGCCAGTGATGCGTTGGCCAGCCCGTGGTCCAGGTATCCTGCCTGGCCATAGAACACATAGGAGTAGGCCTGTTCGCCTTGATGCGTGGCCACCAGATCGGTGTAACCGGCCGCCGTCAGTGTGGTGATCGGGTCTTCCTTCGCATAGCTGTTGAGGTCTCCGATGATCAGAACATCGGTTTCACCGGTGCCGGTGGCATCGTTGGCCAGCCAGGCCGAGAGTGCCTGGGCGGCCAGGGTACGCGAGGGGTTCCAGCACCCTTGGCCATCGTTCTGGTCAGCGTTGGTGCCTTCGGCACTGCCGCAACCCTTGGATTTGAAGTGGTTAACGGCAATGGTTACGCCATCGTCTGCATCCTTCAGGCGGAAAGTCTGGGCCAGGGGCTGGCGGTTCAAATCATCAAAGGGGGCTGCGCTCAGGGTTGCGGCATTGCCCACCGTTGCTACCCGATCGGAACGATAGAGAAAGCCAACGGTGATTTCGTCACTGCCCAACTGGGCGAGGCCTGGGTCCACCCACTGCCACTCGGAGCCAAGGGCGCCGGCCAGTTCGGCAATGGCGCTGTATTCTCCATAACCGTCGTTCTCGATTTCCATCAGGCCGATCACATCCGCGTTCAGTGCGGACAGAGCGCTGGCCAGTTTCTGGCTCTGGCGATCGAGTTCTTCTGCGGTGTCTGCACCACGGGATGTCGGGAATCCGCCGCCCAGGCCATCACCGTTGAAGAAGTTCAGCACATTAAAAGAGGCCACCACCAGGTTGCCCCGATCCTCAAGCTGAGGCTCGGTGGTGCGTGGATTTGTTTGGCTGAACGACGGGCTGGCGGTTGGTTGCAGGCGCCACTCCGAGAAGCGGTAGTCCAGAACCCCAACCAGGTCTTGTACGGTATCACCGGCGCGCACGCTCTGGCTGGCGCTTAGCTGCGGTGTGGGATAGGGCACGACGGATGGGTTCTGGCGATTGCTGGCGTCGTCCAGAATGATCCGGTCCAGTGCATTCAGTTCAGCGACGATGGCTGCATCGGCTCCAGGCTCGGCCACGTTGGTAGGGATGAAGTGGCGCCCGCCACCCAATGTCAGACTGCCATAACGGCCCAGGTCGTAGTTGTCGTTGACCACAAGCGGCGAACTGAACTGTACACGCATAGATTCAAGCGCCTCGGGGGCTTCGGCGCTGGTCCAGGGCAGAGTGATCATCGCGGGTGCCGGCAGGTCAGTGGTGCCGCAGTTTTCGGTGCCGGTGAGGTTGGTAAGCTCGGTCAGGCCATTGTATTCAGTAACCTCACCTGCAAGGCGCAGCCGTTGGCCGGGTGCCGCGCTCAGAGACGGCGCGTAGACAAACAGACCTTCCGAGGTTGCCGGGTTGCTATCCCGGTCTTTGGCTTCTTCTTGTACGAACAGGCCGCCCAGCCCGCCGGCCTCATTAAAGACCGCCGTCACCACGGCCTCAATGACCACGTGCTGGCCAGCAAGCGGACTGCTGTCGGTCTCGCCCTGGATGGCCGAAATCAAGGTCGCATCAGCGCCACAACTCAGATCCACGGTTGTGTCGCCAGTATTGAGCAACTCCACGGCTTTGTTGTTGCCCGAGTCTTCAACGTATTCACTGATGACCAGTGAGGCCTGCGCGCCGGATGCCAGCACGCCGCTGAGGGCCATCGCCAGCAAAGTCGGTTTCATCGTCATGGTACAGTCCTTGTTACGGCTATAATTGATGTTTTTGCAACCACACTCTGACCGGGCTGTGTGACGATGCAGTGAGAGTTTTGTGAAGGATGGTTTGCCGGTTTATGTCACTCTCGGGAATTGGCAAAGACCGGGTATGAACAGTTTGCGATTTCTGTTCGTATGTCAGTGCAGCATGAATGGAGGGTGGACTATGCGTTGGGTGTTAATACAGTGTGTGAGCGTGGTTGTGTTTATGGGGTTGGTTTCTTCGGCGGCTGCCCAGACTTGCCCGGAATTCCTGGACCACGAGCAGCGCAAGCTGCACTCCCCGGATTCCGTCAATTTGTGTGAAGTGGCTGCCGGCCAGCCCATGTTGGTGGTTAATACCGCCAGCCGTTGCGGTTATACGGGTCAGTTTGAAGGGCTGGAGGCGTTACACCAGCAATATAAAGATCGGGGCCTGGTGGTGGTTGGTTTTGCCAGTGATGATTTTCGCCAGGAAGCGGACACCGAGGAAGAAGCGGCCAAGGTCTGCTTCGTAAATTTCGGGGTGACCTTCACCATGATTGCGCCCACGCCGGTCACCGGCGAGCAGGCCAACCCGGTGTTCCGGGAAATTAACCGCCAGAGTGAGCAGCCGCGCTGGAACTTCACCAAGTATGTGGTGGACCGCAGCGGGAAGGTGGTTGAGCGTTTCCCGAGTAAGGTCAGGCCGAATGACCCACAGTTGATTGAAACGGTGGAATCGGTTCTGTGATGCCAATGCCGGATAACCGGCTACCATAGCAAAGAGGGCAACCTGAACCGCTTCACAAGGAACTTTCAATGGCCGAAAGCATCTTCGGTGCTGTGAGTGAGCAGATAAAACAGAACCTAACCGACACACTGACTGCGTTTGGCGATGGCCAGGCAGACTGGGGAGAACTGGCGGTGCATGCCCTTAGCCAGCTTCTGATTTCGGCCTTGTATCTGGGGCTGTTTCTGGTGGTGTACGCCCTGCTGATCAGCATCGTGCGTTTTGCTGTGGGCAAAAAACGGGCGCAGCATCCGTTGTTCAATCATGCCCGTACCGGGATCCG
>DATGQY010000158.1:0-4413 GCA_035303925.1 Marinobacter sp. | reverse complement strand
TTCATCAAACTCCTGGAGCCAGACGCTCCGATATTTCAGTTTGCCTTCCTGCGCTGCATCCTGACCCTGGCCTTCCTGCTGCCCCTGGCCAAACAACTCGACCGCCAGCACCTGTTCAGCGGCTTTAAAATCCACGCCCTCCGCGCCCACATTCACCTGGCCGGCATCGTGTGCATGATCATCGCTCTCACCAACCTGCCGCTGGCCACCGCCAACGCCATCTTCTACGCCGCGCCAATACTCGTCATGGTGCTGTCCGTATTCCTGTTCCGGGAGAAACTCACCCCCCTGAGTGTCGTTGCGGTTTTCAGCGGCTTTAGCGGTATTGTTGTCATCCTGCGACCGGTGGAATTTAACTGGGCTGCCGTTGCGGCATTGGGCTCCGCTTTTGCACTGGCCATCAATGCCGTCATGGTGCGCCAGCTGCCCAAGCGCCAGAGCACCGTGCACAAACTGTTTCTGAACTACGTGTTGATTGTGCCAGCGGCAGGCGCACTGGCGTTGTGGGAAGGGGCTAGCTGGACCCCTGAGATCGTATTCAGCGCGGCCGGCTCAGCCCTGTTCATTCTGGGATACAACATCACCGTCTTACTGGCTTACCGCCAGGTAGACGCCAATCAGGTCACCAGCGCCGAATACACCGGGCTGATCTGGGCCGTGGGCATTGGCTGGATCTGGTTTGGTGAGGTGCCGGACCTGTGGTTCCTGGCCGGCAGTTTGATGATTGTGGTGCCGCTGGTACTGATCGGCCTGCGGCACCGGCGGCGCTCACCGGCGCGGGGTTTCAATCCCGCTACCCGGCAAGCAGCGCCCAAGGACTTCAAGCCGGCAACTACCGGCGGGACTGATCAATAAGTACCTGAGTATCGCGAATAATCCGTGCTACCCGGTGCTCCGGCGACAGGCGGTCGTCGTAGCCATAGCTGGCGCGATATCCGTTGCGGTAATCGTCATGGTACCGATAGTGATCCTGGCGATCCCGGTGTTTGTCCCGGTACTTCCGATTCTGCTTTTCACGGTATTTTTCCTGCTTATAGCGGGCTTTTTGTCGCTTTTCCCAGTACTTTCGGTCATGACTTCGGCTGTAGTGCCGGTCACCGCGATGATCATGATCGCGCCATTCCGAGCGCAGGTACTTCTTCTCGTGCCCTGGCGGCATTACCTTACCGCGCTCAAGCTGTTTCTGGATACCGGGCGGATGGCCCTGGCCACGGTAGCCATCTGCTTGTGCCAGGGAGGCAAAACCCAGGGCAACAATCATTACACTGCTGATCAGTAGTCGTTTCATGAGGACTCTCCCATCCATTAGCCTACCGGACTCATGCTACACGGAGACATTCCGCAGAGCCTTTCCGTCAGATTACCGAATAGAAGGCCGATGTCAGCGCCCGAAACGGGACTTTGCAAAAGCTTTACGCCGGTTGACGCTTAACTGTCAGAGCGGTCGACCGTTCCGACATTTCGGAGGAAGGATTCGATGGAAAATGTGTGGTTGCAGTCATCGCCCAGAGCTCGAAGCGAATCCGCAAGACGCAGGAGGTATTCTGAATTGGGACCGCTCGGTCCGGAGGCCAGGGCAATCTGACGCGCAATCTCGGCTTCCGGCGCTTCCCCAAGAAAAGCCTCATTGTCCTCAGTGGCGATGTACACCAGCCCTTCGGCATGACTGCCATCCTCAAAGGTCATGGTGGTACTGAAGCGCAGGTAACCATTCTTCTCCCGCACATCCAGATACTCAAACACATTGGGCGACACCCGGTACGCCACGCCCTTGCAGACAGCACCAGGCTGCTCAATCAAGGTGACCACCCGGCCCGGTGCTTCCGGTGTGCCCCGATGGTCATGAGAGCCCTGCCAGAACCGCCTGGCCCAGCCACGAATCGTTGCAGGGCGTTGCTCCAGAAAGGGAAAATCCACCTTGTAGATCAGGGAGCCATAACCGAACAACCAGACCGAATCGATGCCGGCAAAGTTGTAGCGGGCGCGATTGTGGTCAATAGTATTAGCAGTCATTCCCGTTCCTGGTCTTTGTCATGGGAGAGGTGCGTTGCCATTTTTACGATCATCACGCTCTACTCTGGCAACCGTTCTGGCCCTTGGTCTTATGCTGATGTCCGAAATGGCATCCGCTTCGAACAATGGGGCAGCCGACCCCTTGTATACCGTTGTGGTTCAGGATATCGATTATTACCCCATCTACCGGGCAGACTCCACCGATGACCGCTACAGCGGTTACCTAAGGGATGTTCTGGATGCCTTTGCGGAATCCCGGGGCATTCGTTTTGAATACCGGGTACGCCCGGTTCGGCGGATGATCTGGGAGTTTATCCGAGGGCACTATGATTTTGCGATGCCGGACCACCCGAACTGGAACAAGACCGACAAATCCGGCCTTGAGGTATACTACTCGGTGCCCCTCGTACGGTTTTCAGATGGCGTCTATGTAAGGGCAGGGAATGGGGGTATCACTACCGACAGAATGGTTGACTACGGAACGATTCACGGCTTTACGCCCTGGAAATTCCAGGATCGCATTGATCAGGGGCAGATTGAACTGATCACCGCATCGTCTCCTGAAAGCCTGGTGCGTATGGCGCTCGCCGGGCGGGTAGAGGTTTTTAACCTGGCTGCCCCAGTGGCTGAGTACCATTTCCGCAAACAGGGTGTTTCAGACAGATTCGAACCCGCAACTCACCTCTTGCCAGACAAACAAAGCAGTTATCACCTGTCGTCACTCAAACACCCGGATCTTGTTAACGCTTTGAATGAATTTCTGCTTAACTCCCCCGAACTCACCAGAGCACTGAAGGAAAAATACCGTTTTCCGGAGTCACCCTTGAACCACTGAATTCATAAACCCGGCAATACCCGTGAGCACAATTTCGGCCGCCATGGCAGACAGGATCAGGCCGCTGATCTTGGACATGATATTCAGGCCGGTTTTCCCCAATACTTTTTCCAGGTAACCCGACAACCTCAACAAGACCGCAAGGATCAGCAAGCCGGACACCAGCCCAAGCAATCCGCCAGCCACTTCAGGCACAGCTTTGAGTTCAGCGCCGTATACCAGAATGGCACCGATGGTGGCCGGGCCGATCATCACAGGAATGGCCAGGGGTACCACGGCAATGTCATCACGGTCTTCAACCGGCAAGCCGGTCGCGTGGTTGCGGGTGCCGCTGTTGACCAGACTGATCGCCGTGAGAAACAACAAACTGCCGGCGCCAATCCGGAAGGAGTTCAGGGTAATCCCGATCGCGTTGAACAGCAGAGGGCCGGCGAAAAACAGAACAACCCCCAGAATGAAGGCCGAGATACACGCCCGGCGAATGATCGAGGCTTTCTCTGCTGCCGGTAATCCGCGGGTCAATGCCAGGAACATGGTCACCACGAAAAACGGCGCCAGCAGGAACAAAAAACGGATGGTACTGCTGATGTAGGTGGCAAAAAACGTTTCAAGCATTCTGGCAAGTCCGGCAAGGGGTTAAAGCCGGTAAGCATAGCGTCTGAGAGCCGTTTCTGCCGTAAGGAAGAGGACCTATTCAGCGCTTGATTGACGGCTTGCGTGGTTTGCCTGGCCGGGACGGCTTACCCTTGGAGGCGGGCGGGCGACCGCCGGTTTTGGGGCCGCCCCCGGGCTTGCCACCTGGCCGGCCCGGGCGCTTGCCTGGGCCTGGGCCTTTCCCACCCCGCCCGATAGCCGGTTTACCCCCGGGCCTGGCTCCAGCTCTGGCTGGTTTGCCGACGGCGCTCTTACGGGCCGGTTTTTTAGGTGACTTGCGCGCAGGTGCTTCGACGGGCTCCGATGACGAATCCCGAATCGCCTCAAAGATCGTCGAAAGTTCCTGCTCGGTCAGGTCACGCCAGGCGCCCACCGGCAGCCCGCGAAGACTGACGTTCATGATCCTAACCCGTTCCAGTTTGGTGACGTCGTAGCCGAAGTATTCAGCCATGCGCCGGATCTGACGGTTCAGGCCCTGAACCAGAGTGATGCGAAAGACAAAACGGGACACCTGCTCAACCTCACAGGGTTTGGTGACCGTCCCGAGAATGGGCACTCCACTGCTCATGCCTTGCACAAACTCCCGATTGACCGGTTTATCCACGGTCACCAGGTATTCCTTCTCGTGATTGTTCCCGGCTCGCAGGATCTTGTTCACCAGGTCACCATTGCTGGTCAGAAAGATCAGGCCCTGGGAGTCTTTATCCAGGCGACCGATAGGAAAGATCCGCTCACTGTGGCCAACAAATCGCACAATATTGTCTTTTTCAGCACTGTCGGTGGTACTGACCACGCCCACCGGCTTGTTGAGCGCAATAAAGATCAGATCTTCCTCATCCCTCGGCTCCACCACCTGGCCGTTCACCTTCACGGTGTCGCCGGGCATGACCTGATCACCCACCTGCGCCCGC
>DATGQY010000157.1:0-33008 GCA_035303925.1 Marinobacter sp. | reverse complement strand
CCCGGTGGCGGAAGCGGAACGCAGGCCGCTGATTGTCGGGCCTGCGTTCTGCCGTCTGGCTCAGAGGTTGGCTTCGGCGAACTCGGCCAGAACCGAACGGGGCACGCCCTGAAGGTGGATGTGGCCACCGTGGCTGAAGCTCTTGAAGCGCTCGGTCATATAGGTCAGACCGGAGCTCAGGGGGCTCAGGTAGGGTGTGTCGATCTGCGCCAGGTTACCCAGGCAAATGACTTTGGAGCCGTTGCCTGCCCGGGTGATGATGGTTTTGATCTGGTGCGGAGTCAGGTTCTGGGATTCGTCAATGATGATCAGGCTGTGCTGGAAACTGCGGCCGCGGATGTAGTTCAGGGATTTGAAGTGCAGGGGCACTTTGCTGAGGATGTAATCCACGCTGGCGGTCATGTTCTCGTCGTCTTCGTGCAGGGCTTCCAGGTTATCCACGATGGCCCCCAGCCAGGGCTCCATTTTCTCAGCTTCGGTGCCGGGCAGGAACCCGATGTCCTCATCCAGCCCCTGAGTGGAGCGGGTGGCAATGATGCGCTTGTAAAGTTTGCTGGCGACGGTCATCTCGATGCAGGCTGCCAGGGCAAGGATGGTTTTACCCGAGCCGGCCGA
Source organism: Marinobacter sp. (assembly GCA_035303925.1). Classification (GTDB taxonomy): domain Bacteria; phylum Pseudomonadota; class Gammaproteobacteria; order Pseudomonadales; family Oleiphilaceae; genus Marinobacter. The sequence continues at coordinate 32,393 of DATGQY010000157.1, read as the reverse complement.
ACCGGTCAGGTTGACCAGATGGATGTCCGGGTCCAGCAACAGGTGCAGCGCCATCGCCTGGTAAATATCCCGCGGTACCAGGCCCCAGACCTCTTCGTTCATCAGGTCATGCTGATGCAGGTCCTTGATCACCAGCTGGTCATCGGAAATGTCGACGACCTGGCCGATGAAGCCTCGTTCATCAATCACGAATTCATTGATGTTGAGCCTGGCCAGCTCCCCTTCCCGCTTGAGCAGGTGCTCGGTAACCGCTTCCCGTTGAACGGTTTCTACTTTGGCGATGTTGTCCCAGAAAGATCCGGGAAACTCTTTGTAGCCTTTGGGTAGCAGGTCGATGTCATCCAACAGCTGGTCGTTGTGGTAGTCCTGGGCTTCCACCCCGAAGCCTCGCGCTTTCAGGCGCATGTTTATGTCTTTGCTGACCAGAATGATGTCACGGGATTTGTGGCGGGTTTGCAGAGCCGCCAGGGTGTTGATGATCTTGTTGTCGTTAAGGTGTTCCGGCAGCGAGTGATTGCCGTTGGTTTCCGTACTCATGATGATGGAGAGGGCGCCGAGCGGTTCCGCTTTTTTGCCCCGCAGAATGGGTACGCCTTTTTCAATGTCCTTCGGGCTGGCATCGCCCAGCAGCTTGTCGATGTTGCGAATGGCCTGGCGACAATCCGCCGCAACGGTCTGCTTGCCGGACTTCAGGCTGTCGAGTTCTTCGAGGACGGTCATCGGAATGATGACATCGTGTTCTTCAAAGTTCAGGAGGGCATTCGGATCGTGGATAAGGACGTTGGTGTCGAGGACGTACATCTTTTTGCGAGCTTGCGGTGCTCTTGCCATAGGGTGCGTTACCTCTGTGTTGGTTCAGTCGCTCTCAGCGCAGCGTTGGGTCAGGCTTCGGTCTGAAATCAGCTTGAGCATGTCGTAGGTTGTGATAATACCGGTAATTTTTGAATCCCGGGTGACAAAAATCCGGTGCAGGTGCTCGCGCATCATGATGTCGGCAATATCCCGTACGGGCGTATCTTCATCAACCGACAGCACCAGCGGGGTCATGATGTCCCGCACTTCCACCGGTACCTTGCCCATTTCTTCAAAGATCACCATGCGCAGGCGCCGGGCTTCCTCCTGCTCCTCAGGTGTCAGCTTTGGCTGATCTTCAGCGCGGGTGGCGTTCCAGCGAAACTCGGTGATGTCTTTGAGGGTGGCGATGCCGATGATGTCACCGTTGTCATCGGTGACCGGGCTGCCGGTTATTTCGTTGTCGGTGAGAAAGCGGGCCAGCCGATCCATGGTCCAGTGGTGGGGAACGGCTTTGATGGTCGGGGTCATGATCTCATGAGCGAGAACAGTCATCGGCAGGACTCTTCCATTTGCTGTGCTTTTGTTGAAGCTTAGCCGTTCCGTGGCTCGCCGTCACCCCTGTTTGGTCAACCGGTTAACGGTTGTCAGGCACCACGGCGGTGATGTTGCCATCTTCGGCCCATTCGATCCGGTAGCCCTGGTATTTTTCTTCCTGCGCGACCGCTTCCAGCGCCTGCATGGACTTGACCGGGATATCGACTACCAGGTTGTTGACCAGCCAGCCCGGCAGGGAGCCATTGGGTTCGGTGTGCTGTACCCACACCATGCGCGTCTGGTCCCCATTTGGAGTGAAGCGGTACAGGGTGTCGGAGCGATCAACACGAACCCGGCTGTTCAGTTCGGCCCTCATTCCGGGGGTTGCATTCAGATCCATGAATACTTCGCCGGTCTGCTCATTGCCGCGGGTGCGAATGCGCAGCACGTAGTCCCGGTCTGCCACCGGCCAGGGCATGTCGTTCACGGAATAGGCATAGCGGTCATGGAAGTCACCCTGGCCAAAGGCAAAGGACTCTGTGCAATTGTGAACCCACTCCTGGCAGGACTGCGGGTTGATCATCACAGCCATCAGGTTTTCGATCGGAACGTTCAGTTCTGCAACCGCTTTGAATGCCTGAAACCCGGAACCCGGTTGGTCCATGGTGTAGATGCGAATGTTGTCGACTTCTTTTTGCAGGGCCCAGTGCTGTGCGTCCTCTGCTGGTAAAGGTGGGTGGTCGGTGGCAAAAGCGGGAAGAGAAAATGACAGGGCGATCGCCATGCCTGTCAGACCGGAAATGATGCCCTTTACGCCGCGGGCCCTTGAGACTGTCATAAGCTACACTTTGCTGTTGGAGGTGGCGCGAGTCTAACATGTCGGGTAACCGGATTTTGCAGCGGTAATAGCGGTTTGTGAACCACGTATCTTACTGGCGCCACCGGATTTCCGAATGGCCTGATCTGACGAATCATATGACAAAAAAGAAACTGATTGACCCGAAAGGGCGGATTTCACCGGGGCTGATCGCGGACCCTGTCGATACGATCAATTACATGGATTACGACCTGCGAACGGTGATGGATAAGCCTCGAACCCGGCTGGCGCGGCGTTGGCGTTTCAACCAGTTCCAGTTTGTCAGTGCCATGGCGCCTGGCTGGGTGTTTGGTATGGCAATCGTGGATCTGAAGATACTGGGCTCCGGGTTCTTCTATCTGTTTGATTTCGAGACCGGTCAGATGTTCGAGCAGTCTTTTATGCAACCGCTTGCCCGGCACACTCGTATTGAGCCCTTTCCGGAAGCCGGTCATGCCAGTTTCCGCAAGGGCGAAGTTTCGCTCACGATCGCAGCGGCTACCGGTGGCCGGAATGTCCGGGTCAGCGCCCCGGGCGGCATACAGGTGGATCTGGAACTGATCGATCAGGGAGAGCCCCTTCGCCTGGTCTGCCCTGCCGGGTACAACGGCTGGGTGTTTACCCGCAAGTCGGCCGGACTGCCGGTACAGGGAGAGGTGCGCTGGGGCCAGCAGGTCTGGCGTACGGATGACCACACCCGGGGTTCGGTGGACTGGAGCTGCGGTTTCATGCGTCGGGAAACGGCCTGGAACTGGGCCTGCCTGGCGGGGGTCAATCGTGAGGGTGTGTCGGTGGGGTTGAATCTGGCGGCTGGAGTCAACGAAACCGGTTTGACGGAAAACGCGCTCTGGTTGAATGGTCAATGCATCAAGCTGGGCGCAGCCCGCTTCGAGTTTGACCGCTACCAGCCCTGCGGAAACTGGCGGGTCACCACGGAAGACGGCAAGGTAGACCTGACGTTCGTACCGTCGGGTGTGCGCAAGGAGCGGTTGAATGCCTGGGTATTGGCGTCGAATTTCCGGCAGTTTGTCGGCACGTTCGAGGGAACGGTGACGGATGATGCGGGCAAAAAAATCCCCGTAGCCGGGCTACGGGGATTGATGGAAGACCATTTCGCCCGCTGGTAAGGCGGGCGCGTCTGTTATTTCTCCGGCAGAGTGACGTTCAGTTCCAGCACCGAGCAGCTGTCGGTGCGATCAACCTCAACCTGTACCATGTCGTCGCTGATCTGAACGTATTTTCGGATAACGGCCAGTAATTCCTGCTGCAGTTGCGGCAGGTAGTCCGGTTGCTCTCTCTGGCCCCGTTCGTGGGCCACGATGATTTGCAGTCGTTCTTTGGCAACGCTGGCGGTATTGTTGGTTTTACTGCTTCTGAAATAATCCAGGAAACTCATCCTTTAGGCCCCCTTGAACATCCGTGAGAAGAACCCTTTCTTCTGGGCGGTCATAAAACGATGTTCACGTTCCTCTCCCAGAAGTCGTGCGACGGCATCGTCATAGGCCTGGCCGGCGTCGCTTTCTTCCTCAAGGATGACTGGCAAGCCCTGGTTGGAGGCGTTCAGCACAACCTGGCTTTCTGGAATAACGCCCAGCAGCGGAATGGCGAGAATCTCTTCAACGTCTGCCACTGACAGCATTTCGCCCCGCTCGACGCGGTCCGGGTTGTAACGGGTCAGAAGCAGGTGTTCCTTGACCGGGTCCTGGCCCATTTCGGCGCGGCGGGATTTGCTCTGAATGATGCCCAGAATCCGGTCGGAGTCCCGCACGGAAGACACTTCAGGGTTGGTGACCACAACGGCTTCATCCGCATAATACATGGCCATCAGTGCGCCGTGCTCGATGCCCGCCGGGGAGTCACACACGATGTAGTCGAAGGTCTCGGACAGCTCGTTAATGATTTTCTCAACGCCTTCTTTGGTCAGCGCCTCTTTTTCGCGGGTCTGGGAGGCTGGCAGGATGTACAGCGTGGGGACCCGCTTGTCTTTGATCAGAGCCTGGTTAAGCGTGGCTTCGCCCTGAATGACGTTCACGAAGTCGTACACCACCCGGCGTTCGCAGTTCATGATCAGGTCGAGGTTCCGCAGACCCACATCGAAGTCGATCACGACGGTCTTGTGGCCTCGCTTGGCAAGGCCGGTGCTGATTGAGGCGCTGGTGGTGGTTTTGCCAACGCCGCCTTTTCCTGAGGTAACGACAATGATTCTAGCCAAGGTTCAGTTCCTGTTTCGCGGTGGATTCGTCATATCTTCAATGTTGTTGTTGGCTGTCACAACATCAGGCCTTGTCCAGTGGCGACACCACCAGCACATCATCCCTGAGCTGGATTTGCACAGCGCTTTTCCAGCCGTTGTCCTGAAGATCTTCGGGGATTTTATAGTGTCCGGCAATGGACACAAGCTCTGCTTCCAGTGACTGGCAGAAAATCCGTGCCGATTCGGTTCCGTGAATGCCGGCCAGTGCTCGCCCGCGCAGTGCGCCGTAAACATGAATGTTGCCCGCAGCGAGCACCTCGGCACCGGCTTGTACCGGCGCAAGAATGATGAGGTCGCCCTCAGGGGCGTAAACCTGCTGCCCGGAACGCACCGGCTGGGTGATGATCCTGGCCGGAGTCGGCTCTGCTGCTGGCGCTGCAGCCAGGTCCGGCGATGCGGTGGCCGGTGAGGCGCTGGCAGCGTCATCCACCGACGCGTCTGCCGCCGGCTTCTCACGCAGGGTGCCGCCTGGCATCAGCGCCAGAGACGCACCTCGCGCCAGTCGGCGCTGATCATCATTGGCAGCACGCACGCCGATCACATGAATATGATGGCGGCGACAGGTGCCGATGATCTTGAAAAAGTCGAGCTCGCTGTCCAGCCCTTCGTACTTGTCCAGGCTGATAACCAGCGGTATGTCCTTGAAGAAACCCGGCGCCTGGCTGATCTTGTCCCGCAAATTCGCTTCGAACTCATCGTTGTCGAAGTAGTAAAGCTCCAGCGCCGTGAGTGAAACGCTGGCGCTTTTTAACTGGAAACTCTGCTTTAGCCCGGGGTTGGCGGTATCGCTCATGAATGCTCGTTTCCCTGATGGGTTACTGTGTGGATTCGGCGCGAAGGCGCAAAGGCTGGCCGTCGAAACGAATGCCAGACCAGCCGGTGCTGACGAATTGGCGGATGTTAGCATGGCTGTCACCGGCCGGGTCGCCCAGGACTTGCTGATAATGCTGGGCAAACAGGCTCAGGGTGTCGGCTTCATTCAGGTTGCAGTATTGGCCCAGGCCGAATACCCGGCAGGAACCCGCATTTTCGCCGGCGTCATTGCGCACAGGGCCGTTATCAAAACCGGTCGGCTGGAACTCGAAGTGCTGGTCTATCAGGGCCAGGGTATCTTCAAAGTCGGCATGGCCGGCCTGTAATGACGCCAGATGAATGCGAACCGCTTCATTGATATTCATGGATTATCTTCCCGTTTGGGCTTCACCGCTGGAGGCCCGGCTTGAGTCTGGAGTTCCTGACATTCTCAGCATGTTACCGTAAGATACAAGGCTGTATAAACGTACAGATTGTTAACCTGAGCCCACTGACCATGCCCCAGCGCAAGATCATTCATGTGGATTGCGATTGTTTTTACGCCGCTGTCGAGATGCGTGACGACCCATCCTTGCGGGATGTGCCGCTCGCCGTTGGGGGCGATGGCGGCCGTGGCGTGGTGACAACCTGCAATTACAAAGCCCGGGCTTTTGGCGTGCGCTCTGCGATGCCGGGTAGTGAGGCCCGGCGGTTGTGTCCGGGTCTGGTGACGGTGCCGCCGGATATGGCCCGGTACCGGGCCGCGTCGCAGCAGGTAATGGCCATTCTCCGGGAAATGACCGATCTGGTTGAGCCCCTGTCGCTGGACGAAGCCTTTCTGGATGTTTCGGACATAACAGATCATCGAGGCAGTGCCACCCTGATGGCCCGACATTTACGCGAGCGGGTCCGGCAGGAGGTGGGTATCACCATCTCCGCCGGTGTGGCCCCGAATAAGTTCCTGGCCAAGATTGCCAGCGACTGGCGCAAGCCAGACGGGCTGTTCGTGATTACGCCGGAGCAGGTATCTGAGTTTGTCGAATCCCTGCCAGTGGAGAAATTGTTCGGTGTCGGCCAGGTGACGGCTGCCAAGTTGCATTCGATGGGCGTGAAAACCTGCGGTGACATGCAGTTGCTGGGGGTGGATACCCTGATTGAGAAGTTTGGCAAGCAGGGCTACCGGTTGTTTGAAATGGCGGCGGGCCGGGATGAACGGCCGGTGATTGTCTCCCGCATTGCCAAATCGGTCAGCGTGGAACGGACGTTTGCTCAGGACTTGCCTGACAAAACTGCCTGTGAAACCGTACTGCCGGCCCTGGTAGCGGATCTTAATCTCCGGCTGACGAGAAAAGGCCGGCAGAAGCCCATCCACAAACTGTTTGTCAAAATCCGCTACAGTGATTTTTCAACCCATACGCTGGAGCGGGTGAGGGAGTCCGTGGCCGAACCGGTGGTAGCCGATTACCAGCCCCTGCTGGATGAACTGGTGACCCGCACGGATCGCCCCGTTCGCTTACTGGGGGTAGGGGTTCGCTTTCGCAACGATGAGGCCCCGGTCACCCAGCTGAGGTTGTTCGACTGACGGTTTCCCTTCGGCTATATCCCATCATTTTTTAGTGTAAATCGGTCTTGCACTGCCTTTGACGTGACACTTTGTCACATCTAGCTTTAGGTTGACGATATCCTGCTGTAATCGTTGCGGGCCAGGCCCGCCCATCAAAACAACACGTGCAGGAGAACAAAAATGAACAAGCCTGACAGGTGGTTCCGGTGTCGCCATGGCGCGCTGGCCGGGTTGTTGCTTTTAGTCTTTGCCGCACCCGCTGCTGCAGAGCTCGGAGATTACGGGTTCTGGCGAACCCTCGGGAATCTGGTTGCGCCGCCCGGCGCCGATAACCCCGTGACATCTGACCAGCGCCAGGGAGATTACCCCTTGCTGGCAAATCCGTCCGACTACAACGACGGTTTTTCGCCTGGCGCATACTACCAATGGCAGACCGTGCCACTGGCACCGGAAACCGGCGCTGTGTGTGGCAACGGCTCCGAGTACAAGTTTTTCGTGAACCGGGTGCCCAACACCTCCAATACAGTGGTTTATTTTGAAGGGGGCGGTGCCTGTTGGGACTATGAAAGCTGCAGCGGGCAAACCGGCATTCGGGGCGCCCGGAATCCCGATGGCATACCGGATGATTACATGGCATTGCTGAATCCTGGCGCAAGCCTGGTCAGCCCGTTTGTAGTGCGACTGCACCCCTGGAGCCGGGTGAAAACCCAGAACTGGAATATGGTCTATGTACCCTATTGCACCGGCGACATCTACTCCGGTGACCGGGTAGCGATCTACGAGGATCCAGAAGGCGAAGCGGAGCCTTTGGTCTGGCATCACAATGGGGTGCGCAACAGTCGGGCAGTGATTTCCTGGCTGAAAGACAATCTCCAGCGCCCCGGACAAATGCTGGCAACTGGCTGCAGCGCAGGTGGTATTGGTGGTTTGACCAACTATTATCCGACCCGCCGCGATATGGCGCCCACCCGGAGTTTTCTGATCAACGATTCCGGGCCGGCCTTCAGCGCGCCGGTGGGCGCAGATCCGCAGCAGTATCCTTCAGTGTTGTTGCAGGGGCTGATCCGGGAGGTCTGGGGTCTGGATCAGGCCAATGGTCCTCTGGCCTATCTGAAATCCGGCTTGCCCGGGTTGAATCTGAATGACCTGGGCTCACTGTATCCGGCGTTGGCAAGCGCGTTGCCTCAGGACCGCATGGGGCATACGCATTTCTGGCGTGACCTGAACTACTCGTCTTATTCCTACGAGCGTTTCTTTGATGACATTGAGCAGGCGCCAGATCAGGCGACCAAGGAGGCCCTGTTGCACCAGAAATGGGCGCAGGATACGGAGCGGCTGAAGAACACCCTGGCGGGGCTTGATAACTTCGGTTATTACCTGCCGATGTTCCGGGATGTGAATGAAAGCCACTGCACCTCGATCATCGAATTTGCCAATTCGGATATTCAGGAGCTTGGTCTGGAACTGGACGACTTCGTGAGCAATGTGCTGAACGGCACCGGTGCGGTTATGCAGGCATCAGAGACGGACGCGGTGGCGGATTACAACAAACCGTTCAACCTGATCTACTGGTCCCTGGATCAGTTGCTTTGAGGGTCTGATTCGGGCTGGCCCATGGTCTCGATCCGCGCTTCTTGCAGACGTTGCCGGAGATATTGATCACGGGTCAGTCCATCGGGTATCCGGTCCAGAGCCATGATCTCATCAACAATTTCTTTTTCCCGGACCTTGTAGCGTTCAAACTCGGGCCTGGGTGCAGAGCGCCAGGCCTCCAGGCGCGTCTCGGATTGGGCCTGATAGCGTTCGATAAGTTCCGCAGCCGCGGCTTTGGCGGCTGCCTCGTCCTGCTCCAGCAGTTGCACCAGGGCAAGCCTGACCATCAAGGCCTCTGGTGCACTGACCTGAGTTTCCTGTTCGTAGTGGGTCAGCTGTTGTTCCAGATGGTCGGCCCGAGCCTGTCGTTGCTGGGGTTCCAGCTCGGCTGTCTCCCGGAAAAGGCGCTGTAACTCTTCCTCGAACTCGAGCCGCTGGGCGAACTGAATGATTCTGGGATCGTCCAACAGTGCCTGTTGCTCGGGAGTCAGGTTGTCAGTTGCCGATAGGTTGGTGGCGGGCTGTTCAGCGGCCGCGTCAGGTTGCCGTGCGTCGCTCTGCTCCGGCGGGGTATCGGCCTGCTCAGGCCAGAACATGATCAGTGCTGCAGCGGCGGCCACCGCGATAATAAAGGGCTTTCCATGCTTCATGACGGGCTCCGGCAATAAGGCTTCGGAACCAGTTTAGACCAGATTCTAGGGGGATCGACTACACAGAGGCGAACCCTCCCCCAAACATGAGTACCGATATCCAGCCCATGGTCGCGCCGATGACCGCCCCAGCGGCGACATCGCTCGGATAGTGCAGGCCCAGGACCACCCGGGAGGCCGCTACCGACAGGGTGAAGGGCAGCACATACCAGGCAGCGGCTGGCACGGCGACGAACAGCATTGCCTGGAAGCACGCCGCGTGCAGGGTGTGGCCGGACGGGAAGCTGTAGCGATCCAGCGGTGGCGTGCCGCAGTTGATGGCAGGGAATGAAATAAACGGCCGCTCCCGGATCAGTTTGTGCTTCAGGGCTTTATAGGTGAGCGTGCAGGTGAGCCCGGTAAACGCCATGAGTACGGCAAGGCTCAGGCCCTGGTCTGGAGCCAGCAGGGGCAGGGCGAGGATCAGCGCGTACCAGAACCAGCCGTCGCCCAGCCGGCTGACCAGCCGGAAATAGCTCTTGATCGGACGGAATCGTACGGCACGGTTGATGGTCTGGCACAGAGCAAATTCGCGCTGGTCTGCCAGCTCAAAGAATCTGGATACTTTGCTTGTTGGCTGCATGGTATCGGGCCTGTGCGGGTAGGTTGAAAACCAGGTGTTCGAACTGTTCGATCTGGCTGTTCCAGCTGAGTTCAAGAGCATCGAGCCGGGCCTGAGCGCGCACCCGGTTGAGTAGGGAGGGCTGGTCAGTCAGCCTGAGAGCGTGATTAATGAAAGCCTCATCCTCGCTCAGCGCAGCTTTCAGGCCGTTGACGTCGTGGCGTATGTGCTCTGCCGCTGCGGCGTCGTCGTAGGCAACAACGGCCAGGCCACTGGCCATGGCTTCCAGCACCACGTTGCCGAAGGTGTCGGTTTTGCTCGGGAACAGAAACAGGTCGCCGGAAGCATAATGCCGGGCCAGGTTGTCGCCGCGCTGGGTGCCACAGAACACATAATCCGGGTGCCGTTCTTCCAGTTGCTGCCGCATCGGGCCGTCACCGACCAGAATAAAACGGGCATGGGGATGCAGGCCGCGAATACGCTCAAAACAGGCCACCGCCATGCGGAGGTTCTTTTCTGAAGCCAGTCGGCCTACGTACATTACTGCCCGGTCGTTGTCGGCCAGCCCCCAGTTTTGCCGCAGCGATGGGTCCCGTTTGTGAGGCGTAAACCGTTGGCAATCCACGCCGCGGCTCCACAGCCCGGTGTGGGTGATGCCCATTTTTCGGGTAACGGCCTGGGTTTGGCGGGTGGGCACCAGGGTAATGGCGGTTCGGTTGTGGAACCATCGGCCATAGGCGCACAGCACGCCTTCCAGGGCGCCCAGACCGTAGTAGCGGGAGTAGCTGTGAAAGTTGGTGTGAAAGCCTGACGACACCGGAATGCCCAGCCGCCTGGCGGCAGATACTGCGGCAACGCCCAGCGGCCCCTGCGTAGCGACGTAAACGCTGTCGGGGCGCCGGGATTGCCAAAGTTTCCGGAGCGTGGACGGGCGGGCTGCGCCGAATCGGAGGTCGGTATATCCAGGTACCGGCAGGCCGCTGACAATCAGTTCTCTGGAGAACAAGCTGTTGCCGGAGCTTTCAGACAATCCTTTTTGCTCGTGGGGCTGCTGCGGCCGCACCACCGTTACCTGGTGCCCACGCTGAATCAGGCCCTGGCAAAGGTGGCGCATGGTGTTGGCAACGCCATTGATTTCAGGCGGAAAGGTTTCCGAAACAATGGTAATGTGTTGCTTGCGCCGGTCAGTCGATTTGCTCTCGGTCACGGTGCATCCCGCAGGTTTCTTGGTCATGCCTCTACTATGGAAACGGTGCATGACAGATATGCGACAACTCCGTGACATTCCTTTTACGTCTGCTTAATCCTCTCTTACTGTCATCAAGGAGATCTCATGAGAATGCGAAAACTTGGACATACCGACATTGATGTCAGCCTGATTTGCCTCGGCACCATGACCTGGGGCGAGCAGAACACTGAGCAGGAAGCCTTTGAACAACTCGACTATGCGGTTGATGCCGGTATCAACTTTATTGATGCCGCTGAAATGTACCCCGTGCCGCCAAAGGCCGAAACCCAGGGAAGAACAGAGGCTTACCTCGGTAACTGGCTTGCCCGTCGCGGGCGCCGGGATGACCTGGTCATCGCGTCAAAAGTGGCCGGACCCGGAAATGGCCTCAGCTACTTGCGGGGAGGCCCGAGGTTGACCCGTGAACACATCCGGGAAGCCTGCGAGAACAGCCTTCAGCGCCTGCAAACAGACTATATTGACCTGTACCAGGTACACTGGCCGGACCGCAGTACAAATTTCTTCGGAAAGCTTGGCTATCAGCAGAATTCGGCCGAATCCATGACGCCCATTGAGGAAACTCTGGGGGCGCTGGATGAGCTGGTGAAGGAAGGTAAGGTGAGGCAGGTCGGGCTTTCCAACGAAACGCCTTGGGGCACTATGGAGTATTTGCGGTTGTCCCGCGAGAACGGTTGGCCACGGGTGGTTTCAATACAGAATCCGTACAACCTGCTTAACCGGTCGTTTGAAGCGGGCCTGGCAGAGTTTGCGCACCGGGAGGGTACCGGCTTGCTGGCATACTCACCATTGGCCTTCGGCATGCTGACCGGCAAGTACATGGGGGGCAAGTGGCCGGACAAAGCCCGGTTGACCCTGTACGAGCGTTTCAGCCGTTACACCGGTGAGCGTGCGGCGGATGCTACCCGTGCCTACGCGGAACTGGCTCACCAGCATGGCTTGTCGCCTGCTCAGCTGGCGCTGGCCTGGGTTAACAGTCGGGAATTCGTGACCAGTAACATCATCGGTGCGACCACTATGGATCAGCTGAAAGAAAACATCGGTTCGGTGGACGTCACGTTGAGTTCGGATATGATTTCGGCCATTGAAGCCATTCATGACGAGTTTACCTATCCCTGTCCTTGAAAATAGCGCTGGCTCAGATAGTTAGAGCCTTGGTCGTGCCCCGTCATTCGTTCTGAATGGCGGGCCGGTTACACAGTGAAAAATAAACCGCTCATTTATTGACAAAAAAGTGGCCAGTCTGTGTCGAACCATTGGCGCATTTGTGTGCAGGATCACACTATTCTCGAGTAGAATAATTAGACTTTGGTATTGAGAGAACTGCAGATTAACCAGAGTTTCCGAGGCGTCATTTTTGTCATGATCATCCGTATCTTCCTTCTTCTTCTGGCTTTGAATTGCGTGGCGTTTGTTGTGCGCGCGGAAGCCGCTGAACCCGCTCTGTCAGAGCCGATGCTCTCTGACAGAATGTTGGCGGAGCGTGATGAAATGATGTCGGTGGAAGACGTTTATGAGCTGCAGGAGTGGATGTCCGGTGATGTCCAGGAAAGTGGCGATGACGCCGTGGCGGCTATCGGTTCGCGGCTTCTGAGCCTCAGTTTCAGCCGCACTGACAAGTCTGGCAAGCATTACGCGTCCGATCCTGCGCAACCCGACCATGGCATCGCCCTGTTGAATGAAGGTGCCTGCCTGAACCTTCGCTGGAAGTTCTGACTCTCCTGTTCCCCCTCCCGTTTAAATCCTGTTCTGAAAGCGAATCTTTTCCAGTCCTTGGTGAATCTCCTGATCTGACGCATTGTCAGCTTCCTGCAGCCGTGTGATCATCTGACCTGTTGAATTTCTCAAGCAATGAGGGCCGGTGATGGCAGGGCAGGACGGAATCTATCTCGACGACGCAAATGCATGTGTAGACAAGGTTATTCAGCGCGTAGGCAAGAACATCACCCTTGGCCTGCCATTGGGTCTTGGCAAGCCGGTTCGCTTTGTGAACGCGCTTTATCAAAGAGCTAAGAACGACCCGGAGATCAAGCTGCACATTGTTACAGCGCTGTCTCTGCTGGCCCCCAAGGGCAGCTCGTCGCTGGAGCGTCGGTTCATGGAGCCTTTTGCCAAGCGGCTCTACGGCACCATACCTGAGCTGGCCTATGCCCGTGACGTTACGAACAATCAGCTGCCGGGTAATGTCACGGTTTCGGAGTTTTTCTTCAAGGCGGGCAGCTACCTTCGCAATAAGAGCCAGCAGCGCCACTATGTTTGCACCAACTACACTCATGCGGTGAGGGATCTGATGGCCCAGGGTGTCAATGTGGTTGGCCAGCTGATGTCGCCGGGTGAGATGCACGGTAAGCCCGGGCAAATGAGCTTCAGCTGTAACCCGGACCTTTCACTCGATATCCTGCCCTTGTTGCGTCAGCGCGAGGCGGAAGGTACGCCGGTAGCGATGGTGGCCGAGCAGAACCGACAGCTACCCTGGTTCGGACATCATGCGGTTGTCGATGACAGCCAGTTTGACGTTATTCTGTCACACCCCTCTTCGGATTATCCCTTGTTCTCGGCGCCACAGATGGCGGTCAGTCCGGCCGATCATATGATCGGTTTCTATGCCAGTTGTCTGCTCAAGGATGGCGGTACGCTGCAGGTGGGTATCGGGTCCCTTGGTGCCGCCCTGGTCCATACGGCGATTGTCCGGCACAAGCATAATGAGGCCTGGAAATCGGTGTATGACTATGCCCGGGTGGAGGAGCGGTTTCCTGTGGTCCAGGAATATGGGGGAACGGGGCCTTTCGAGAAAGGTTTGTATGGCTGCAGTGAGATGATGGTGGATGGCTTTCTGTACTTGCTGCAGGAAGGCATTCTGAAACGCGAAGTGTTCGATAATGCGGACCTGCAAACCCTGATTAACGACGGCAAGATTTCCGGAAAGCCGTCTCTTCAGACTCTGGATGTGCTGCTGAGCGAAGATCTTATTGATTCACCGCTGCGGGCCCGGGATGTTCGTTGGTTGGTCCAGCACGGTATTCTGGCGCGCAATGTCGAGTTCAAGGGCGGTCGCCTGCGCCTCAGCGAGGAAAAGTCTGTCGAGGCGGATCTGGCCAATGAAGAAACCCGTGAGGCACTTCAGGCCATGGGGCTGGGTGACCGTCTTGCGGGTGGCATTGCCATGCATGGCGGATTCTATGTCGGGCCGGAGAAGTTCTATCAGGCGCTGCGGGAACTGCCTGAGGCGCAGCGCGACAAGATATGCATGACCAGCGTTAACTTTATCAACCACTTGTATGATCATCGATTCGGCAACCAGAGAATGAAGGCGGCCCAGCGTATCCACGGCCGCTTTATCAACTCCGCCATGATGTACACGTTGAACGGAGCCGCAGTGTCTGACGGGCTGGACGATGGCCGGGTAGTGAGTGGCGTTGGTGGTCAATATAACTTTGTTTCGATGGCACACGAGTTACCCGGTGCGCGTTCCATTCTGGCGCTCAGAGCAACTCGCAGCTCTGGTGGTAAGGTTCTGTCAAACATCGTCTTCAACTACGCTCACTGCACCATTCCCCGGCATCTGCGGGATATTGTTATTACCGAGTACGGCATTGCAGACCTTAGAGGGCAGCCTGATGAACAGGTATTCCTGAGCCTTATCCGGATTGCCGATTCTCGCTTCCAGGAAGGTCTGCTCAAGCAGGCCCAGAAAGCGGGCAAAGTGCGAGCAGATTTCAGGCTGCCGGCTGACTGGAAAAACAATACGCCGGAGTCTGTCCGGAAAGCGCTTGAAGCGGCCGGGGAGGGAGACTGGTTCCCAGCCTTCCCGTTTGGTCGTGATTTCACTGATGAAGAACTGAAATTGGGGAAAGCCCTTAAGTCGCTCAAGGCCGCAACTGCCACTCGTCGTGGTAAACTCTCGACACTTTGGCAGGCCATGAGGGCCGATGACGAAGACGGTCGTTACCATGGTTTGCTGGAACGCATGGACCTGGTGCGGCCGTCTGGCTTCCGGGAAAAGCTTGACCGGAAGCTGGTTATTCATGGCCTGCAGCAACTTGAACCCCCAAAAGATACAGGAAACCTGAAAAGCTGATGCAAGCAGATACGCCGCAATCAAAGCCGGAAGTCTATACCGTTCACTATGTGCTGAAGAATCGGATCGGCGAGCTGGTGGACACCTCCGAGGGCAGTGAGCCGCTGCATTTTCTGTATGGCACCCCGGATATCATCGAGGGTATTCAGGTGGCGGTAAAAGACCGCGTGGCGGGCGATTGCCTGGAGGTGACCGTGCCACCGGAAATGGCCTACGGCGATTATCGTGAAGACCTGGTTCGCACGGTTCCCCGTTCGCTTTTCGAGGGTGTTGATAATCTGGAAGTCGGGATGAAGTTTCAGACCAATTCCGGTGATCAGGCCCAGATCGTTCAGGTGGCGAGCATTGACGGCAACCTGGTCAGGGTAGATGCCAATCACCCGCTGGCGGGTTTTACATTGTATTTTGACCTGGAAATCGTGGGCCGGCGGGAAGCTACGGAAGATGAGATAGCTCAGGGTCGCCCGCTGTTCTGACCGTGCATTGGGCGCCGGAGTCAAATTCTCCGGCATGAATGCGCTTGAGGCCGTCACTGATGGTTTGGTGGATCTGGCGGGTCAGCTCGTTGATCGTGTCTGTTCCGCTGGTGTCTACCTGAGGGTGAAAAACCAGTTCGACCTGCATCGGCGATTGCTTTAGCAGTCGTATCAAATGGTGATGAAAACTGTCATCACCCATAAACGGGGCGAGGGCGTCCGGCCTGTGCTGTCGGCGATAACCGATGGTAACCGGCTGGATTGGCACGCCTGCGTCGCGAGCTGCGCTCAGCATCAGGCCGTGCATGGGCAGTACGGCAAGCCCGCTGCTGGTAGTGCCTTCGGGATAGATCAATACAGACTCGCCAGCTGCAAGGTGCTTGCTCATTTCCGCCTTGATGCGCCTGGCCTGGCCGCCCCCCCTCCGGATGAACAAGGTGCCGGCTTGCCGGGCGAGCCAGCCAATGATTGGCCAGTGGCCAACTTCGGATTTGGAGAGAAAACGCAGGGGGGTAATGCTTCCCAGCACCGGGATGTCAGACCAGCTGATGTGGTTGGCTACGTAGAGTGCATGGCCTTCACTGCGATGGCCGTGCACCCCGATTTGCCAACCCAGACATTGGCATGCTCGCCTGAAGCACCAGGCCGACCACGGGTTTCTGTCTATGGGCGTCGATCGAAAACGGTCTGCTATGCAGAGCCCGGCGGCCAGAAGGCAGGTGCCTGCCAGGAACAGAGAAAACATGGTCAGGCGCAGTGCCAGCCGTATCCAGCCCATTCTGATTCCCCGTCGTTATGCCGTTTGGCGCAAGAAATGCCGGCTGTAGCGACCGGTCAGATTGCTCACTTCCAGCAGTACCAGCACGTCTGCACAGCGGAATTCGGGGTCCCAGCAGGGCTCACCGCAAACTTTGGCGCCCAGCCGCATGTAGGCCCGTATCAGGGCAGGGATATCTTCCACACGATCTTGTTCGGGATGTGCCAGGTGCGGCAATGGACGTAGCGGTGTCACCCGGTACTCCGGTGCGCAAAGGTAGTCCCTCTGCAAGTGACGGGCAATGCGCCAGGCTTTGGTGCCGCCGTCGGCCATGCTGATACTTGCGCAGCCAATCAGGTAGCTGACGTTCCGCTGGGTGAGGTAGTCGGCAACGGCGGCCCAAAGCAAGGTAATGGTTCCACCATTGCGGTAGTCCGGGTGTACGCAGGTCCGGCCGAGCTCGGCCACGGTGCCAGGCAGTCTTTGCAGTGCCGAAAGATCGAATTCACCATTGGAATAGAACCCGCCCACCGGGCCGTGATCGTCCTGGTGCAATATCCGAGTAGTGGCGACCAACTCACCGGTGTCTGCGTCGGTGACCGTCAGATGTTCGCACACCGCGTCATAACGGTCGGCATCAATGCCTGGTGTGGTGGCGCCCAGATCGCTGCCGTACTCCTCGGAGAACACCCGGTAGCGAAGGCGCTGCGCTGCTTTGACCTTGTCCGGGCAGCGTGTCAGCTCAGTTTTCAGGTTGCGCCCGCGACGGGGTTGCAGGCTGGCTGATTGTGCAGTCATGGCATAGCCTCTGTGTTGCTGTTTCAGGTCAAGGCTATGAAGCGCGTGTGACAGCGCGGTGACTTCCCGGTGACGTGTCTGTGACACCAATCCGGATTGTTGGCAAAACCGGATCTGTGTCACAGGGTGTAACCCTTATGCTGTTACATGTATATTTCTGAATAGCATGTATAATTGCTGTAACTGAACGTTGCCTGTATCGTTGGGTACACAACCCCAAACCCGAAATATAAAAATCAGAGATGGATGGCGTGGAACAGACAAACGAGAGTTGGCGAATCCTGATCGTAGAAGATGATGAGCGGCTGGCAGATCTCACCCGCGAGTACCTGGAGAACAACGGTCTAACTGTTTCTCTGGAAACTCATGGTGGGGCTGCAGTTGAACGGATACGCAATGAGCAGCCGGATCTTGTGGTTCTGGACCTCATGCTGCCGGGCGAGGACGGTCTGTCGATATGTCGGCGGGTTCGGCCTCACTATACCGGTCCGATCATCATGCTGACGGCCAGAACCGATGACCTTGATCAGGTTCTCGGGCTGGAAATGGGAGCTGATGACTACATTGGCAAGCCCGTTCAGCCACGGGTACTCCTGGCGAGAATTCGCGCGATGCTTCGCAGGGTCGAAACGGTCCCGGTCGCAAACGATGAAGCGAACGGTGAGGAGCCGGTTCGACTTCAGTTCAATGACCTGATCGTTGACCGGGCCATGCGCGAAGCTTGGTTGAGTGACGACAGCATTGATCTCACCAGTGCCGAGTTTGACCTGCTGTGGCTGCTGGCCAGCAATGCCGGCCGGGTGCTCAGTCGGGAAGAAATCTTCACGGCCCTGCGTGGGATAGAGTACGACGGACAGGATCGCTCGATCGATGTGCGTGTGTCCCGGATTCGTCCCAAAATTGGCGATGATCCGATTCATCCGAGGCGTATCAAAACGGTTCGCAGCAAGGGCTATCTTTTCGTTAAAGAAGCCTGACCGTACTCCAGGCGCGGCCTCCTTCCCGGTGCCGCGCCGGTTACCGGGGTTACCCCATGTCCCTGAAGTTCTTCCTGAAAGCCTACGCTCGTATTGCCGGTATCGCTGCTTTGGTGGTGTTGGTGTGCATACTGCTGTTCAATGGGATCAACACCGTTCGTGAACAGTTCTGGTATGAGCGCTCCGCCCAGCCTCTGATGGCATGGTTGGCGGCGGTTCCAGAGCCGTCTCGTCAATATCACTGGATGCCTTCCCTGTTTGGTCTGAAAGCCGGTTCTCCGGAGGACTTTCAGCTATCTTCGGTAACCGCAGAGCGGCTGAGCTATGGTCAGGTTGTCGCCGAACCCTCTGGTGAAGGTTATGTGTTCTATGTGACTGCGGCCGGTGGAGACGTGCTCAGCTTGAGGCTGGAACAACCCTATCGCGAACTGACAAGGGCACTGGCGCTGATCGTGCGCTGGCATCTTGACGGTGTGGCTCTCGATCAGCGGCCGGAAGTATCGGCTCAGCTATCGCAAGCTCTGGATGTGAATGTCAGTCCGGTGCAGAGCCTGGAGGAGTTGCCTGAACAATCGGTGCTTGATCGGTTGAGCGAATCCAGCCTGGCCCTGATCCGGCTGGATGGCCATCGGCTCGCAGGGCTGCTCCGGCTGACCGAAGGCGACTTGTTGACCGTGAAAATGCCGGCACCGTTTAATCCCTGGGGCTGGCCGGTTGTTGTGTTGTTAGTGGCTATTGTGGGTGGCGTACTGGCGTTGGCTCTGTATTTGGCTCTGCGTTTTGTTGATGGCCATTTGCGCAAGGTTGAGTCGGTTGCTGTCCGGATCGCACGGGGTGAAATGGGCGCCCGGATTGATTCGGAAGATGGGACTCTGGTATCGCGTCTCGCTTCTTCATTTAATGGTATGGCCGAGCATATCCAGCGTCTGGTGCAGGTTCAGCGCGAGATGATTCACGCGGTGTCCCACGAATTGAGAACGCCAGTGGCACGGATTCGTTTTGGTGTTCAGATGATTGAGTCCGCGAGTTCTCCCGAGGCTTTGGAAAAACAGATGTCGGGCATTGATGGGGATATTCAGGAGCTCGATGAACTGATCGATGAAATTCTTACTTACGCCCGGCTGGAGCAGGGTGGCCCCGTATTCAGCCTTCGGGAGGGTTCGGTAACGGACATCGTGCGACAGGTGGTTGCGGAGCAGCGCATCATTCGGGAGGGTATCGAGATCGAGTGCCGGATTGATGATGAATCCGAGCGCTGGTCTCTGGCCGATGTCGAGCCCCGTTACATTCATCGTGCGGTACAGAACCTGGTGGGCAATGCTGCACGCTATGCAGCTGGCCGTGTGGTGGTGGTTTGTCATCTCGATGAAGACAATTGCCGGGTGGACGTTGAAGACGACGGCCCCGGTATTCCCGAATCCGATTGGGAGAAAGTGTTCACTGCGTTTGCCCGGCTGGATGACAGCCGAACCCGAACGTCCGGTGGTTATGGGCTGGGATTATCCATCGTACGGCGCATTCTCTACTGGCACGGTGGGCAGGCCTTTGTTGGTCGAAGCGAAGGGCTTGGGGGCGCGCGATTTAGCCTGGTATGGCCTCGGCGTAAGCCTCCAGAGTCGGTTTTGTGAACCAGCGCTCGTGCCCTCACCAGATGTAACAAACCGCTACAGAACCGCTACTGAACTCTGCCTGTCGTTGGCCAATAATCGAAAGCGTAAGGGATGACTTTTGAGGTTGTAGTTCTTACGAACTTTCCTTGTTTCATTCGTCATTTGAGGGCTGGTTTTTTCCAGCCCTTTTTTTTGCCTGCTTTTCCTGAATCCGTGCCGGTTCACACCAGAAATGCCTCTTGCTGTTAGAATCTCCTGAACACAACAGGAGAGTGTAATGTCTCGTTATTTGCTTGCCATCGATCAGGGTACAACCAGTTCCAGAGCCATCATATTTGATGACGCAGGAACTCAGGTCGCTGTAGCTCAGCAGGAATTTCATCAGTATTTTCCTGAGGATGGTTGGGTCGAGCATGATGCTCTGGAGATCTGGGACAGCACGCTCGCAGTGTGCCGGAGTGCCCTGGAGCGTTCCGGGCTCGACGCGCAGCAGATTGTCGGTATCGGAATCACCAATCAGCGTGAAACCACGGTCATCTGGGACAGAGAAACCGGCCAACCCATCCATCACGCCATCGTGTGGCAGGACCGGCGTACCGCGTCGCTGTGCACAAAACTTAAACAGGATGGCTACGAAGCCATCGTTGTGGATCGCACCGGACTGCTGATTGATCCGTACTTTTCAGCCACCAAGATTGCCTGGTTGCTGGACAACGTAGAGGGTGCCAGGCAGAGGGCCGAGCAGGGCGAGCTGGCCTTTGGTACGGTGGATAGCTGGTTGTTGTGGAATCTCACCAAAGGGCACTCCCATCGTACAGACGCCACCAACGCCTCCCGTACGGCACTGTTCAATATCCATACCCAGAGCTGGGATGACGAACTGCTTGCCTTGTTCCGGGTTCCACGGGCGTTACTGCCCGAGGTGCTGGACTGTGCCGATAACTACGGTGAAGCAGGGGCCGAGTGGCTTGGATCGGCAATCCCGGTTGCCGGCATTGCCGGGGATCAACACGCCGCTCTCATCGGGCAGGCTTGCTTCGAGCCGGGTATGGCCAAGAGCACCTACGGCACTGGCTGCTTTCTCATGCTGAACACCGGCGACAAGGCGCTCAGGTCGGAGAATCGCCTGCTGACAACGATGGCGTATCGACTTGATGGCAAGCCCTGCTATGCGATTGAGGGCAGTATTTTTGTTGCCGGAGCGGCGATGCAGTGGCTGCGGGATGGCCTGAAGCTTATTGCCCATGCCAGTGAGTCTGCGGGCCATGCGGAAGCGGTAGGCGTCGATAACCCGGTGTACCTGGTACCCGCGTTCACCGGGCTGGGTGCGCCGCACTGGGATCCCAATGCCCGGGGTGCCATTATGGGTCTGACCCGGGATACGGGCATCGCCGAAATCGTCACCGCTGGCCTGCAGTCTGTGTGCTATCAGACTAAAGACCTTGTCCGGGCAATCCGTAACGACGGTGCACGGCTGGAGTCTCTGCGAGTAGACGGCGGTATGGTCGTCAATGACTGGGTCATGCAGTTTCTGTCAGATATTCTGAACGTGCCGGTCGACCGGCCCCGTGTTACTGAGACGACAGCCCTTGGAGCCGCCTACCTGGCAGGGCTGCAAACCGGGGTGTTTGCAGATCTTGAGCAGATTTCCGGCATGTGGGAGTGCGAACATCAATTCAGGCCTGGTATGACGCCTGCACTGCGTGAGTCACTTTATGCGGGTTGGCTGGATGCAGTCGAGCGGGTGTGTAATCACTGACGGCGGTGCTCCGGCTCAGCCGGTGCGCTCGAACGCAATCAGGTGATCTGCTTCGACCCGCACCGGCACGTGCTCACCCAGGTGGAAATCCAGATGGCTCCGGAACAGGGCTTCAAACTCGGTGTCTTCTGAGCAGCGGAAGCGGTAGAGCGTTGAGGTTCCTGCAAACGTTTTTTCCACCACCCTGGGTTGCAGACTGGAATCCTCATCGTGAACGATGTCATCAGGCCGGATCAGAATGTCGACCAGGGTTCCCGGTTTCCAGTTATAGGCCCGGTTGCCGTGAATCACGCCAAGCTCTGACTCGATGGTATCTGGCCCAAGCACCTTGCCGGGGATGAACCCTCCCTGGCCGATAAAGCTCGCGACAAACCGGTTTGCCGGCTCATGGTAGAGGTTATAGGGTACGTCCCACTGCTGGATGTTGCCGTCTCTGAGCACCGCCACCTGATCGCACATGGCAAAGGCTTCTTGCTGATCATGGGTAACCAGAATCGCACTGATGCCCAGCGTTTTCAGAATCTCCCGCACATCCAGGCTCAGGCGCCGGCGCAGGTCAGTGTCCAGATTGGAGAAAGGCTCATCCAGCAGAATCAGGGTGGGTTCGGGCGCCAGCGCGCGGGCCAGCGCAACCCGCTGCTGTTGACCACCCGACAGCTCGTGCGGGTAATTATTCGCCAGGTCCTGCAAGTGCACCAGGTTGAGCAGCTCCGTTACTTTCTGGCGACGTTCGGTTTTACTCAGGGACTGCAGGCCGAAGCCAACGTTGTCGGCAATGGTCAGGTGCGGGAACAAAGCGTAGTCCTGGAACACCATGCCGATCTTCCGCTTTTCTGGCGGCACTGAACGGCCCGGCAGGCTGATGGCTTGCGACTGAAGCTGGATTTCGCCCTGGCTGATGGGCAAGAAACCGGCCAGCGCTCTGAGAATGGTGCTCTTGCCACAGCCACTCGGGCCCAGCAGACAGCCGATATCACCATGGCTGAGGGCAAAACTGACATCTTTGACAACCGATTCGCCACCATAACCCACAGACAGGTTATTGACTTCGAGCAGCCAGTCGGCCGGGGGCACCATTGAATCAGGCATGGATCAGTCCAGGCGGTTAAGGATGAGAAATTCGAGCAGCGCTTTCTGGGCATGCAGACGGTTTTCAGCCTCATGCCAGACCACTGAGCTAGTGTGTTCCATCATGTCGGCGGAAACTTCCTCGCCGCGGTGGGCCGGCAGGCAGTGCATGAACAAGGCGTCTTTTTCGGCCAGCGATATCAGTTGAGGGTTAATCTGGTAATTTCGGAATGCGTGCTCGCGGGCCTTCTGTTCGTCTTCCTGGCCCATGGAGGCCCAGACATCGGTCACCAGCAATTGGGCACCGCGAACGGCTTCTTCGGGTGCGCGCACAACGGTAACCCGGTCAGGGTGTGCATCCAGAAGTGCCTGGTCGGGCTCGTAACCTTCGGGGCAGGCAACGTTCAGGTGGAAGTCAAATTTCTCTGCCGCATTGATGTAGGAGTGGCACATGTTGTTGCCATCACCGATCCAGGCGACGGTTGCGCCCCGGATGCTGCCACGGTGTTCCCGGTATGTCTGCATATCGGCAAGCAGCTGGCAGGGGTGGTACTCGTCGGTCAGGGCATTGATGACCGGCTTGCTGGATGCCGCCGCGAACTTCTCAACGGTTTCGTGGGCGAAGGTGCGGATCATGACTGCATCTACCATGCTGGAAATGACCACCGCGGAGTCTTCTATCGGCTCGCCACGCCCGAGCTGGGTGTCCCGCGGGGAAAGAAACAAGGCAGCGCCGCCGAGTTGGGTCATGCCTGCCTCGAAGGAAACCCGGGTACGGGTGGATGATTTTTCGAAAATCATGGCCAGCACACGATTCTTGAGAGAGTCCCGTACCTTTCCTTCACGCCATTCCTTGCGGAGCCGTGAGGCATGATCCAGTAGCTGCTCGAGCTCGCTGGTGGACATGTCGTTCAGTGTCAGAAAATGTCTTACTGCCATGTAAGGCCCCTGCTTCAAGGATACTGCGGTAAGGTTTGCGTCTGAAAAGGGCATCAAGTCTAGCCCTTCATTATCGTTAAGACAACGTCAGCTCCAAGCTGGTTGTTCTGGGTCAAACACCTTGACTTGGTGCCGAATCTGCCAGCCGTGTACAATGGCTGAAATCTGCCGGAAGGCGGCAACCCCGATATCAACCAGAGGTATGTGTTCATGGATATCAATGACACCATTAAAAGCCAGCTCGAAGAGAACCCGGTGATCCTGTACATGAAGGGCACGCCCCAGGCACCGCAGTGCGGTTTCTCTGCCCGCACCGTTCAGGCGCTGATGGCATGCGGCGAGCGTTTTGCATTCGTGAACATACTGGATAACCAGGAGTTGCGCGAGGCCTTGAAAGTTCATTCCAGCTGGCCTACCTATCCGCAGCTCTATATTGGCGGTGAGCTGGTTGGTGGCTGTGACATCGTGCTTGAAATGTCTGAGAGCGGCGAGCTGGCCAAGGCGGTCAAAGAGGCGGTGAAGCAGGCTGAAGCCTGATCCCTCTGCTATTGTCGCTTCGGGGTGAACACCAGTTTCACCTCGAAGCGGTCTGACTCCTCTCCTTCCGGCCTTGGATAGGGGCTGGCTGCCAGAGCAGCGCGGTATGCCGCCTGGTCAATGCGTTCAATTCCTGTCGATTCCTGTACCCGAGCTCGGGTGAGTGCTCCGTTGGGCAATATTCGTAACTCCAGTGTCATCTCAACCGTTTCCTGCAACTCCGACATGGCCGGCACCCTGAGTTGCTCCAGCCTTTCTGCCAGGTGAACCGCTAGCAGGATGAGATAAGGGTCCTGTTCTGCGGGCGACTCGGTTATACGTTGTATCTGTTCTGTCGCGTTGCTTTGTTCTCTGGGATCTGACGGAGTCGATTGGGTCGACGGCGCTGATGCCGGGCTGGGTTTTGCTTCTGGCTGCGGTTGTGTGTTCTCGACGGCCTTCGGTTTGGGCGTTTCAGCTTGCTCCGCTTGCTTTGGAAGGGCGGGGGCGTCTGCTGCGGTGGTGACCACCTTCGGTGGCCAGGGTTCAACGTTAAATTCCGGGTTCCGTGTTTCTGGCGGGCTGTCTTCAGCGGGCGCGCGGGCGACATCCGGTTGCGCGGCCGGGCTGCTCAGTTTGAATACCAGGCGTTGGCTCAGCTCCTGGGCTTCCTTGAGCGGTGATGGAAACCCGGCGAGCAAAAAAATATGAACCATGAATGCCAGCGACAGTGCCAGTGCAATTCGGTAAGACACCGGGATTGTCGGGGCGTGATGACTTCCTGGCTCCGGCATGTATCTCAGGCGGTCTTGGTGCGAAGGCTGCCTACAACAGCGTTCAAGGCCCGGTCAATCAGGGCTCCCTGCTCCAGCATGGTCAGGCGTCCCCGGCGCATTTCGTGTGCCAGATCAACGCGGGTTTTCTCGATGACTTTCAAGCCCATGCGATTCACAAAAACAAAGCAATCGGCTTCCTCAATCACCGCCGAAAGCTTGCACCGGAAGCTGGCGCCGTTAACCAACCGGAACTCTACCCAGTTGCCAATCTCAAGCTGATCGATTTTAGTGACAAACTCGGCGATGGCGGCGTCTTCCAGTTCCTGTTGGCGCTCGATAGCGGTTTTGTGCAATGTCGGCGGTTCTTCGACTTCAGGTAATTCAGAATCCTTGCGCGCCTCGATAGCGGCATTGGTGCGGAAAGCCTCGGCCAGCTCGTGTTTCAGCTGCCCCATCATGTGGTCCAGTCGGGTGGCGTTGTAAGACACTTCTTCCAGGCCGGCTCTCAGTGTTTTCAGCATTCCCGGCACGACCCGAACCCACTGGTCGCGCTCTTCATCTTCCTCGTGAGGATGGAGGCACCAGATCAGGTCGTCGACGATTTTGGCGGTTTCATGCCAACGGTGTTCCGAATCGTCTCTTAGATAGGCCAGAAACATGACCCGGCTCCAGCCATTGATGAGAATGTCGTGTACCGGGTCAGGCAGTTTGTAACGGGCGACCTTTTCCCGGAGCAACCGGTCTACGGCTTCCTGGGCTTTCTGGGATTTGATCCGGCCCCTTTCCGATTCCCGGGTCCTCTGTTCAACCAGCGTCGCTTTCCGGTTTTCTCGTTCGAGGAATTGCTCAAATTCCTGGTTCAATGTTTCAAACAGGCCAATATCTCCTTCAAATTCGTCGAGGATCCGCTGCACAACGTTGTGAATCTGACCGTAGAGTTTGTCTCGGGTCTTTTCGTCACTGTTGCTCCAGCCTATGCCGGCTCTCGCCAGGGAATTCAAAAGCTTGCGGGCGGGGTGGCTTGATTTGCTGAAGAAATTCTTGTCTTTGATGACCACCTTCAGGATGGGGATCTGAAGGCGGCTGATCAATACCTGCACCGGTGCTGAGAGGTTGTAGTCGTCCAGAATGAACTCAAACAGCATCGACACCAGGTTGATGAGATCTTCATCAACCTCATTCAGTGCCGGTTTGCGGCCGTCCTGCGTCTCGGTTTGCGCCAGGAGTTGCTGGACCACCTGGCGAATGTCGATGGTCACAGGCTCGCCGGTGCTCAGGTCGTCAAGGTCTTTCCAGTTATATTGGCCCGGTATGGTGTTAAGCATCTCGGCGAGTTCTCGCCCTCCGATGACATGCAGTGACGGGTCGGAACTCCGGGGTGCTATGCCGGCGTTACTTCGCTGCAATGCCAGCATCTGCCGTATCTGTTCGAACACGGCGCTGTCTTCGGTATAGGTTTCGCTGGTGGCTGACCTTGGCATTTCAGCCTGGGGCGAAGCACCTTTGGCAGGCTTGGCATTATCCTGGGCTTGGGTGGCGCTGCTCTTGCCCTGATAACGGAAGTTCGGGATAACGCCCGCCTGAATCAGTATGCGGTTGGCTTCATCCAGCAGCATGCCGAGGTTTGAAACCACGTATCGGTCAAACTGTTTCAGAAGAATGAGGCGCTCACGAATCTGGATGTCCAGTGCCTGAATGGCCTCGGTAAACGCGCTGCACAGGTGCTCCGGCGCCATTGGGTTGACCGGGTTGTCGTCACTGGTGCCAGGGTAGACCTTGGTGAAACGAGTCTGTAACTGAAGCAGAGAGCCCTGGAAGTGGGCCTTGGCCTTGCTGGTCATGGCGTTGAGGGCGACTTGTTCTTCCAGGTCGTCGTTGCCCAGCAGGGTCAGGCTTTCGGCGCTGGCCTGCTGTTGGGGTTCCTCGGTATGGAGGTGGCCAGCATGAGGCGGATTGGCAAAAAACTGGGATACCGCGTTCTGAAAATGGCGCTCCACGCCTTTGCGCTTGATGCGAATCTCGCGCATCGCTTCAAAGTAGCGGTTTTGTTCGTTGTTGCTCCTGGCGTTATTGGCCAGCTCGAAAAGCGAATCGTCTACCGCATCGAATGCGCCTTGCAGCAAGTCCCCCAGACCCGCAACAACGGTGTCACGAATACGGGCAACCTCCGCAGGCACGGGGCGTGAACTGGCCGCCTCTCTGTGCTCACGGAGGTAATGTATGCCGGACTGCTTGTTCATGGCCAACTCCTGTTTACGCCTCAACCGGATACATGACCGAGCTTTTGGTGCTTTATCTGTTTTGGTTAAATTTAGCGCACTTTTTGCGCAATTAACATGAATAAACGTAAAGCTGCGATGTTGGTCATGTTCCGGAGGTGATAAGCGCGAGCTATGTGTCAGTCTCTAACGGACGGTGCTCGTGCTTTGATTCGTTTTTTGCGTCGTTTCGGGTGAACGATGGCGGCTTTGACCACGTTATCTTTTATCTGAAGAACCTCAACCCGATGCCCTTCCACTTTCAGGCAAACGTTGGTGTCCGGGATGTTTTCCAGTGTCTCGGTGATCAGGCCGTTCAGTGTTTTCGGGCCGTCCGTCGGCAAATTCCAGTCAAGTGTCTTGTTAATGGTTCTGACCGCAGTGCTGCCATCAATGATAAAAGTGCCGTCATCCTGGGGAATGATATCCGGGGAGGTGGCCGCATAATCGGTGGTGAATTCGCCAACGATCTCTTCGAGAATGTCCTCGAGGGTCGCAAGGCCCAGCACGTCGCCGTATTCATCCACGACAACACCAAATCGGCGCTTTCCTTTCTGGAAATTCAGCAGTTGGGTGTTCAGGGCGGTGCTTTCCGGGATGAAGTAGGGCTCCTGGCAGAGCTGCAGGATCATCGCTTTGCTGATGTCCTCCTCCTGAAGCAGCTTGGCAGCGCTTCTCAGGTGAAGAATGCCCTGGATATTGTTGATGTCACCTTTGAATACTGGCAGGCGAGTGTGCTGGCTGTTTCTCAACTGCCGGATAATGGTATCGGTTTCGTCGTCGAGATCGATGCCGGCCACTTCATTGCGCGGCACCATGATGTCGTTTACCGTCACCTTTTCCAGATCAAGAATGCTTACCAGCATATCTTTGTGCCTGGCGGGAATCAGCGCCCCGGCTTCGTTAACCACTGTTCTGAGCTCTTCCCGGCTCAGGTGATCTTCACTGGCCTGGGCAGACGAGACTCCGAGCAAACGGAGGATGCCGGTCGTAAAGAGGTTAACCGCCCAGACCAGGGGGTATAGAATTTTCAGAAGTGGCCCGAGTACGTGACTGGCGGGGAAGGCGATTTTCTCCGGAAACAATGCGGCCAGCGTTTTGGGGGTCACTTCTGCGAAGATCAAAATGACAATGGTCAGCAGGATGGTCGCAATGGCGATGCCGGCATCGCCCCAAACGCGTATGGCGATAACAGTGGCAATCGAGGAGGCAAATATATTAACGAAGTTGTTGCCAATCAGGATCACCCCGATCAGCTGGTCCGTTCTGTTGAGAAGGCCCTGGGCGCGTCGGGCACCTTTGTGACCGGTGTTGGCCATATGCTTCAGGCGATACCGGTTAAGAGACATCATCCCGGTTTCGGAGCTGGAGAAAAAAGCGGAGAGGATGATCAAGCCGACAAGGAGAATGAACAGCGCCGTAAGCGATGTCTCGTTCAAAAGATAAGCCCTTCTTTGGATGACAAGATGCGAAAATAGGGTGAGATCGTGTGGGGTGTCAAGAGGCCTTGATCGCTAAGTCAGAGGCCTTAGCGAAAAAGAAACTCCAGCACGAATTTACTGCCGTAGAAGGCGATCATTAACAATGCGCATCCTGCGAGCGTCCAGCGGCTGGCCGTCAGGCCGCGCCAGCCTTTGGTGTACCTGCCAATCAGCAAGCCAGCGAACACCAGGAGCGAAAGCAGGGAAAAGACTGTTTTGTGGGCAAGATCCTGGGCGAACAAGTCTTCAATGAAAACTGCGCCGGTCACAATGGCCAGTACCAGCAATACAACGCCGGCCCAGACCATTTCAAACAACAGCGATTCCATGGTTTGCAGTGGCGGCAGATTGCGAACCAGCAGGCTGTTGTAATTGTTCTTCAGTTGCCGGTTCTGTATGTACAGCAGTACCGCTTGAATGGCGGCCAGCGTAAACAGGCTGTAGGCGGTGACGGACAGTGCGATGTGGGAAAGCATTCCATAGCTTTGCTCTGATACCAGCCGGGATTCCGAATGGGTAATCAGTGCCATCACAATGGTTGCGGCTGCAATTGGGTAGGCGCCCAGGAACAGGCTTCCTACCGGCTTTGTGAGATTGAGGCCCAGCAGCAGGAAGACAATAAGCCAGGAAATGAGTACCGAGCTTTTGAAAAAGCTGAGGTCAAAACCGCCGTCGAGGTGAACGGTTTGCGCGATCAGCAGGCCGTGGCCGGTGAGTGCAAGCACGCCGATCAGGGTGGTAATGGCCAGGCTGGTTTCGACCTTACCCCTGAAGTGCAATGCCTGCAGGGCAGTTCCAACGCTGTACAGAAAAAGTGCGGTAACCGCGAGGATCAGCGTTCCCATGACGTCCTTTATATAGTGGCCTGATGGTTAAAGCGGGCTCGGAGTTGTTCTGAGGCTCCCAAGTCTGGGTATAATGTCGCGATTATGCAACAGGAATCAAGCGGCCTGCGGTGGCTTCTTGATTTGTGTGAACAATTTCTCCGGGGTACGGAAGAGCAACATGTTTGAGAATCTCCAGGACCGGCTATCCGGTAGCTTGCGCAAGATCTCTGGTCAGGCGCGCCTCACCGACGACAACATCAAAGATACCTTGCGCGAAGTGCGCATGGCGCTGCTCGAAGCCGATGTGGCGTTGCCGGTGGTCAAAGACTTTGTTGAAGGTGTACGGCAGCGTGCTATCGGTCAGGAAGTTCAGCGAAGCCTGACGCCGGGCCAGGTATTCGTAAAAGTTGTTCAGCAGGAGCTGGAGCGGGTGATGGGGGAGGGTAATGAAACCCTTAACCTGTCTACCCGGCCTCCGGCGGTCATCATGATGGCGGGCCTGCAGGGTGCGGGTAAAACCACCACCGTGGCCAAGCTGTCCCGTTTCCTGAAAGAACGACACAAGAAGTCGGTGATGGTGGTGAGTGCGGATATCTACCGCCCGGCTGCGATCAAACAGCTTGAGACGCTGGCGACTGAAGTGGGCGTGGAGTTTTTCCCCAGCAGCGCGGATCAGGACCCTGTCGATATTGCTAACGGTGCCATTGAAGCGGCGCGCCGCAAGCATATGGACGTGGTGATACTGGATACCGCTGGCCGTCTGCACGTAGATGAGCAGATGATGGGCGAGATCGGCCGGCTGCATAAAGCGGTGAATCCGGTTGAAACTCTGTTTGTGGTTGATTCCATGACCGGTCAGGATGCGGCGAATACTGCCAAGGCGTTCAATGACGCGCTGCCACTGACCGGTGTGGTGCTGACCAAGACTGATGGTGATGCCCGTGGCGGTGCCGCACTGTCGGTACGCCATATTACCGGCAAGCCCATCAAGTTCCTGGGTATTGGTGAAAAGACCGATGCTCTGGAACCGTTCCACCCTGATCGGGTCGCCTCCCGTATTCTGGGAATGGGCGATGTGCTCTCCCTGATTGAAGAGGCCGAGCGCAAGCTGGACCGCCAGAAGGCGGAGAAGCTGACTAAGAAGATCAAGAAGGGTAAAGGCTTTGATCTGGAAGATTTCCGGGATCAACTCCAGCAAATGAAAAATATGGGCGGTATTGGTGGTCTGCTCGACAAGCTGCCGGGCATGGGGCAGATGGCCCAAATGGCGCAAGCTCAGGTGAATGACAAGTCAGTGGGTCAGATGGAAGCTATCATCTGCTCCATGACACCGAAGGAACGCCGCTATCCGGACGTAATCAATAATTCCCGTAAACGGCGGATTGCTGCTGGCTCGGGTACCCAGATCCAGGATGTGAACCGTTTGCTCAAGCAGCACAAGCAGATGTCGAAGATGATGAAGAAATTTGGCAAGAAAGGCGGAATGGCCAACATGATGCGCGGTCTTGGTGGTATGATGCCGCCCGGCGGCGGCGGAGGAATGCCTCCTTTTGGCCGTATGTGAAAAGCCTTATGTAAAAAACAGGGAAACCGATGGTTTCCCTGTTTTCATTGGCGCTTTTTTCGCATAGAATAGCGCCCCTTTCGAGTATGGGTCTTCTCGTCGGCTGTCTTCAGTCTGATGAGAATCGTACAAAGTTCGTACAACAGAACAGGATATTGGTCGAAATGGTAACAATCCGTTTGGCTCGTGGCGGCTCTAAGAAGCGCCCGTTCTACCATCTGACAGTCACTGACAGCCGTAACTCCCGTGACGGCCGTTTCATTGAGCGTGTTGGTTTCTTTAACCCGGTTGCCCGTGGTCAGGAAGAGCGTCTGCGTGTAAACCGTGAGCGCGTTGAATTCTGGGTGGGCCAAGGCGCTCAGACCAGTGATCGCGTTGCCCAGCTGCTCAAGACTGCTGAGTAATTGCATTTTAAGGCCGGGGTTTGACAGGCATGACACAGAATTCGCAGGAAACTGTGATCGGCCGGGTCACCTCGGTGTTTGGGGTCAAGGGTTGGCTTAAGGTCTTCTCTGATACAGAGCCCAAAGAAGGGATACTCAATTACCGTGACTGGACTCTGGTCCTGGACGGCAAGCGTATCCCGGTAAAGCTTGAGGAAGGTCGCCGCCAAGGGCAGGGGATCGTCGTCAGGCTAAAAGGTATCAATGATCGTGAACTGGCTCGCACCTATGCGGGTGCGGAAATCAGGGTCCCTACAGATGAGTTGCCAGAGCTTCCCGACGGGGAGTATTACTGGTACCAGCTGGAAGGTCTTGATGTGTTTACGATTGAAGATGAGTACCTGGGTAAGGTGCATCATCTGCTGGAAACGGGTGCCAACGATGTTCTCGTGGTGCACGCAACAGCGGGTTCCATTGATCAGCGCGAACGACTTATCCCGTATCTGCCGGACCAGGTGGTTATGAGTGTGGATCTGAACGCTACGCGCATGGTGGTCGACTGGGATCCGGAGTACTGACGAGTGTGGATTGGCGCAGTCAGTCTGTTTCCGGACATGTTTTCTGCGGTGACGGATTACGGAATTACCGGCAGGGCCGTTCGTGAAGGTCTTTTGACGTTCGAGAGCTGGAACCCCCGGGACTTTACGCATGACCGTCATCGTACTGTTGATGACCGGCCCTATGGTGGTGGCCCGGGAATGCTGATGAAAATTCAGCCTCTCAGGGATGCTATTCACCAGGCTCGGGCATCGGCACCCGGCAAGGCCTGTGTGGTCTATCTTTCTCCTCAGGGTGAAAGGCTGGATCAGTCGGTGGTGGAATCTCTGGCCGCCGAGCAACAGCTGATTCTCGTTGCCGGTCGTTATGAGGGCGTGGATGAGCGCCTGATATCGGCGGAAGTCGACCGGGAAGTGTCTCTGGGTGATTTTGTGCTCTCAGGTGGCGAACTGGCGGCGATGGCTGTGATTGATGCGGTGACACGCCTCATCCCCGGAGCGCTGGGTCATGCGCAGTCGGCAGAGCAGGATTCCTTTGCTGATGGTTTGCTGGATTGTCCGCACTACACCCGGCCCGAGGTATACGAAGGTCAGGCGGTGCCGGAAGTTCTTTTGGGCGGTCACCATGAACAGATCCGGCGTTGGCGATTGAAAGAATCGTTGAGGCGAACCCGGGAGCGACGC
>DATGQY010000156.1:0-20985 GCA_035303925.1 Marinobacter sp. | reverse complement strand
ATCGGCAGCTTTGGCGGCAGCCTGAGCTCACTGGCTCCGGCCGAACTGGGCACTGCCGCCGCTCGCGAGGCCATCAGCCGCGCTGGCGTGGCAGCCGAGGATATCGACCATTCGGTATTCGGCCATATCATCACCACCGGTCCGCAGGATGCTTACCTGGCTCGGCACATTGCCCTGAATGTGGGTATGGAGAAAAGCTCGGCGGCGTTCAACGTGAACCGCCTGTGTGGCTCTGCCGTGCAGTCGGTGATCAGCGCGGCACAGCTGATTGTGATGGGCGACAGCCGCATGGCGCTGGCCGGTGGTGCCGAATCCATGAGCCAGGGTGCTTACCTGTTACCGAACGTTCGCAAAGGCCTGCGGATGGGCGATGGCCGCGCGGTAGACCTGACCCTGGGCATCCTCAGCGATCCGTTTGGCAGTGGTCACATGGGTATGACCGCCGAGCGCATTGCTGCCAATCAGGGCCTGGCCCGGGAAGACCTGGATGCGTTTTCTGCCGAAAGCCACCGCCGGGCGGCGAATGCCATCGAGAAAGGCTACTTCGATGGCCAGATCGTGCCGGTTACCGTCAAACAGGGTCGCAAGGAAGTCGTGTTCGATAAAGACGAACACGTGCGCCCGGGCACCACGGTGGAAAGCCTGGCAGGCCTCAAACCGGCGTTCCAGAAAGACGGCCTGGTCACTCCGGGTAATGCTTCTGGCCTGAACGACGGTGCTGCAGCCATGGTACTGACCAGCGTTGCGGAAGCCGAGAAACGAGGCCTGAAAGCCCGCGCCCGACTGGTAGGCTATGCCTTTGCCGGGGTAGACCCGGAAGTGATGGGCGTGGGCCCGATTCCGGCGGTTCGCCAGGTTCTGAAGAACACCGGTTTGTCCGTGGCAGACCTGGATGTGATCGAATCCAACGAAGCCTTCGCCGCCCAGGCCATGGCCGTCAGCCGCGAGCTTGGCCTGCCGGAAGACAAGGTGAACCCGAATGGCGGCGCGGTTGCTCTGGGCCACCCGGTGGGTGCGACCGGCTCCATCCTGATTATCAAAGCCCTGGCGGAACTGGAACGTACCGGTGGCCGTTACGGCCTGATCACCATGTGCATCGGTGGCGGGCAGGGTATTGCGTTGATTGTCGAGCGCCTGGGTTGATGGTGCCATCAACCTTTTGACGTTTCCTTTTCAGTGCTTCTCGGTTAAAGTTTACGTAAACGTCAATTATGAGTGGGGCCGAAATGCCCCACGGAATGAATTGCAAGGAGTAACTTATGGACTTCAAAGACGTACCGGCTATTGTCACCGGCGGTGCCTCCGGGCTTGGAGAAGGTGCTGCCCGCGCACTGGCCGCAGCGGGCTGCAAGGTAGCCATTCTGGACCTGAACAAAGAGCGTGGCGAACAGGTGGCGGCCGAGCTGGGCGGCATTTTCATTGAATGCAACGTGGCCTCGGAAGAAAGCGCGGAAGCCGCACTGAAAACCGCCCGCGACGCCCATGGCCCCTGTGGCATTGCGGTGAACTGCGCGGGCATTGCCCCGGCGGCGAAGATTCTGGGCCGCGAGGGCGTGATGCCGCTGGACAGCTTCAGCAAGGTGATCCAGGTGAACCTGATCGGTACCTTCAACATCCTGCGCCTGGCCGCAGCGGATATGGCGCAGCGCGAACCCAATGCCGACGGCGAGCGGGGTGTGATCATCAACACCGCATCGGTTGCGGCCTACGAAGGCCAGATTGGTCAGGCGGCTTACAGTGCTTCGAAAGGCGGCGTGGTAGCGCTGACCCTGCAATCGGCCCGGGAGCTTGCCCGTGAAGGTATCCGCGTGAACACCATTGCTCCGGGTCTGTTCATGACCCCGATGATGGCCGGAATGCCTGAAGAAGTGCAGGACAGCCTGGCGGCGACACTGCCGTTTCCCAAGCGTCTGGGCAAGCCGGAAGAGTTCGGCATGATGGTGGATCAGATGGTGCGGAATCCGATTTTGAATGGCGAAGTTATTCGATTGGATTGCGCGCTGAGAATGGCGCCCAAGTGAACGGGTCAGGGCTCAATCTGTCTGTGCCAGATTGAGCCCTGACGACTCACTCAACCTGTAAGGATAAGCGACAAGATTTTTTCGCTATGCATCGTTCTGGTGCAGCTTTTCAATCGCTATAACCCCACGTAACGACCACTCTTCCTCATTCGTTCCATTAAATATTCAGCGCTAAATTCGATTTGAAAATATCGAACCCGTCGTTTTTCGTGATTACGAAATAGATAAGTTCGTATTTTACCCGGATATGCCGTCGAAAAAGGCGTCGCTCGAAGCTTCAGTTCTTCTGATTTTTCCCGCCCGATCAATACGCTGCAAACCACCTGTATTTTCCAGTTTCAGACCGGAATTTGAGACATGTATTCAGGGTGGATGTTTGTAATTATCTTTTTGTAACAGGCATTTAACGTTTAGTTACGATAATTTTTTTGCGGTCAGAACACGGCAAACGAGACGGGCCGATTTCCATCGGTTCGTCGACATTCGTGTTTCCCCAATTCCAGTTGGACGTTCGAAAAGGGGCGCTGGTCAGGTGGCTTTCAGAGCGCCGCCTGCTTGTTCGAAAAAATAGACATCGGCATCGGAAATAAGTTCACCGTCAGGGAGAAAAGGATATGCGAGTCAGTATTTTTGGTTTGGGTTATGTCGGCGCCGTATGTACGGCAAGTCTTGCCCAGCGCGGGCACCATGTCGTGGGTGTGGACGTTTCGCCAATCAAGATCGAACTGATCAACAGCGGCAAGTCGCCGATTGTGGAACCGGGACTGGAGGAATTACTTCGTACCGGGCGCGAAAACGGGTTTATCAACGGCGTTACCGATGGTCACGTGGCGGTTCAGGAGAGTGAGCTGTCGATGATCTGTGTGGGCACCCCCAGCAAACCCAACGGCGATCTTGACCTGCAGTATGTGGAAAAGGTGTGTGCCGACATTGGTAATGCCCTGCGCGACAAAGGTGACTGGCATCTGGTGGCGGTGCGGAGCACGGTGCTGCCCGGAACCGTTCGTAATGTGGTAATTCCGGCTCTGGAGAAGGCCTCCGGTAAGCGAGCGGGGGTTGATTTCGGTGTGTGTGTTAACCCGGAATTTCTCCGTGAGAGCACCGCCATTATGGATTATGACCACCCGCCAATGACCGTGATCGGTGAGCTCGACGAGCGATCCGGTGAATTTTTGTCGAAGATTTATCAGGATCTGGACGCCCCCATCATCCGCAAGCCCATCGAGGTTGCCGAGATGATCAAGTACACCTGCAACATCTGGCACGCCACCAAGGTCAGCTTTGCCAACGAGATTGGCAACATTGCCAAATCGATGGGAGTGGACGGCCGGGATGTCATGGACGTGGTCTGCCAGGACAAAAAGCTGAACATCTCACGGTATTACCTGCGCCCGGGCTTCGCCTTTGGCGGTTCATGCCTGCCCAAAGACGTACGGGCACTGACCTACCGTGCCAACCAGATGGATGTGAAGCACCCGCTGTTGAGCTCGATCATGAGCAGCAACAACGAGCAGGTTGCCCACGCCTTCAAGATTCTCACCAGCTATGGTCGCCGCAAGATCAGCATGCTGGGCCTGAGCTTCAAGTCCAACACCGATGATTTGCGGGAAAGCCCGCTGGTGGAATTGGCGGAGATGCTGATCGGTAAAGGTTACGACTTGCAGATTTTCGACCGTAACGTGGATTACGCGAGAACTCACGGCGCTAACCGTGAATACATCAACCAGAAGATTCCACATCTGTCGAACCTGATGCACAGCGACCTGCGTGGCGTGATTGATCATGGCGATGTGATCGTGGTGGGCAATAACGACGAGCTGTTCGAAACGGTGATCTCGGAAGTGCCTGCAGGCAAGCGAGTAGTAGACCTTGTTGGGTTCATGAAAACCACAAGCACCGAAGTGCTTGAAGGCATCTGCTGGTAGGTCTTCACCTCCTGCGCGATGCCCGGTGACGTCAGTGAGCCAGTGCATCGCGCGGATAACGCACGGAACCTTATTTCAGGGACGCAGGGCATGTCTTATATCTCCGACAATCTGGTGTCCAGAACCGGCGGTTGGTTGCTGTTTCTGTCGGCACTTGGGGCGTTAGCGGTTTCTTTGCCTACCACCTATACGGTGAGGGGCGGCGCCCATTTCCTGTTGGTCATCGGGGTGATTGGTATCTGGCGATACTCCGTTGGTTTTACGCACTTCTTGCGGGCGATGTACTTCCTAAAATGGGCGTACCCGCGGCTTCGTCGCCAGGCGCTTGCACTGGGTGACTCCGCTGCGCCTTCTCATGTCTATCTGATGGTGACCAGTTTCCGTATCGATGCGGGTACCACAGCCATGGTGTACGACTCCATCATTCGTGAGGCCATGGAATGTGGCTGGCCAACGACGGTGGTGGCATCTGTCGTTGAGCTGTCAGATGAAATGCTGATGCGGGCTCTGTGGCGCAAGCTGGATCCACCTGGCCATATCAAGCTCAAGATTGTACGCATCCCCGGTACCGGCAAGAGAGATGGGTTGGCCTACGGCTTTCGTGCGATCTCACGGGATCTTCCCGATGACGATGCGGTAGTGGCCGTGGTGGATGGCGATACTGTTCTTGAGCCCGGAGTGGTTCGCAAGACTGCACCTTACTTCCGGCTGATGCCGAACATCGGCGCGCTCACCACCAACGAGTTCTGTGAGGTGCGCGGCAGCTACCTGATGTCTGAGTGGCACAAGCTGAGATTCGCGCAGCGACACATGAACATGTGTTCCATGGGGTTGTCTCGCCGGGTGCTGACGCTCACAGGGCGAATGTCGGTGTTCCGGGCCAGTGTGGTTACCCGGCCCGAGTTCATCAGCGACGTGGAGTACGACTCGCTGAAACACTGGCGGCTGGGTGAATTCCGGTTCCTGACCGGTGATGACAAGTCCAGCTGGTTCAGCATGATGCGACTGGGCTACGACACCTTCTACGTGCCGGACGCCACCATTCGTACGGTGGAGCACCCACCCGATCCGAGCTTTATCCGCTCCGCCCGGCAGCTGATGTTTCGCTGGTATGGCAACTCGTTACGCCAGAACTCACGAGCCACAAAGCTTGGCCCCCGGCGCCTCGGATGGTTCACCTGGTATGTGTTGTTTGATCAGCGCATCTCGATGTGGACCAGCATTCTGGGCCTGACGGCAGCCATTGTTGCAGCTGTCAAATACTCGGGCGTGGTGTTGGTGGCCTATCTGCTGTGGATCGGGTTAACCCGTCTGTTGCTGACGCTGTTGCTGATCACAACGGGACATTCGGTCGGGCCAGCTTATCCATGCATTCTTTATTTCAACCAGATTTTCGGGTCGCTGGTGAAGATCTATGTGTTTTTCCGGCTCGATCGCCAGTCCTGGACACGCCAGAAAACACGGTTCAGCGCTGATAACGCTTCCTTCCAGCAACGCATGAACCGCTGGTCGTCACGAGTGATGACGTTATCTGCGGGCAGCATTTTCCTGGCGGTGGTGATGAAGCTGGTTTAGCGCAATCGGAGATTTGCCCATGTACACCAACCATCGATTGAAAAAAACACAAGGGTCAGAGCAATGAATACGGCAGCAATTGCACCGCAATTTGTCCATGAATCCGAAGCACAGAGACAGTACGCCCGAGTACGAATACCGGCCACGCTGTTTATCAACCTGGATGGCGCAACCCATAAGTTCCCGGTGGCGGATCTGTCGGCCGGTGGTTTCAGCGTCAATACCGGGCTGGAATCGTTTCGCCAGGGCCGGGTCTACAGCGGCCGCCTGGTGTTCAAGGTAGACGGTTTTGACTTTGCGGTAGACGTGAATTTTGTACCGCGCAGTCTCGATCCGGCCAATGATCGCTGCGGGTGTGAGTTTCAGAACCTGGGTGCCCGAGAGGTATCGGTGCTGCGATACATCATCACGGCTTTTCTCAGTGGAGAGGTGGTGTCAGCCGGGGACGTACTGAACACCTTGTCTCGTGAAAACTTCACCAAGGCCCGCAAGGGAAAAGGCAGCAATGACCTCGGTTTCTTCGGCAAGCTCCGGGCCATGGTTGGAAGCCTGATTGTGATGTTGGTGGGCCTGTTTGCGATCAGTTTTGTCGCCTCTGAACTCTGGGACATCTATTTCGTGACCAAGGCGGAGTCCGCCATGGTGGCGTCTGAACAGATTCCGGTGCGCATTCCCAAGGATGCCAAGGTGACTGCGTTGGTCAAGGCCGGTCAGCAGGTCAAGGCGGGTGAGCCTATCGCCACCTTCGATGCACCGATGCTGTCCTACGTGAATGACCTGGTGGGTGAAGGCAATTACAGCGTTGGGCAGATTGAGGAGTTGTT
This sequence comes from Marinobacter sp., assembly GCA_035303925.1. Classification (GTDB taxonomy): domain Bacteria; phylum Pseudomonadota; class Gammaproteobacteria; order Pseudomonadales; family Oleiphilaceae; genus Marinobacter. The sequence goes on along the minus strand of DATGQY010000156.1, from coordinate 14,640 downwards.
GGACCAGCGGGTTCGGGGAACCCTTACCAGCCCCTGTGATTGCAAGGTGCTCAAGTTGACGGCGGCGGAAGATCAGTACATGAGCAAGGGTGAACAACTTGCCATCGTTGCGCCAATGGACGCGTCTGCTCACGTGGTTGCCAACTTCCCGTTTGATCAGGGTGAGAAGCTCGAGGAGGGCCAGCAGGTAACGTTGCGCCTTCCAAATGGCAAGGAACAGATCGGTCATATCACGTCTCTGTACGTCAGTACTCAGGCTCAGGGCGGGCTGATTGACGTCATCAGTGCGTCGATTGAATCCGCTGAGCCGCTTCCGATCGAGGCGATCGGGCGCCCCATCGGTGTGACCGTTGATCAGTTCCGCATGCCGAGTTTCGCCAAGGTCATTGACCGTTTCTCGGAAGGCTGAGGGAGTTGCGCAGCATGATTCGACAAGCGTGCATTGTCAGCCTGTTCAGCCTGGGGCTTACCGCGTGCAGCAATTTGCCTGATGTCCAGCGGGCCGAGCAGGCCGCGGCCACCGGCAACCTTCAGGAAGCCCAGTCGCAGCTTGAAGAGTTGGCGCAGTTCGGCCTGGTGGAAGCCCAGGTAGAGCTGGGGGATCTCTATGCCGATCAGGATACCCCAGCCGCTCGGCGAAAGGCGCTGGCCTGGTACCAGAAGGCGGCGGAACAGGGCAGTGACCGCGCCGCTATCCGGATCGGCAAGATGAATGCCCGGGAGGGCGATACACCGGAGCAGCGTGCCCATGGTGCCCGCTACCTCCGGAAAGCGCTTGCCGCAGGCGACCAGACGGCGCTGATACCGCTGGTCAATCTGTACGTCAACTTTCCTGACGAGTTCCCCAATGGCAACCCGCTGGCGTTGATTCAGCAGGCCCGCGCTTCGGGGGACCCCAAAGGGGATGTGGCGTTGGCCCGCTATTACGTGACCAGCGGTGAATTCGAGCAACGTACCGGTGACATTGAAAGCTTGTGTCGTCCCATAGCCGAGGCGCACCCGGAGTGCTTCCAGTTGTTGGCCAGGGTGTACCTGGCTGAAGGCCGAAGTGAAGACTTCAGCGCTTTGGTTGAACGGGCAACGAAGGCCTGGGAACAGGGCTCTATTGAGGACCGTGACCTGTATCTGTTCGCACGCTGGCTCTCGGACGACGAATCCCCACAGAAGCAGGTGGCTACCACCAACGAGCTCTACCTGAAGCTGACGCCCGAGTATGTTCCTGCGCTGACTGCGCGAGCGAAGTTGATTATGGAGCACAACTACCTGGCAGAACCGGAAGTGGTGATCGACATGCTGCAGAAGGCCCGGGAAAGCGGCGACGTGAAAGCATCACTGTCTTTGGCGCGGGCCTATGAACGAGGCCGAATTGTGCCGCCAGACCCTGAAAAAGCCATCCGTTATGCCCTGGAGGCCCGAGAAAAGTACCCGTCGGCGGAGTATTTGCTGGGGCGCATCTACAAACGTGGCTACCTGGGCGAACCCGATCCTGAAAAGGCCAGGCACCACCTGTTGACCGCAGCTCGACGAGGGTTTCCGAAAGCGGATTACGCACTCGCCGAACTCTATTGGGAAGGCAAGGGTATTGAGGTGAATACGCAGTATGCCTGGAGCTTTGCGCTGCTGGCGTTGGAGGGCGGCGTTGAACGAGCCCGGGAGTTGATGGTGGAGATGGTTCTGGATGTTCCAGAGCACATCAAGATGAAAGCTGAGGCGCTTTACAAGCAAGAGCGAGCCGCCCGCCACAAGTTGCTCGCCCGGAGCCTTTCCGGCCCGGCCAAGACCACAGAACAAGGAGGATAAGCTCAATGCAGCTTAGGACGAATTACCGACTATCACGCCTCGCACTCGCGGTCAGTTACCTGGCAGCGTTTACCGCAGTGCCTGCGATGGCGCAGTCACCGGACGAAACCAGTGTGAACCAGAGTTATCCGCAGCTGATTGAGCAGAGCGTCAAGACCAAACTCAGCCTTATCAGTGAAGGCGATCGCCGCCTGGGGCTGGGTCAGAATGGTGCGACCAAATCCGATGAAGCGGGTATTGATATCAAACCGGAGTGGGTCTGGCAGCTATCGCCCCACTGGCGTTCGAAACTCAGCCTGCAAGCCTTTGCGGCTACCGGGCAAGTGGATGTCAGCGATGAGATTGGCGGTACCACGACCGATGGTTTTGTCGCCATGCGTGAAGCCTGGCTGGATTACAACGGCCTTAGCGATTATCCGGGCGAGTCGATTCGTTTTGGGCGCGAGCGGCTCAAGGAAGACAGCGGCATGTGGTGGGACGACGACATCACACTCGCACGCTGGATATTTGATACCTCGCTGCTGGATACCACAGTAGGGGTGGCCCAGAAGTTCGCCGAGCTGCGCACGGACGACAATGAACTTCAGGATGAAGAGCAGGACATCGCGCGGGTTTTTGCCCAGACCCGCTGGCAATGGCAGAAGGGGCACTACCTTGGTTTTCTGGCGACCCACGGTCAGGGTTATGGCGATCAGGCCGAAGAGTACGCGGCGCGTGGCCAGAGGCTGGATGGCAGTTTTACCGATTCGCTGACCTGGGCGGCCATTCAGGCGGACCGGAACTACTTTGACTGGCACTCCCACGATGGCTTCCAGTACTTCGCGTCAGTGGCGGCGGTACACGGTACAGACATCGTTATCGATAGCGATCCCGGCACGCCCAGTGGTTTCAGTGATCAGGAGCGCGATGTGTCGGGGTGGGCAGCGGATCTCGGTGCCCGTGCCCAGCTGCTTGATACACCGCGATGGGTAGTGGGTGCCCATGGGGCCATCGCCTCCGGCGGCAGTGGGCCGGGCGAAAGTGACGCGTACCGGCAAACCAGTCTTGAAAGCAACCGCTCACGGTTTACCGGTACCCGCTCTCAGGTGCAGCGGTTTGGCGAAGCCATTCAGCCAGAGTGGAGCAATCTAAAGGTACTCACCTTCTATACCGCCTTGTCGGACCGGGACACCTGGGACGCCAACCTCCTCTATCACCGTTACTGGTTGAGTGATCAGGGCGGCACCATGCAATCCGACCTGGTCGAGCCCGGGTTTATCGCAAGCAGCGACGATCTGGGGCAGTCGGTGGACCTGGTATTGGGTTACTACGGAGACAGTGCGTCAACCTCCTGGGCAGCGTTCGATGTGTGGTTGCGGGCCGGTGTGTTCATGCCGGGTGACGCCTATGGTGACGACGTTGATGACGCACGGCACCGGGTGATTCTGGACGTGGCGAAGCGGTTCTAAGGAGAACTCATGAAAACCCGAGATACCCGATGGGTCGTGTGCCTGCTGATATCGGTGTTGGTCCTGCCGGTTCAGGGGCTTGCAGCGACCGAAGCAAGTGCCGGTAGAACGGCAACGCCACCGCCGGCCATTGCGCCGTTGCTTGAAGACTACGGTATTGAAGTGACCTCCGGTGAGGATCTTTACCTTCCTGAGCCGGACATCCCGAATGCGGCAGCGTTCAACCGTGAGGCCATAGAGGAGCGGCTTGCCGCTCGTCCTGACGGGGCTCCCAATGTGACAGTGGAGCGTATCGGTGAGGTCAGTGCCCTCGGGGATTTTGTGGACGAAGGTCGGGCACGAGAGTGGGTGGTTCGTCAGTTTTCTCACCCTCAGGCGATTCTGGTCAACAGCGGCAAGGTGACGCTGGATGACGTCTATCGTCAGGTCAACGACCGACGCTATATGGAGCGTATTGAAGACGGCACCTACATCGTCCGCCTGCCGCTGGCCATTCGCCAGGATGCCACTCTGGTGATTCGCGACGAGACTTTGAGGCTTTCGGAGGAACGTGGCGCATTCATAGCAAACGACGGTTGGCTGTTTGCGATTGATAGCACGATCGTTGGTTGGCGTGAGCAGGCAAAAGGCCCGGCCACGTTCCAGAAAGAAGACAGCTTCCGGCCTTTCTATGTGGGCTGGGGTGGCAGTGAGAACTTCATTCTCGGCACCACCATGGCCAATCTGGGCTACCTCCAGAGTAAATCATACGGATTTACCGTGGCTCAGTACTCCGACTATGACAACGCCCGCTTGAAGCGAAGTGCACCCCACGCCTGGCTGGTGGACTCCACCTTTGACGATCTGTACTACGGATTTTACTGCTACGAGGCGGAAGACGTGGCGATCGTCAATAACGTCTACAGCAACAACATTGTGTATGGCATTGACCCTCACGATTACTCCGAGCGGTTGCTGATTGCCAATAATGAGGTGTATGGCACCCGCGAGAAGCACGGAATCATCATTTCCCGAGAGGTGAATAACAGCTGGATTGTTGGCAACAAGAGCTACGACAACGGTTTGTCCGGCATTGTGCTGGACCGCCAGAGCCGCAACAACATCGTGGCCAACAACGTGTCCTACGACAACCAGGGCGATGGCATCGGGCTTTACGAATCACCGGACAACCTGATCTGGGGTAACCGGGTGATGAACAACCTTCGCAATGGCATCCGGGTAAGAAACAGCAGCAATGTGGACGTTTACCACAACATTGCCGTGCTTAATGGCACCTGGGGTATCTATGGCCAGCTGAAGGATCTCTCTGCCACCGATCGTAATTTCAAGGAAGATTTCTACGACTACGAAGTGTCTATGCGGGTGGTGGGTGGCGAGCTGGCGTCCAACGCCAGCGGGCCCCTGTCAACGGACAACCCGGCCTATATCTCGATCTACAACGTGGGTATGCGTTTCCCCAGATCGAATGTCGGCATTCACTTTGATGGGGTGCTGGGCGAGTACCAGATGCAGATCTTTGACGCCCTGATAAACCAGAAACAGGCGGTTCGTATAGAGCCCTCGGTTGTGGTGTCGGGCCAGGTTACGCAGGCGGAGAACTGACATGGTGTTCTCAAGCAATATCTTCCTGTTTCTGTTCCTGCCCGCCTTTCTGGGGGTGTACTACCTGACACCATTCCGGCACCGGTCACTGGTCATCCTGATCGGCAGCTACGCATTCTATGCCTGGTGGCGGGTGGATTTTCTGCTGTTGTTCGTGGCGGTTACGGTGTGGAACTACCTGATGGGGCTGGCCATACATCGCGCCGGCGTGGGCACCGCAAGAGCGCGCCGGTGGGTGGCTCTGGGTGTTGGGGGCGATCTGGCCACACTGGCCTATTTCAAGTATGCCAATTTCGGCATTGATAGCTTGAACAGCCTGCTGGTGTCCGCCGGCAGTCAGCCCCTCGAGCTGGCGAACATCATTCTGCCTATCGGGATCTCGTTCTACGTGTTTCAGGCGATTTCCTATGTGGTGGATGTGTACCGCGGCGACACGGAGCCAACCCGGCGGTTCGTGGATTTTGCGGCGTTTATCGCACTGTTCCCGCAGCTCATTGCCGGCCCGGTGTTGCGCTACAAAGACCTGGCGGATCAATTCACCTATCGCACCCACACGCTGGACAAATTCGGCGAGGGGGCGGTCAGGTTCATGCAGGGCTTTATCAAGAAAGTCTTCATCGCAGACTCCATCGCCCCCCTGGCAGACAGCGCATTTGCCTTGTCTGACCCCAGTACCGCCGACGCCTGGCTGGGCATTCTGGCCTACACCGCGCAATTGTACTTCGACTTTTCCGGGTATTCGGACATGGCCATTGGCCTGGGGCTGATGATGGGGTTCCGTTTTAACGAGAACTTCAACCAGCCCTATATCAGCCAGAGCATCACCGAGTTCTGGCGTCGGTGGCACATCAGCCTTTCCACCTGGCTGCGCGATTACCTGTACATCCCCTTGGGCGGTAACCGCAACAGCACGGTTCAGACCTATCGCAATCTGCTGCTGACCATGCTGCTTGGCGGGCTTTGGCACGGTGCTAACTGGACCTTCCTGTTGTGGGGCGCCTGGCATGGCCTGGCGCTGGCAATTGAACGGGCGCTGGGGGTGTCTGGCAGCCCGTCCGGGTTCCGGCTGTTCCGCTGGGCGCTGACCTTCCTGATCGTGATGCTCGGATGGGTCACCTTCCGTGCCAGTTCTTTGAGCGAAGCCTTCGGGTTCTACGGCGCCATGTTCAGCTTTGACGGTGCCGGCCTGAGCGACGTTTACGTGCAGGGGATCCGTGATCTGAACCTGGCGATTCTGGTGTTGGCTTATAGCGTGATTGCGCTGATGGGGCTGAAGGACCGGTTGGGCGATCGTGGGGTAGGTGCATGGGTTGCCGGTTGGCGGTCAGTTGCTGCACCGCTGTTGGTGCCGGTGTTTGCGCTGGCGGTCCTCAAGTTGTCGGCCGAAAGCTTTTCTCCGTTTCTGTATTTCCAGTTCTGAGGGTGAATGCGATGACGAAAGCTTCTGCAAAAATCACCGCCGTTCTGTTCATGGTGTTGGTACTGGCGCTGGGGGTGTTGTCTCTAAGGCCATTGCTTGGTTACGAAGCCAGTAAAGATCTCAGTCCGGTGAACGGAGAGCTCGCCCGTAGCCTGGAAGATCATTACGACGAACAGTTCCCTGCCAAGGATCTGGGCACCAATCTCTGGGCCGCCATTAACTACACGCTGTTCAACGAGGGTCGGCAAGGCGTGGTGGTTGGCCAGGAGGAGTGGTTGTTCACTGACGAGGAGTTCTACCCGGCCAGTCGTGAAGAGCATCTGGTTAACCGTAACCTTCAGCGTGTTCAGCGTGTAGCGGATTATCTATTGACTGAGGGCATTCCCCTGGTGGTCCTGGTGGTGCCTGCCAAGGCACGAATCTATGCAGAGAAGCTGGACGGGACCCGCCCGGAGCCGGTGATGGATTCGCTTTACAGCCAGTTTCAGCAATCGCTGACGAATGCCGGTATCCCGGCCCCGGATGTGCTGCCCGCTCTAGAGCGAGCGCAGCAAAACGGCGAGCCCGTGTTTCTGAGAACGGATACCCACTGGTCTCCGGCCGGCGCAGATCTGTTTGCAGAGCAGTCTGCACGCTATATCCGGAACCGATTCAATGGACTGAGCTGGGATGAGCGAACGTTTGTGACGTCGGTTGGTGAACCGGTGCCTCACCGGGGTGACCTGCTCAATTACATACCGGTTGACCCCGTGTTCAGTGAGTTTGGCCCGGCACCGGACCAACTGGCGCCCCGAACGACCCGGGCGGCCGGCGAGGAGGCAGATGCCGGAGCACTCTTTGGCGATGACTCAATCAGCACGGTGCTGGTGGGTACCAGCTACAGCGCTAATGAGCTTTGGGATTTCCCCGGCGCGTTACGCAAGCACCTCGGCCGGGACCTGATCAACGTGGCTGAAGAGGGCGACGGTCCCATCGTGCCGATGATTCGATACCTCAATTCTTCTGACTTCCGGGATCAACCACCGCAGCTGGTGATCTGGGAGTTTCCCGAGCGTTACCTGGCGCAGCCACTGGAGTCTGAGCAGGCCCTGGCCTGGTTCCGCCAGGCAGAAAATCGGTTGGCCGCTAACGCGGACAGCCGTCCTGATAATCAACCCTGAGGATGATGAAAATGAAAGCACTTATACAAACCGCTTTTTTTGTCCTGGTCAGCAGCTTGCTGGTCTCCATGAATATGGCGCACGCCGGAGAGGATGCCTTGTACGCCGCCGAAGCCCCGGATGGAGCAGCGTTCATTCGCGTGGTGAACGCCGATGCCAGTGGCGCTCTGGCCGATGCCAGGATTGGAGGCAAATCCATCAAGGAGGTCGCACCGCTGGAGGCCAGCCCCTACATCTATCTGGCGGAGGGCAATTATCAGTTAGAGGCAGGTGGTCAGCAGGCCAGCGTGGCGATGAACAAGAATGAGTTCTACACCGTGGTGGTGTTGCCCTCTGGCAAGATGAAAGTGCTGAAGGACGTCACCTTTGATAACCCCCGCAAAGCGTTGCTGTCGTTCTACAACCTGACCGGCACCGGTGGTGTCGCGCTCAAGACATCCGATGGCAAGATCGCAGTGATCGATGCGGTGGATTCACTGGACGTAGCGAACCGCGAGATCAACGCCGTTACGCTTGCGCTGGCTGCGTTCCAGAGCAATGAGGCGCTCGCCAAGACCGGCGACGTCAAGCTCCAGCGTGGAAAAGTATTCAGCGTGTTTGCTATTGATGTCGGTGGTAAGCCTCGGCTGGTGGTAACTGAAAGCCGGGTGGATACGTCGGTATGAAGGCTGTGGTCAGAAGTCATCGAACGTGGGCGTTGAGCCTGTTCATGCTGCTCGGTGGTGCTGGCGTGAATGCCAGTGCTGGCGAGCTGCCGGAATACGATGTCGAGCGCTGTTGTGATTTGTGCCCGTTGACGGCCTATCCCGAGAGCTACAACACCGGCTACCTGAAGAACTTCAAAATGCTGGTGCAGGGCAAGGATGGCTGGCTGTTCCGTTCGGAAACTGAGTTGCTTGAGCAATTCGGACCCGATGCGCAGGGCCTGGAACATCTCAAGCGCTTCGCCCGGCACCTGAAAGAAACCACCGGTACCGAGTTGGTGATGGTGTTTCAGCCGACGAAGGGCCTGGTTCATCCAGACCATATACCGTCGATATCACCGGTGCCATTCAGCTTCAGTGTTGCTCGCAGAAGCTACGAGGACACGTTGGAGCGATTCCGGCAGGCAGGGCTGGTGGTTCCGGACCTGACCCCCCTGCTGAACGAAGAGTCTCGTGAAGATGCTTTCTACTTCAAGCGCGATCATCACTGGACCCCATACGGTGCGAGGCGTACCGCGAAGATTGTGGCCGATCGCATCAAGGAAATGCCGGTTTATCAGACACTGGCGCAGCAGGAGTTTGTGACTCGTCGGTCAGGGCTGATCAGAAAGGATGGATCGCTTCAGGATGCGGTGAAACGAATCTGCGGTTTCCAGTATGGCTCGCAGTTCGTGGATGAGTTCCGCACTGAGTCGTCCGGTACCGGACAGTCGGCTGAAGCAAGTGCCTTGTTTGGTGACCAGGAGCTCCCGCCCATCACCCTGGTGGGCACCAGTAATAGTAAAGGGGCACACGATTATAACTTTGCCGGCGCCTTGCAGGAGTTTCTCGGGGTCGAGGTTCTCAACGTTGCGGTTGCCGGCGGCAGCTATGACGGCTCGATGTATGAGTACCTGCTCTCCGACAACTTCCGGGAGTCGCCACCCAAAATCATGATCTGGGAGGTGCCGGGTTACCACAACCTCGACAGTGCCGAATTCTACCGTCAGGTCACGCCAATGATCAGCGGTGCCTGTGAAACCCAGGAGCCGGTGTTGCAGAAAACCACCACCGTCAAGGCCGGAATCAACGAGGTGCTCTACAACGGTGGCGGGCAGTTCATCGAGATGCCGAGTAACGAATACGTTGTGGATCTGCAGTTCAGTGATCCGGGAGTGAAGGAAGTTGATGCCTTCATCTGGTACGTGTTCGGCCGCAAGGATCGCGTCGATATGGAATACGGGGCACGGGTGGACACCCCCGGCCGATTTGTATTCGAGCTACCGGAAGGTCCGAACTGGAACGATGAGATGTTCATGTCGCTCGACCTGGAGCTTAAGCCTGAACAGGTTACTGAAGGACTGACGGTCACGACGAAAATCTGTCGACGCCAGGACATCTGACGCACATTCACTCAACGCACAAAGAGGACGGTCATGGGAATCCAACCACGTGCTGAACATCGACAATGGGGCCGGATAGTGTTGTCTGTGGCGGTCTCCGCAACGTTTGGTATAAGCAGCGTGCATGCTGCGCAATGCCTGAATGGAGAACTCCGGGCACCTGTCGGTTATTACCAGTGGCCGGCAGAAGACGATGGCGGTGAATACAGCTGCAAGCGGGTAGAACCACATGTCGGCTCGCTGTCTTTGACCAGTAAGTATGAGGGCAGCGATAGCGCGCGTAATACGCTGAACGAAGAGGCCTACCAGGAATATATACAGGCCACCAGCAGTGTGCGCAGTTTTGAAAAAGCAGTGATTGCTGCGACCGATGACTATCAGGTTGATGGTGATGGTTCGGCGGCACTGAACTGCGTCATCGACAATCTGGACGCCTGGGCGTCCAGTGACGCGCTACTGACCGATGACATCAATCATGTGGGCCAGGCGGTGCGCAAGTGGGCGCTGGCGGCGGCGGCCAACGCCTACCTGAGGATCAAGGCTTCGTCTCCGGAAACCGCCATTGATGCTGCGAAATCCCGTCGAATTGAAGACTGGTTCCTGAGGCTGAGCGATGGTGTTCGCGACTACTACACCGACCGTGATCCCCGCAAGGTAAACAACCACGATTACTGGGCCGCCTGGGCTGTGTTGTCGTCTGCGGTGGCAACCCAGGATTGCGGTGACTGGAACTGGTCACTGGCCAAGTTCGACGAAGCCATGGCACAGATCAATGATGAGGGCTACCTGCCCAGGGAGCTCAGCCGAAAAACCCGAGCTCTGGAATACATGAACTATGCAATGCAGCCGCTGACCATGATTGCTGTGTTTGCGGAGGTTAACGGCAACTCCGTACATGACCGCTATCAGGATGTGTTTCCGGGCATGGTCCGGAATGTGGTTGCAGGGCTTGAGGAGCCGAGTCGGATTGAGACCATCACCGGCGAGGAACAGGTTGTAAACGGGCTTTACGAATCCTGGGCGCTCGCCTGGATGGAGCCGTGGCAAGCGACCTGGGGCCCCCTTGAAGGCATGTCGGCATTTCTGGACGAACACCGACCCATGAAGTCTACCCGTTTGGGGGGCGATATTTCCTATCTCTATCGAATTGATCCGCTGTGGCCCGAGGGTGCGCAGCCCAATCCACCCATCAACATCAGGCTTAGCAAGCGTTCATGACGGGGGCCGTGTTTACGGTTCGCCCGGATGAAAACGCCAACCGACGTTATTGCGGTACGTCATCATTGAGCAAAGGAGCAGAACGATGATTCCAGTCATACTTTCAGGTGGTAACGGTTCAAGGCTTTGGCCACTGTCGCGACAGGCCTACCCCAAGCAGTTTCTGCCGCTAGTGGGTAAGCAAAGCATGTTGCAGGAGACGCTGTGCAGGTTACCCATGGAGGAAGCCGAGGCGCCGGTGGTGGTGGCCAATGACGAACATCGCTTTATTGTAAAAGAGCAGTTGGATGCCATTGGCTGCAAACCCCTGTCTATTTTGCTAGAGCCGTTTGGCCGCAATACGGCACCAGCCGTTGCAATGGCCGCCATTGAGGTGGCAAGGACAAACCCGAAAGCCATCATGCTGGTGTTGCCTGCCGATCATGCCATTGATGATGTGAATGCGTTTCAGAGTGCTGTTACCAAAGGCCAGGAAGCGGCCAGATCTGGCGGCCTTGTGTTGTTTGGTATCACGCCCACCCGGCCGGAAACGGGTTACGGGTACATCGCTGCCGGCCAGCCTGGTGTTGCGCCGGGCGCTGCAAGGCCGGTCTCACGCTTTATCGAGAAACCGAACGTGGAAACAGCGGAAGCGTTGCTGGCTGACGGTGGCTATTTCTGGAACAGCGGTATGTTCATGTTCCGGGCCGACGCCTATCTGGCAGAGCTCAAGAAGCATAGCCCAGACATTTACGATACCTGCCTTCTGGCCGCACGCCGCCTTGAACGTGATTTAGAGTTCACCCGCATTCCCGCCGAGATTTTTGAGCACTGCCCGGACGATTCCATTGATTATGCGGTGATGGAGAAAACCTCCAAGGCCCTGCTGGTGCCAATGGATGCGGGCTGGAGTGATGTGGGCTCCTGGTCTGCGATCTGGGATGTGAGCGGCAAGGATGAGAACGATAACGCCATCACCGGCGACGCCTGCATGGAAGAGAGCAGCAACTGTCTGGTGCATACGTCGGACAAATTGGTGACCCTGCTGGGAGTGCAGGATCTGGTGGTAGTGGATACCAAAGACGCGTTGATGATTGCCCACCGGGACAAGGTTCAGGATGTCAAAAAGCTGGTGAACCGGTTGAATGCCGAGCAGCGCACAGAAACCCGCACCCATCGTCAGGTGTACCGCCCGTGGGGCAGCTACGACAGTATTGATATGGGCAACCGCTTTCAGGTCAAGCGGATCACGGTTAAACCGGGAGAACGATTGTCTTTACAGAAGCATCACCATCGCGCCGAGCACTGGATCATCGTGCGGGGTACAGCCGAGGTCACTCGTGATGGCGAAACGTTTTTATTGTCAGAAAACGAATCGACCTACATCCCCATCGGCGCGATTCACCGGCTGTTCAATCCCGGCCGTATTCCGCTGGAACTGATTGAAGTTCAGTCCGGCGCTTACCTCGGTGAGGATGACATTGAGCGTCTGGACGACCGATACGGGCGCGCCAAGCCTGCGCCAAACATGGAGGAGGCGCAGATTCCGCTGATGGCGGAAAAGGTGTAACACCGGTGCGGTCCGCTGTGCCGAGCGACTGATGGTGGCATGGCGGGCTGACGCCTGATCAAAGGTTTGATGGAGAACGTGCTATGGATGTGTCCTGTTTTAAAGCCTATGACCTGCGTGGGCGGGTGCCCGATCAGCTGAATCCGGAACTGGCCGAGCGTATCGGGCGGTCGTATGTGAAGCTGACCAATGCCCGGCGGGTTGCGGTCGGGTACGACATTCGTTTATCGAGCCCGGACATCGCGGCCGCCCTGAGTTCCGGGTTGATGGCAGCCGGCGCAAATGTCTATGACATTGGCCTGTGTGGAACGGAACAGGTGTACTTTGCCACCAGTCATTACGACCTGGATGGAGGCATTATGGTGACGGCCAGCCACAACCCCCGGGACCACAATGGCATGAAACTGGTAAGCCGTGAATCGCGTCCGATCAGCTCAGACAATGGCCTGAATGCTATTCGAGACAGGGTGTCCTTGCCGTTCGAAGACGCCCCGGTTCGCGGGCGCATGGAGACCCTGAACGTAGAGCCTGACTACATCCAGCATTTGCTCGGCTACGTTGACGGCAGCGCACTCAAGCCACTCAAGATTGTGGTGAACGCAGGCAACGGAGGCGCGGGCCTGGTGGTTGACTCTCTGGCGCGTTGGCTGCCATTTGACTTTGTGCGGTTGCACCACGAGCCGGACGGCCACTTCCCGAACGGAGTGCCCAATCCGCTACTGGAGGAAAACCGGGCGGTCACCGCAGAGGCGGTCTTGCGCGAAGGCGCAGATATGGGCATTGCCTGGGATGGAGACTACGACCGGTGTTTTTTCTTCGATGAGCGAGGCCGTTTCATCGAAGGCTACTACATAGTCGGGCTGCTGGCGGACCAGTTTTTGCGTAAAGAAGGCAAGGGCAAGGTCATACACGATCCGAGGCTAACCTGGAACACCCGGGATCTGGTTTTGGCCGCTGGCGGAACTCCGATTGAAAGCAAGACCGGGCACGCGTTCATCAAGCAGCGCATGCGTGAAGAAGATGCCCTGTACGGGGGCGAAATGAGTGCGCACCATTATTTCAGGGACTTCGCGTATTGCGACAGCGGCATGATCCCCTGGCTACTGATTGCTGAACGTCTGAGTCAGACCGGTCAGACACTGTCGTCGCTGATCGATGCCCGCATCGAAGCCTATCCTGCCAGCGGCGAGATCAACCGCACCATTGACGACCCCGCGCGGCTGATTGACCGAATCGAGGGCATCTACGGTGCGGACGCGTTGTCGGTCAGTCATGTTGATGGACTGAGTGTTGAGTTCGAAAACTGGCGATTCAATCTCCGGATGTCGAATACCGAACCGTTGGTGCGGCTGAATGTCGAGTCACGCGGTGACAAGGCCCTGATGCGGGAGAAAACGTCAGAGTTGCTGGACGCAATCGATCGGCTAAACCAGTCCTGAACCTGGTAGGGGGAGCGGTGACGGGCTCCGGGGTGTCAGTTTTTATCAAATTATCTGCACGGTTATGTCATGGCGCTCGCCTGTAGACTGGGACAGACTGATAGGAGTTTATCCAGTTTGAGCCGTTTACTGGCGGGAGAGCCCAATGACCAGTGTTGTTGATCAAGAAGAACTCGACATGTTCCGAGAGTCCGTCATCAAGGCTCTGGAAACCGAGGTGGCCCCTCACTATGAAGCCTGGGAGAAATCCGGAATTGTGCCCCGGGAATTGTGGAACACCCTGGGTAACGCCAGCATGCTGTGTGTTGACGTTCCGGAAGATTGTGGCGGTATCGGTGCACCTTTTCAGTTTTCCGTGGTGGTGGGTGAGGAGCTTGCGCGCATGGGTTTCGGTGCGCTCTCTACCAACGTGATGGTGCATTCAGACATCGTTGCGCCTTATCTCAGCCATATCGGCAACGAGGAACAGCGTCAGCAGTGGTTGCCGAAAATGGTTTCCGGCGAAGCCGTTGGCGCAATTGCCATGACCGAGCCCGGTGCCGGCAGTGATCTTCAGGCCATTCGTACCAGTGCCGTGAAGGACGGGGATGACTATATCCTCAATGGCTCCAAAACCTTCATCACCAATGGCCAGCACGCAGACATGGTGATTGTCGCCGCCAAAACCGACCCCAAAGCGGGCGCCCGCGGCATCAGTCTGTTCCTGGTCGATACTTCGTTGCCGGGTTATAGCAAAGGCCGGAACCTCGACAAGATTGGCCAGCACTCCGGCGACACCTCTGAGTTGTTTTTCTCCGACATGCGGGTTCCGTCGTCTGCTCTGTTGGGTGAAGAGGGGCAGGGCTTCATGTATCTGATGCGCGAACTGCCCCGCGAACGCCTGGTCATCGGCGCTCTCGGCGTCGCCGCCGCCCGAGG
>DATGQY010000155.1:0-2393 GCA_035303925.1 Marinobacter sp. | reverse complement strand
GGCGAGGTGCCGGTCTGCTCCCGATAGCGGGTGGCAAAGTGCGCAGGCGACAGGCCGGACAGTTCGGCCAGTTGTTGCAGTGTCAGCCGCGCTTCCAGGTTCTCTCTCATGTAATTGTGCAGGGTTTCCAACTCGGCCTGCTTGGCTACGTCGGTTTCGTCGGCGTTCAGGGGCACCGCTGCCAGCAGTTGTCGCAAGCGGTTACTGGCGTGGATCAGCCCCTGCAAGCGAAAGCCGGTTTGTCGCACCGACAGCAGGCCGTTGAAATCGACCAGCAGTCTGGGCTGCCGGCCCAGATGCCGGATTCGGGTCTGGCCTTCAAAGCCCATGTACTGCTGGAAGTCTGCAGCCAACGGCCCGGTGTAGTGCACCCAGTGAATGGTCCAAGGGTGGTCGGGGTCAGCGGTATACCGGTGGCTGGCCCCCGCCGGCAGTAACAAAAGATCGCCCGCGCCGACGGTATAGGGCTCTCCGTCAACATTCAGAAACGCCTTACCCTCCGTGCAGTAGATCAAAAGATTGTCACGATGATGCTCCCGGTGCATGTGGTGGCCCACCGCTTTCCGGTAGTGGCCAAACGCCAGCGGATAAAGCTCCCGGGTAAGCGGATGGCTGGCCAGCATATGAATACTGGGCTCAGGCACCACATAACGCACGCTGTCCGATGGCACGGGCCATTGCGAGGTTTGGGTGGCTTGTGTGTTCCTGGAAACTGTCTGCATCGAAAAATAATCCATCATGATCGAAACTTAGTCAATCACACCTTGGCAAACCCCGTGCTACGCTTGATTCAAATAACGCCTGTGCCCGAGTGAGCCAGGCTCTCCTGAACAACAACAAACAGGGACCACCACGATGAAGAAGATTCCCCAGTACATTGCCGGTGAATTCGTTCAGAGCCAGACCCAGAACTGGATCGACGTCACCAACCCCGCCACCAACGAAGTCATTGCCCAGGTACCGTGCGCCACGGCTGATGAAATGCGGTTGGCGATCGACACCGCCGGCGAAGTGTTCAAAAGCTGGAAGGAAACGCCGGTGTCAGACCGGGCCCGGGTGATGTTGCGTTACCAGGCCCTGCTGAAAGAGCACCACGACGAAATTGCCGAAATCCTGTCCCAGGAAACCGGCAAGACCTTTGACGACGCCAAAGGCGATGTCTGGCGCGGCATTGAAGTGGTTGAACACGCCGCCAACGTGGCGTCCATGATGATGGGCGAGACCGTTGAGAACGTTGCCCGCGAAGTGGACACTCACTCCTGGATTCAGCCCCTGGGCGTATGCGCCGGTATCACCCCGTTCAACTTCCCGGCGATGATTCCTCTGTGGATGTTCCCCATGGCCATTGCCTGCGGTAACACCTTTATCCTCAAGCCGTCCGAGCAGGACCCGATGACCCCGATGCGCCTGGCCGAGTTGTTTGAAGAAGCCGGCGCACCCAAGGGCGTGCTGCAGGTGGTGCATGGTGCCAAAGAGCAGGTGGATACGTTGCTGACCGATCCGGCCATCAAAGCGATTTCTTTTGTGGGCTCAGTGCCGGTTGGTCGTTACATCTATGAAACCGGCACCCGCCACATGAAGCGAGTACAGAGCTTCGCCGGCGCCAAGAACCACATGGTGATCATGCCGGATGCCGACAAGCAGCAGGTAATCAATGCTCTGGTTGGCGCCTCAGTCGGTGCCGCTGGCCAGCGTTGTATGGCGATTTCTGTGGCCGTGTTTGTGGGCGCGGCTCAGGAGTGGATCCCGGAGCTGAAAGAGGCCATGGCAAAAGTGCGCCCCGGTGCCTGGAACGATTCGGGTGCCAGCTACGGCCCGGTCATCAGCCCGAAAGCCAAGGAGCGTATTGAAGCTCTGATCGCCACCGGAGAAGCCCAGGGCGCGACCCTGTTGCTGGATGGCCGCAACTGCACGGTCGATGGTCTGCCGGATGGCAACTGGGTAGGGCCAACGCTGTTCAGCAACGTGACGCGGGAGATGGATATCTACAATGAAGAAATCTTTGGTCCGGTTCTCACCTGTATGAACGCAAATGATCTGGGTGAGGCCATTGAGCTGATCAACCAGAGCCCCTATGGCAACGGTACCTCGATCTTCACCAACCACGGTGGTGCAGCCCGCCGGTTCCAGCACGAGATTGACGTGGGCCAGGTGGGCGTGAACATTCCCATTCCGGTGCCCCTGCCGTTCTTCTCGTTCACTGGCTGGAAGGGTTCGTTCTACGGCGATCAGCATGCCTACGGTAAGCAGGCTGTCCGCTTCTACACCGAAACCAAAACAGTTACCTCGCGCTGGTTCTCAAGTGAGGCCACGTCCTCCGAAGCCAACTTCTCCATTCAGCTGCGCTAACCGCGCAGCGGCCGGACAAGCAGGAGCCAAGCGATGGACTTTAA
>DATGQY010000154.1:0-11133 GCA_035303925.1 Marinobacter sp. | reverse complement strand
CGGCTGACAGTTTCGACACCATCTTTGTCAAAGACGCAGAAGCCCGTGAGCGGGCAAGGGAACAGATCAGCCTGCTGTCTGTCTGATATCCGGGCAGACGTTCGTTAAGCTGGCCCCAAGCCAAATACCGGAAAACCTATGCAGATTATTCAAAGCGTACTGGCATTAGCACTGACTCTTGGCATCCTGGTTACTCTGCACGAGTACGGGCATTTCTGGGTGGCTCGCCGTTTCGGAGTCAAAGTGCTGAGGTTCTCGGTAGGTTTCGGCAAGCCGCTGTATTCCTGGTATGACCGTCACGGCACTGAGTTTGCCATTGCAGCCATTCCTCTGGGCGGCTACGTCAAGATGCTGGATGAGCGGGAAGGTCCGGTCCCGGACGACCTGAGGGCTCAGGCTTTTACATCAAAACCGCCATACCAGCGCATTGCCATTGCCGCGGCAGGGCCAATTGCCAACTTTCTTTTCGCTATTCTTGCGTACTGGTTGATCAGCGTCGTGGGCGTGACCACCGTCGCACCGATCGTGGGTGAGATCGCGCCGGAAAGCGTCGCGGAGCGAGCCGGTTTGCAGGAGGGAATGGAAATTCATGCTGTAGACGGCCACCGGGTGACATCCTGGCGGGACGTCAATATGCGCTTGCTGGAGCGTGCCGGAGAGCAAGGCCAGGTTGCTCTGGAGATTTCCCGAGACGGTTCCCGTGGTGTTGTTTCGGGGCCTCTCAATGGTTGGAGTCTCAGCAACGATACCCCCAATCCGCTGGCAGAGTTCGGTATTACGCCATGGCGGCCCGACGTACCGGCCATTCTTGGTCAGGTAAACAGCGATGGCCGGGCGATGGCGGCCGGTCTGCAGCCTGGCGATCACGTTGTGGCTGTGGACGGTGAGCCGGTGGCGGACTGGTTTTCCCTGGTTGACTATATTCGCAACGCTCCGGAACAACCGCTGGAACTCACAGTAGAGCGCGCAGGCCAGTCTCGGGAAGTTTCGGTAACGCCGGCGTCCCGAACATTGGATGATGGGCAGGTGATCGGATTTGTCGGAGCGGGTGTTGAAGCCATTTCATGGCCGGATGAGCTGCTCCGGGAAGTGCGCTACGGCCCATTGGCAGCGATCCCCAACGCGGTGCATGAAACCTGGGCCGATACACGCCTTACCCTCGTGGCCATAAAGAAAATGGTGACTGGACTGCTTTCACCCACTAACCTCAGTGGCCCTATTACGATTGCAAGGGTGGCAGAAGCCAGTGTCAGTTCGGGATTTGAAGATTTTGTTCGTTTTCTGGCTTACCTCAGTGTGAGCCTGGGTGTGCTGAACCTGCTGCCTGTCCCGGTACTGGACGGCGGCCACATCGTTTACTACACCATCGAAGCCATCCGTCGGAAGCCGTTGTCAGAGAGGGTTCAGGAGTTCGGATTACGAATTGGTATGGCTTTGATCCTCACTTTAATGGTGTTTGCTCTTTACAACGACCTGATGCGGTTGTGAGAATTGCGGGCTCCTTACCGCACATTAACCAGGCGATATAACTGAATGAGACGTTCTCTTCTAGCTGTAGCTGTTGGCCTCGCAATTACCGCAACCGGTATGAAGCCAGCGCTGGCGGACGAATTCACGGTTGCGGATATCGAGGTAGAAGGCCTTCAGAGGGTATCCGCAGGTTCGGTGTTTTCCGCGTTCCCGGTCAACATTGGTGAGCAAATTGATGAAACACGTCTCGCTACGGCCATCAAAGACCTGTTTCGGACCGGCCTGTTTACAGACATCGAAGTCAGTCGCGATGCCGGCGTGTTGATACTGGCGGTCAAGGAACGGCCTTCTATTTCCTCCATCGAGATAGAAGGTAACAAGAACATAGAGACCGACATGCTGATGGATGCCCTGGCCGGTGCGGGTCTTGAAGAGGGGCAGGTGTTCCGGCGGGCGACGCTTGAACGCCTCGAACTCGAGATTCTTCGCTCTTACATTGCCCAGGGTCGTTATAACGCCCGGGTTAAGGCCTCGGCTGAAGAATTGCCGCGAAATCGTGTGGCCGTCCGCCTGGACATCAACGAGGGCACAGTTGCCGCTATCCAGCACATCAATATTGTCGGTAATCAGGAATTCAGTGATGACGAGCTGACCGACCTGTTTGAGCTACGCAGTACCAGTTGGTGGAACTCGCTGACCAACAAGGACAAGTACGCCCGGGAAAGGCTCAGCGGTGATCTTGAAACCCTGCGCTCGTTCTATCTGGACCGTGGTTACCTGGATTTCAGCGTGGAATCCAGTCAGGTGTCTATTTCTCCGGATAAACAGCAGGTGTTCATTGCCATGGCCCTCAATGAGGGCCCCCAGTACACCATTTCCGACATTCAGTTGCGTGGCAATCTGATTGTTGAGGAAGAGGAACTGCGCAAGTTCATTCCGGTGAAGGAGGGCGATGTTTTTTCTCGCGCCCAGATGACTGCAATTTCCGAGGCGTTGTCGTTCCGCCTGGGCCGAGAAGGCTACGCATTCGCCAGTGTGAATGCGGTGCCGGAGCCTGGCGACGATAACACTGCAGCGGTTACTTTCTACATTGAACCCGGCAAGCGGGCATACGTACGCCGGGTGAATTTCAGTGGCAACGTCTCCACCAAGGATGAGGTGCTGCGCCAGGAAATGACTCAGATGGAAGGCGGTGTTGCCTCCTCCGACCGGATTGAGTTCTCCAAAACCCGCCTGGAACGCATGGGCTTTTTCCAGACAGTCGATGTGGAGACCGTGCCAGTTCCGGGGTCCGATGATCTGGTGGATGTGAACTACAGTGTGCAGGAGCAGCCTACTGGCAGCTTGTCTGCATCCGTTGGCTTCTCGCAGAACTCCGGTGTGATTCTTGGGGCGTCGGTATCGGAGAATAATTTCTTCGGTAGCGGTAAGCGGGTTTCGTTCGGCGTGAACTTCAGTGATTCCGTCAAGAGCGCTAACGTGTCTTATATGGACCCTTACTTTACCGTGGATGGTGTCAGTCGCGGGTTCAGCCTGTTCGCCCGGGAAACGGATTACGAAGAGGAGGATATTTCCTCCTACCTGCTGGATGAGTATGGCGCCCGGATGACCTTTGGTTACCCGACAGATTCCATTACACGCCTGAATTTCGGGGTGGGCGTGACCCGCTCTGATATCAAGAAGGGGATCTTCTCGGCACAGGAAGTGGAAACGTTCATTAACGAAGAAGGCGATTCGTTTACCAATTACTTCCTGTTCGGTAGCTGGCGCCGGAGTACTCTGAACCGCGGCGTGCTGCCAACCGACGGCTATAGCCACTCTCTGTCGTTAGACGTGGCGGTGCCCGCCAGCGATCTGACGTTCTACAAAGCAAGCCACAGAACGGACTTCTATTTCCCGTTGGTGGATACCCATAACTGGGTGGTTCGGGCCCGGACAGAGGTTGGTTACGGTGATGGGTACGGTGACCGCAGCCAGATGCCGTTCTTTGAGCATTTCTATTCCGGTGGTTACGGTTCGGTAAGGGGTTATCGGGCAAACTCTCTGGGTAACCGGGCAACCAATCGAGTGGGTGACAGTTCCGACCCGGATCCTTTTGGCGGTAACCTCCTGACAGAAGCTGGCCTTGAGTTGATCTTCCCGACGCCGTTTGCCGGTGATTCCCGCAGCATGCGTACGTCCTTTTTCCTGGATGCAGGTCAGGTGTTCGATACCGAGCGAGGGTTTGATCCGGAAGCGTCAGAAGTCCGTGCTTCGGCCGGTGTCAGCTTCCAGTGGATAACCGCGGTAGGCCCACTTGCATTCAGTCTGGCCAAACCGCTTAATGACAAGCCAGGTGACGACACTCAGGTATTCCAGTTCTCACTGGGACAAACCTTTTGATGTGTAATACAAAAAAACAAAGGATGAAACAAAGGAGATTTCCGATGACCCGTATACCAGCTGTGATTGGCGCCCTGTTGCTGGCCTTTTCAGTTCAGGCCGTGGCAGAAACCCGAATTGGTGTTGTAGACCTTCGTCAGGCATTGTTTTCCTCGAACGACGCCCAGGCGTTCAGCGATCAGCTGCAGAAAGATTTTGCAGGTGATGAGGTCAAGGTGCGTGAAGCACAGGAGGCTGCCCGTAGCCTGAAAGACCGCCTTGAAAAAGACGGTTCCATGATGAATGAAAACGAGCGCACCAAGCTCGCCACCGAATTTCAGGAAAAGGTTCAGGAATTCAATTTTCTCAAGCAGCGTCTTGATGCCACGGTTTCTCAGCGCAAACAGCAGTTTCTTGAGAATGCCCGCCCAGAAGTCGACGTGGCTGTGAAGGAGCTTCTGGATGAGCACGACCTGGATCTGATTCTGCCCAGTGAAGCCGTCGTCTACGTAAAGCCGGAAATGAATCTGACGTCTCAGTTGCTCGATAAGCTGAACAAGTAAAAGACAAGGCCTCCCCGGCCCGAGTGTTTGGAGAAGAAAATGGCACAGAAGTCCTACCGTCTGCAGGAAATTGCTGATGCGTTGGGGGCCAGCCTCCGGGGAGATCCGGAAGTCCGGGTGTCCGGCCTGGCCACATTACAGGCTGCCGGCCCCGGTGAAATCAGCTTTCTGGCAAATCCGTCTTACGGCAAGTATCTCAAGGAAACGAAAGCAGCGGCGGTGATCGTATCGCCGGCCGTTGCTGATCAGGCTCAGACCAACGTCCTGTTACTGGATAATCCCTACCTGGGGTATGCTCGCCTCAGCCATTGGTTTGACCCGGCACCCGTTGCACCCGCCGGCATTCACCCTACCGCTGTAGTCGACTCCAGTGCCACTGTTTCGCCCTCCGCCAGTATTGGTCCTCACGTGGTGATTGAGGCCGATGTGTGCATCGGTGAGCAGGTCGTTGTTGGTGCCGGCTCCTACATCGGTGCCCGTTCACGAATTGGTGATCAGTCCATACTTCGGCCCCGGGTTACGCTGGCCCACGACGTTGTTGTTGGCCAACGCTGCAATATTCTGAGTGGTGCGGTGATCGGTTCTGAAGGCTTTGGCTTCGCCAATGAAAAGGGCGTCTGGAATCGCATCGCGCAACTGGGTGGAGTAACACTGGGTGATGATGTGGAAGTGGGCGCTAACACCACCATCGATCGCGGTGCTCTGGACAGTACGGTGATCGGTAATGGCGTGAAACTGGATAACCTGATTCAGGTTGGCCACAACGTCCAGATTGGCGATCACAGTGCCATGGCAGCAATGGTGGGCATTGCCGGCAGCACGCGGATTGGCAAGCATTGTGTGTTTGGTGGCGCCAGTGGGGTAGCTGGCCACCTGGAAATTGCGGACCAGGTGCACCTGACCGGTATGACCATGGTCACCAACGATATTCGGGAGCCCGGTGTTTACTCCTCCGGTGTCATCGCGGACAAAAACCTGCAATGGCGAAAAAATGCCGTCCGCTTCCGCCAACTGGATGCCTTGGCGCGGCGGATCAAAGAACTGGAAAAGAGATCAGAGGGCTGAGGCCGATTAGCATGATGAAAATCGATGAAATTCTTGAGTACTTGCCACACCGCTACCCGTTTCTTCTGGTTGATCGGGTAACCGAGATCGAAAAGGGAGTATCGATCAAAGGCTATAAGAACGTGTCGTTCAATGAGCCGTTCTTTACCGGACATTTTCCTGACAATCCGATTATGCCCGGTGTACTGA
Source organism: Marinobacter sp. (assembly GCA_035303925.1). Classification (GTDB taxonomy): domain Bacteria; phylum Pseudomonadota; class Gammaproteobacteria; order Pseudomonadales; family Oleiphilaceae; genus Marinobacter. Next base: position 5,485 of record DATGQY010000154.1, on the reverse strand, counting down.
TCATCGAAGCCATGGCTCAATTATCCGGAATTCTTGGATTTGTGACGGTTGGACGGAAACCGTCAGATGGCGTGGTACAATATTTGGCTGGTTCCAGCAAAGCGCGCTTCAAGCGCCCCGTGCTGCCCGGAGACCGCCTGGAAATGGAATCCGAGTTTGTGTCGGGTAAGCGCGGAATCTGGAAATTCAATTGCCGCGCATTGGTTGATGGCGAGGTCGTGTGCGTGGCGGAAATACTTACCGCTGAGAGAGAAGTTTGATGGCGACAAATGACTGGTCGGGTGTCCATCCTCAAGCGATTGTGGACCCGTCAGCCAAACTGGCGGACGGTGTGACCGTTGGCCCCTGGAGCTATATCGGCCCGGGTGTGGAAATCGGTGAAGGTACCGAAATTCTATCCCACGTGGTCGTCAAAGGCCCTACGGTTATTGGCAAGAATAACCGCATTTTCCAGTTCTCCAGTATCGGTGAGGAGTGCCAGGACAAAAAGTACGCCGGAGAGCCAACCACACTGGTCATTGGTGACAACAACGTCATCCGCGAGAACTGCACCATTCACCGGGGAACCACCCAGGACAGGGGGGAGACTCGCATCGGCAGTCACAATCTTCTGATGGCTTATGTGCACGTGGCCCATGACTGTGTGGTGGGTGATCATGCCATTCTTGCTAACTGCGCGACTCTGGCCGGCCATGTCACGGTAGGGGATTTCGCCATTCTGGGGGGCGGCACCATGGTGCACCAATTCTGTCATATTGGTCCTCACAGTATGGCGGCCGGTGGCAGTATTGTGCTTAAGGACATTCCTGCCTATGTTATGGCCAGTGGCCAGTCTGCTCAGCCCCATGGCATGAATGTGGAAGGTTTGAAGCGCCGTGGGTTCAGTAAAGATGAACTCCTGGCTCTGCGCCGTGCCTACAAGATTATCTATCGACAGGGCCTGACGACCGAGCAAGCCCTCGAAGAGCTCGAGAAGGGCTTTGCCGGCGTTTCTGTGGTGAACCCGTTGATTGCCTCGCTCCGGGGATCGGATCGCGGCATCATCCGTTGAGTCGGCAGGAGACTGCCGGTGGCGCACATTCAGACTGACCCAGTCAGCTCCCGCAAGATTACCATCGCGATCATAGCCGGAGAGGCATCGGGGGATATCCTTGGTGCCGGACTGATCCGATCGCTGCGCAGTCGCTACCCCAAGGCGCGCTTCGTTGGTATCGGTGGTGATGAGATGATCTCCGAGGGTTTTCATTCCTTGGTCCCTATGGAGCGCTTGTCAGTGATGGGCCTGGTCGAGGTGCTGGGCCGCATCCGTGAACTGTTCAGCATTCGTGCCCGTTTACTGGATTACTTCTTCACAACGCCACCGGATGTTGTGATCGGTATCGACTCCCCGGATTTCACGCTTGCGATCGAGCGCCGTTGTCGGGAAGCTGGTATTCCTTCGGTACACTATGTCAGTCCCTCTGTCTGGGCCTGGCGTCAGAAGCGCATCTTCAAGATTGCCAGGTCGGTTGATCTGATGCTTACGCTGTTTCCCTTTGAAGCCCGGTTTTATGAAGAGCACGACGTGCCAGTGGCCTTTGTGGGGCATCCCCTGGCGGACCGGATACCTATGGAGCCAGACACTCGTGCCGCCCGTGTGAATCTGGGGCTGGACCTGAACAGGCCAGTTCTGGCTGTGTTGCCGGGTAGTCGGGGCGGGGAGGTGGAGCGCCTGGGTACGCTGTTTCTTGAGGCGTCTCGCTGGTTACAGGAGCGCAGGCCGGATATTCAGCTGGTGATCCCGTGCGTAAACCGCGATCGGGAAAAACAGGTGCAGGGTCTGGTGGAGTCCCTCGAGGTCAAGCTGCCGGTCACGCTGGTCCGGGGGCGTTCCCGGGAAGTAATGGCCGCCAGCGATGTGGTGCTGCTGGCGTCCGGCACCGCGACACTGGAAGCCATGCTGCTGAAAAAGCCCATGGTGGTGGGGTACCGGTTGAGCAACTTCAGTTACAAACTGCTCTCGCACCTGATCAAGGTACCCTGGGTGGCGCTGCCGAACCTGTTGGCGCAGCAAGAGCTGGTGCCCGAGCTGCTACAGGATGACGCCACGCCGGAAGCGCTTGGTGCTGCGGTGCTGGAGAGGCTGGATGATGGGCCGGCCAGGGCCAGTCTGAAACATGCATTTTCGCAACTTCATGAAAGTCTCAGACAGAATGCCGATGAGCGTGCAGCGACCGCTGTGTCGGAGTTGCTGGAGCGGAAGCGCTGATGGCCGCGAAAGATCTGCCGCCGTTCGAGTGTTCTTATCGGGGGGCGCTGTTGGCGGGCGTGGATGAGGTGGGCCGAGGCCCGCTGGTGGGTGCCGTGGTCACTGCGGCCGTCATTCTGCACCCGGATAGACCGATTGACGGCCTGGCAGATTCCAAGAAGCTGACCGAGAAGAAGCGCCTGAAACTGTACGACGAAATCGTCGAGAAGGCGGCCGCCTGGAGTCTGGGCCGCTGCGAGGCCGAGGAAATTGACCGTTTGAACATCTATCAGGCCACCCTGCTTGCCATGGCGCGTGCCGTGGATGGTCTGGCGATAGTCCCGGAATATGTGCTGGTGGATGGCAACCGTTGTCCGTCGTGGGCCTGGCCTTCGGAGCCGGTGGTCAAGGGGGATAGTCGGGTTGAAGCCATCAGTGCTGCCTCCATCATCGCCAAGGTAACCCGCGATCGGGAAATGGACGTGCTGGATCAGAAATACCCTGGCTTCGGTTTTGCGCAACACAAGGGCTATCCCACGCCGGTCCATCAGGAAGCCTTGATGCGCCTGGGGGCAACCCCGGAACATCGTCGCTCTTTCCGGCCTGTGAAGGAGGCCATCGACAGCGTTGGAATGTATCGTGCTGGCCATGAATCAGGCGAACGAATGGCTTATCCATCCGATTTGTTCGAAAACATGGGTTGACGGGTGTGGCGTCGATCTGTAATATTCGCGCCACGTTGATCGGGGTTGACCCCCGAAGCCAACAACCAGTTTGATGCGGGGTGGAGCAGTCTGGTAGCTCGTCGGGCTCATAACCCGAAGGTCGTAGGTTCGAATCCTGCCCCCGCTACCATATAAAAGAAAGGCAGATCAGTAACTTACTGGTCTGCCTTTTTTGCTTTCTGATTCGGGAATTTTCTCCGTGCCCTCACCGTGCCCTGTGCGTGCCAATTTCCGATTTGGATAATCTGGCCCCGCTTCACTTTTGACCGTCGGTCTTCTGGGGGCACGGGGTATTTGCGCCGGTCCCCATACCCAGAAATCACCATCACTGTTCGCTTTCAAGTCCTTCAGGCTCGTCCGAGACTTCCTTGATGTGCGTGATTAACTGCTCAACAGAACAGTTGAAATAAGCGCAAAGCTTATCAATGTTGTCAGTCACTGTGCTGTGGCCAGGATGATTGATGATTTTCGACAGTGTCATCCTGTTGATGCCTGTTTCCTTGGCAATTTCACCGATAGTGATTCGACGCTTCTCGGCAAATTCCTTATCTGCAATCAATTCCTTTAAATGGAAGCGGATCATCTCTTTGCTCTTTTGATAAAAAAAAGTATCAAACGCCACTTGCAATTATCGCCGCTAGGCGTATATTGATAATCAAGTGATAACAAAAGTTATCAACTGATCATTGATTGGCGAGTGGAGATGTTCTCATGAACAACACATACCTGACAACCGAAGAGCTCTCTGAGCGTATCAAGTACGACCCCCGGACTATCCGTCAGTGCCTGAAGGACAGTGTGCTGCTAGAGGGCAAGCATTATATCCGTCCATTTGGCGGCCGAAAGATTCTCTATATCTGGGAGATCATCGAGGAGGACATGCTCAGCATGGCTCACAACAACCTGGCCATTCCGATGGCGAGCGGAGGTGTTTGTCATGGCTAAGGTGAGAGCACGAACAGATACAAAGAAGCTCTTTATTGATTTTCGGTACCAAGGAGTACGGTGCAGGGAGCAAACCCTATTAGATGACACCCCCCGAAACCGTAAACAACTGGAGACATTGGTCCAGCGAATGGAAGCCAAGATGTTGGTTGGGGATTTTGATTACGCTGAGTTCTTTCCGGGGAGCAAAAACCTCAAAAAGCTCCAAGAGGCTGGGGTTTTCCCCAAAAATGGTGAGGATATTCTGGATCAGCCTGCATCTGCAACACCGCTTTTTACAGACTTCGCTGACCAATGGTTCCTCGAATCGAAAATCCAGTGGCGGAACTCCCACACTCGTAATGTGGAATCCATTCTGGCCAGCTCTCTGAAGCCAGCCTTCAAGGATAAACGGGTAGGCGAGATTTCCAAACCAGACATTCTGGCTGCGCGTAACAAGATGGCGCGTCGGAAGGGGAGGGGGGCGAGTGGTTTGATGGCGCCCAAAACCATCAACAGCCACATGACCATTCTGCGGATGATTTTGACGGAGGCGGCGGAGCGGTTTGACTTCACCAATCCCTACCTGAACATCAAACCGCTCAAGCAGCAGAAGGTACACATCGAGCCCTTCTCCCTGAACGAGGTAGAAAAGATCCTCGAAACGGTCAGGGAGGATTACCGCAACTACTATCTGGTGCGTTTCTACACCGGCATGCGCACAGGGGAAGTTGACGGCCTCAAGTGGGAGCATGTGGATTTCGATAAACGGGAAATCCTGGTGCGAGAAACCCTCATTCATGGCCAGACCGAGTACACCAAAACAGATGGCTCTCAGCGGGAAATTCCCATGTTTGGCCCGGTGTACGATGCACTCAAGGCCCAGTACGAGGCCACCGGCAAGCTCAGCAAGTTCGTATTTTGCAACCGGCTGGGTGAGCCACTTGACCACAACAACGTGACTAAGCGTGTCTGGTACCCGCTGCTGGAGCATCTCAAGCTAAAAAAACGCCGTCCCTACCAGACGCGGCACACAGCGGCGACGCTACTCCTCGCGTCGGGAGAAAACCCGGAATGGGTCGCCCGCACTCTGGGCCATTCCTCAACGGAAATGCTGTTTAAAGTGTATTCCCGCTATATCCCGAACCTGACTCGCATGGATGGCAGCGCCTTTGAGCGACTGATTCAGAGTCGGGTCATCGAAAACGATAAGGAGGTAGGTGATGAAACTGAATGATCTACGCCCGTTGATGCAGGAAACTTTTAAAGGCACCTACCGACTGACGGGGCGTGTTGCCTGTTTTGATGATGAAGGCATTCCGTATCTGAAACTTCGGTTGAGCAGCTGTGCCAGCGACATCGTGGTTCTGGCGGTAATTGGTTCTATATTGATTCCAGAGCACTTGGGCCACATGGATCTGGTCGTGGTCAAAGGGCAGGTGTGTGTGGGTGCGGAGGAAAGTGAGATCCTGCTGACCGATATCCGCCGCCCGTTGCAGGCAGACGTTGCCGGCTTGCCTGCATTGCAGACTTTGCCACGGACGTTCTGTCCGAGACCGGAGGCACTGGATCAGCTGGTGGCTGCGGTAAGGTCATTGCGGCCAGCCTC
>DATGQY010000153.1:0-14816 GCA_035303925.1 Marinobacter sp. | reverse complement strand
GGCCAATCATTATGGCGCCCCAGCCCTGGTGCTGGTGTTGTTGCTGGGTTTCGGTTTTGCCAATCAGGCGACGGATAGCCGCCTGAAACCGGGCGTAGAGTTTTGTAGCCGCCAGGTGCTGCGTATTGGCATCGCCTTGCTGGGAGCACGAATCGGCGTCGAACAACTGATGACGGTTGGCAGCTTACCGTTGCTGGTGGTGCTCACCTGCGTGCCCATCACCATTGGCTCTGCCTTGTTATTGGGGCGCTGGCTGGGATTGCCAAGTTTACAAAGCCTGGTGGCAGGCGTGGCCGTGGCCATCTGCGGTGTCTCGGCTGCGGTCGCCGTTGCTGCGGTGATTCCCCAGGGCAAACTGGAGGACCGTCGCCTGCTGGGCGTGGTGGTGGGTGTCACCGCACTTGGCACCCTGAGCATGCTGGCGCTGCCGCCCCTGTTCGCCCTGCTGGGTTACAGCGACCCGCAAACCGGCTTGCTGCTGGGCGCCAGCATTCACGACGTAGCCCAGGCTGCCGGGGCGGGTTATCTGGTGTCGGATACCGCTGGCGATATCGCCACCCTGACCAAACTGTTGCGGGTAGCCCTGCTGGCCCCCTTAGTGCTGCTGCTGGGTGCGCTATTAAATCGCAACAGCACCGGTAAAGCGGAGCACCCGTGGTTCTTGTTGGGCTTTGTCACGCTGTTTGGCATGAACAGCATGGGCTGGCTGCCGGAAGACCTGCGCCAAAGCCTGGCCACGACCTCTCAGGCGTGCCTGCTGGTGGTTATGGCCGCACTCGGCATGCGCACCAGCCTGTCATCGCTGATTGCCCAGGGCTGGCGCCCTTTCGCCCTGCTCACATTACTCACCGTTCTGCTCGTGATCACCGCCATGGCGTCCATGGCCACTTTCGCACCTTGAAGTTTTATAAAACCAGCCACCACGGAGGACTATCCCATGGCTGCACTCGGAACCGAAAACGTCATCAGCGTTCATCACTGGAACGACACTTTGTTCAGTTTCAGAACCACCCGTGACCAGAGCCTGCGCTTTGAGAACGGTCACTTCGTTATGATCGGATTGCCGGTAGAGGGCAAACCCCTGCTTCGGGCCTACAGCATTGTCAGCGCCAATCATGAAGAATACCTGGAGTTTCTCAGCATCAAGGTTCAGGACGGCCCGCTGACCTCTCGCCTGCAACACCTGAAAGAAGGCGACTCGTTGTTTGTCAGCCGCAAGCCGGTCGGCACGCTGGTCATGCACGACCTGAACCCGGGAAAAAACCTCTATCTGTTTGGCACCGGCACCGGACTGGCTCCGTTCATGAGCATCATCCGCGACCCGGAAACCTACGATCTGTTCGAGAAAGTCGTGCTGGTGCATTGCGTGCGCGAAGTCAGCGAACTGGCTTATCACGACTACCTGACCAGCGAATTACCGGGCCACGAATTTCTGGCGGAGATTATAGGCGACAAGCTGATTTACTACCCCACCGTAACCCGGGAGCCGTTCCGCAACGAAGGCCGAATCACCACGTTGATTGAAACCGGCCAACTTGCCAAAGACATCGGCTTACCTCAACTGAACCCCGAAACCGACCGGGCCATGCTCTGCGGCAGCCCAGCGATGCTCAAAGACCTCACCGCCATGCTCGATGAACGGGGGTTCAAAGCGTCCCCCCATCAGGGCGAACGAGGTGATTACGTGATTGAGCGTGCATTCGTGGAACAATAACCGGAGAACTCACCATGACCAGCCCCGTGTCTTATTTACCTGGCCAATCGCAAACACGTCAGGGCCCTGACCATAAAGCGGTGCCCGGCGTGAAACACCTGATCGCCGTCGCCTCCGGCAAGGGTGGCGTCGGCAAATCCACGACCACCACCAACCTTGCTCTGGCCCTCGCCAGCCAGGGTGCCCGCGTGGGCATTCTGGACGCCGACCTCTACGGCCCCAGCCAGCCACGGATGCTGGGGCTCAAAGGCTTGCCCGACAGCACCGACGGCAAGATTCTGGAACCAATGATCGGCCATGGCATCCAGACCATGTCCATCGGTTTTCTGGTGGATGACGAGGCCCCCATCATCTGGCGCGGCCCGATGATTACCCAGGCGCTGACCCGACTGGTCTATGAAACCCGCTGGGACAATCTGGACTACCTGCTGATCGACATGCCTCCGGGCACCGGCGACATCCACCTGACCATGGCACAGCGCATGCCCGTGTCGGGCGCGGTAATCGTCACCACGCCCCAGGACATCGCCCTGCTGGACGCCCGTAAAGGGTTGCGGATGTTCGAGAAAGTGAACGTGCCGGTATTGGGCATAATCGAAAACATGAGCACGCACATCTGCTCCGGGTGCGGCCGTGAAGAGCACATCTTTGGGGAGGGTGGAGCACGGAAAATGGCAGAGGAAGCCGGGACAGAGCTGCTCGGTGAGTTGCCTCTGGATATCCGCATTCGCACTGGCTCTGATTCTGGCCAGCCAATCGTGGCGACCGATCCTGACAGCGCTTTGGCCATTGCCTATAAGGAAATCGCCACGCGCATTGTTACCGAAGTGTCGGCCTCTGAAGCGGCGGCAGAGATAGCAACACAAGGCTTGCCGGCGATTGTTATGGAGTGACCGTGCGCAAATCCGCAACGGCGGCCTGGCCGGGGAAGTCTGCAAGGGAATGCGTAACGTAAACTCCTGCAGACTTCTTTTCTATCAGCTGGACGCCGTCGCGAGCTCATGCACAAGAAACCGCACCTGCCTGAAAAAACCTGCCCGGTCTGCAACCGCCCCTTCACCTGGCGCAAGAAATGGGCAAAAAACTGGGGCCAGGTTCGCTACGGCGGCGAACGGTGTCGACGAGCCCGGAGTGAAGCTGAGGGCGCCCCGGCATGACTACCGTGGTCTGGTACAAGCGCGACTTGCGCACCCGCGATCACGCGCCCCTGGTAGCCGCGGCAACCTTGGGCGAGCAGGTGATCCCGTTATACGTGATTGAAGACGAATACTGGCACCAACCCGATACCAGTGGGCGCCAATGGGACTTCATTCAGGAGTCGCTGAACGATCTGCAACAGCAGTTACGCAAAGCCGGTAGCCAGCTGCTGGTAATGCGCGGATCGGTCGTCAGCGCACTCAAACAACTCCGGGAAAGCCACGCCGTCGGGCGTGTGTTTTGCCACCAGGAAACCGGTGGATTGTGGACGTTTGAGAGAGACAAATCCGTGATCGAATGGTGTTCGGAAGCCGGAGTTGAGTTCCGGGAATGGCACCAGTTTGGCGTGGTACGCCGACTGAAAGACCGGGATGTCTGGGACAAGGCCTGGAGCCAGCTGATGCGCCAACCGGTATTGGACGCGCCAGCGGCCATTCCTGCCATCGCCCCCACACACCTGCCCCGTCACGACGCTAAGGCCCCGGCGTTTGCGCGACCCGATCGCTGCCCGGACCGTCAGGTCGGCGGCAGCCTGCGGGGTAATAAGCTGCTGGCGTCTTTCCTTGACCGCCGTTGTGTGGGCTACCAGTACAACATTTCCAGCCCCCTGACCGCGGTCCGCGCCTGTTCCCGCCTCAGCCCGCACCTGGCCTACGGTACCGTCAGCCTGCGCGAGGTGTATCAGAGCGCCAAAAGTGCCGGAGAGCACCGCAACAGCCTGCCCCGAAAGAAGAAAAGCCTGACCAGCTTTCGCTCACGCCTGCATTGGCATTGCCACTTTATCCAGAAGCTGGAAGACGAGCCGGAGCTGGAATTTCGAGCCATGCACCGGGAACTGGAGGGGATGAAAACCGGACCCAACGATTCAGAACGATTGCAGCGCTGGCAGGAAGGCCAGACCGGCTGGCCGCTGGTGGACGCCTGCATGCGATCATTGCAACACACCGGCTGGATCAATTTCCGGATGCGCGCCATGTTGATGGCGGTGGCCAGTTATCAGCTGTGGCTGCACTGGCGTGATCCAGCCCTGCACCTGGCCCGCCTGTTCACCGATTTCGAGCCGGGCATTCACTACCCTCAAACTCAAATGCAATCCGGCCTGACCGGCATCAACGCCCTGCGAATCTACAACCCGGTACTGCAAAGCCAGAAACTGGACCCGCAGGGCGAGTTCATCCGTCGCTGGATTCCTGAGCTGGCCGGCGTCCCCAGCGAGATGATTCACACCCCCTGGCTGATGACGCCGGCACAGAAGGCTCGCTTCGGCGGCAACACCTACACAGCTCCGGTGTGTGACCATGAGCAGGCCGCCCGGGCCGCGCGCAAGGCGGTGGGGGATTTTCGCGAGCAACACGTCAGCCGGGAAGAAACCGGCCGTGTTCTGGACCGTCATGGCAGCCGTAAAGGGCCGCACCAGACACGACCCAAGGCCGCCAGCAGCCAACATCCGGACAACCAACTATCGCTGTTTGACTAAACGCAGCGCTACCGCCGCTAACAACGTTGCCACCAGAATGGGCCAGAACAGATTCCAGGCGTCCTGCACCATGGCGCTTAACCAGGCTTTTTGCGGAACGTCGGCATGCCAGGGCAACAACCAGAACAGGGCAACACTGGCGGCCGTCGCCAGGCCCCAGCCAAGCCAGAGAAATGGGTGATTATTGCCGGTGCTGGCACCGGCACGCTGCACCCAGAGAAACCGCCAGACCAGCAACATGGTGGCCACGGCACCGGCGCTCATCAGCACGGGCAAATAAGCGGCCAGTGCGAAATCAAAACGGTCCGGTTTCAGAAGTTCTTTCATGGCCAGTTTACTGGCAGCACCACTGGTAAACGGCAAACCAGCCAGAGACAGCCCCGGCAGCGCAATCAGCAACCACATCAGCCGCTGGCCAGCTCGGCTGGCCGGCAACGCCATCGCCGTAGACAGAAACAAGCTGCCCTTGGCCAGGCCATGATGCACCACGTACAGCGACATCACGGCAAACAACGGTGCCGCAGCCTCCGCATTGGCCAGCGCTGCGCCCACCATCAGCGTGATCAGACCCATCTGGCTGATACTGGAATAGGCCAGCACCGCTTTCGGGTGCTGCTGACACAGGCCCAATGCGGCGCCACCAAGAGAACCCACTGCTCCGAGTATCACCAACCCGTTGCCCCAATCCGGCAGAGACACCTCCCCGAAGGGCAGAGTCACCAGCCAGCCCAGCAGGCCGGCTTTGATCATGGCGCCACTGAGCACAGCGCTTGCCGGTGTCGGGGCCACCGGATGCGCCAGCGGAAGCCAGAAGTGCAACAACGGTAAACCGGCTTTCACCCCAAAGCCGGACAGCAACAACAGCATGATCAACCAGCGTCGATCCGCATCGGCGATGGCTGCAGGCAAGTCCGCCAGCAGGCCACTGTCCGCCAGTTGAGCCGCCATCAGCAAGCCAGACAGTATGGCCATCTCCCCCACTACCGCCATGGCCAGATACACCCGGCCCGCGCGGTTGGCTTCGTCGGTGCCCTCGTGCACCACCAGGCCATAGCCGGCAAACGTCATCAGGGCAAAAAAGCTGTAAAAACTGGCGACATCGGCGGACACCGTTAGCCCCAGATTACCCGTCAATGTCAGCACCCAGAACACCCAGAACCGGCATAAATGCCGCTCTTTCATGTACCCGGCGGCAAACACTCCAGCCACCGTCCAGAGCAGGGCCGTCAACAGCAGAACGCTGTGTCGAAGCTCGTCCATGGCCCAAAGGCCACCAAAAAACAGCCAGGGCAGTTCCAGGCGCCAGCCTGGCTCGGCCAGCAACGCGAACCACAGCGCGGGCACCGGCAACAAGGCCAGGCTATAGCGGTAGAGCGCTCTCACAGCGCCACCTCCCGCAGAACAATCAACTCAACCCAGCTAAGAGGACTGAACGGCAGCGCGGCAAATACCCCAAACAGCACCGTCAGAACAACGGTTACCATCGGAGGCCAGAACAACCAGCTACTGGTTTCCAACCGCCCCCATCGGCGCTCCTCTGGCCAAGGCCTGCTCTGGGGTGCAAACCACAGCCGGTGCAGAATCGGCAAAAAGTAAGCTGCGTTCAACAGACTGCTTGCCACCAGCACGGCCACCACCCAGTCCATGCCCACGGCCAGAGCCCCGGTGCCCATGGTCCACTTCGTAATAAAACCCGCCAGGGGCGGCGCCCCGATCATGCCGAAAGCCCCCAGGGTGAAGGCCATAGAAGTAGCCGGCATACGTTTACCTGCGCCATCCAGTTCGTCGATGCAGTGCACACCCAGGGTTTCAGCGTAGTTGCCGGCGCAGAAGAACAAAGTGATTTTCATGATGCCCTGATGCACCAGGTGTACCAGTCCGCCAGCCGCGCCCACCGGGCCAAACAGACAAAGTCCGAGCACGATATAGGACACCTGACTTATGGTTGAGAATGCCAGTCGCCGCTTGAGGTCCACCTGAAACAGTGCCCGGGTTGAGCCATAAATAATGGTAAAAGCGGCCACCGCAGCCAACCCCATCAACAACCCAAGGTCACTGGTGGCTTCCAGCCCGTAGAGCTCGAACACCACCCTGATGATGCCGAAGGCACCGGCTTTCACCACCGCGACTGCGTGCAGCAGGGCGCTGACCGGTGCCGGCGCCACCATGGCCTGGGGCAACCAACCATGCAGTGGCACCAATGCGGCCTTTACACCCAGGCCCGTGATCAGCAACACAAAGATCATAGTCACCGGGCCCTCCAGCGACGGGGCGAGATCGGCGAAATGCCCCCCTTCCTGAAAGCGCAGGTCCCCTACCAGGCCATGAAGCCAGGCAATAGCCAGCAGCAACACGGCACCACCGGTCAGGGTATAGATAATGTAGGTGCGCCCTGCCCTGAGCGCTTTTGGCGTGCCGCGATGCACCACCAGGGGATAAGTGGACAGGGTGAGCATTTCGTAGAACAGGAAAAAGGTGAACAGATTACCGGCCAGGGCGATGCCCATGGTACTGGCTACGCACAAACTGAAGAACCCGAAAAACCGACTGCGATTAGGGGAGTTTTCCAGATAACCGACGGCATAGATTGTCGTCAGTAGCCACAGCAGAGCCGACAGCCCGGCAAACAGCATGGCCAGAGCATCTGCCCTCAGTACAAATTCGACCCCGGGAACCATGGTGAAGGCCGCTTCGTACTCCCGGCCCTGCATCACACCCCAGACCATCACCACAACCAGAGTCAGCTTCAGTATGGCTGCCGCCAGGTTGATCAGGGTGCGCAGGCGATAGTTTTTCTCCGGCAAGGCGAAAATAATCACCGATGCCATAAGCGACGTCATCAGCGCCGCAACCGGCAGCAAAGCACTGGACGTCAAACCCCACCTCCCTCTTCAAACGGCAGCGCCATAATCGAGAGCACCGACTCCGCCGCCAGCCCCAGACCAAGGGAAAGTAACGCCAGAATCATGGGTATTACTTCAAGACTCCGGGGCGGGTGGTAGAAATGGTCGATATCAGAGTCCTCCACAAACGATGCCCGATAAATCCGGAACACATAGCCTGCCGACAGCAGTCCACCCAGCAACAGAACCACCAGCCACCACCATTGACCGCTGCCCAGGCTGGCCTGCAGCAAAAGCCATTTAGCGGCGAAACCGCCGGACGGGGGCAGGCCCATCAAGGACACCCCAGCCAGGCCGAACGAAAACAGTGAAAACGGGAGAAACCGGCTGACCCCGGCCAGAGCCTCTACCCGGTTGCTGCCCACCGACATGATCAAATTTCCGGCGGCCAGAAACATGGCCGCCTTGGCCAGGGCATGACTGATAACCTGCAGGGTTATGCCTTGTTGCGCCTGCATTGACACGGCCTCTGAGGCCCCCCAGGTGAGCGGAAACAGCAGAAACAGATAACCGATCTGGGCCACAGACGAATAGGCCACCACCTGTTTGAGCTTCGGCTGCAAAAATGCCCGCCAGCTGCCCCAGATAACCGCGGTCCCGCCCAGCAGTCCCATACCCTGAGCAAGCGCGTAACTGCCCAACTCGTCGCCCAGCTCAAGCCAGAGGCGCGCCGCAATGTAGAACGAGGCTTTCACCACCAGCGCCGACAACAGAGCACTGACCGGCGATTTCGCAATGCCGTGGGCCGGAGGCAACCAGCGGTGCAGTGGAAACAGGGCGGTTTTGAGGGCCAACCCGAACATCATCAGCATCAGGGCAAAGGCCAGACCAGGGTCGCCACCAGACTGCTCGGTCAGGCGTGCGATACCGGCCAGAGACAGGCTGCCGGACTGGCCGTAAATAAGGGCCACCCCCAGCAGATAGGCGAGAGATCCAAGCAGTGCCGCGAGCAAATAACGGATGGCCGCCCTCAATGCCGCAGCCTGGCCGCCCAGAGCCACCAGTCCCACCGCAGACAGGCTGATCAGCTCCAGCCCTACGTAGAGATTGAACAGATCACCACCCAGCCAGACCGCATTCAGCCCCGCCCACAAAAACCAGTACAGAGGCCAGAAATAACGGTGCCAGCTTTTTGCAGGGTCCAGGTAAATGCTGGCGTGCCAGCCACAGGCGGCAGCCACCAGAGCCGTCAACAGTACAAAGGTGACGGCCAGACCATCCACCCTGAGTTCGATGCCCAAAGGCGCCTGCCAGCCACCAAGTGCATAATGAAAGCCGCCATCGCCCGCGACGACGGCCCAAAGCCCCAGCGACACCAGTAACTGCACCAGCATACCCAGCCAGGTAACCACCCGCCCTTTTCGGAAATCCATCAGTAACGTCAGCACTGCCCAGGCCAGGGGCGTGAACAGCAAGCCCGCCATCAACCAAAGCGTCATTGCGATGGCTCCTTCGGCGATTCATCCAGCGTTGTCTGCCCGGACAAGTGGTAATACCGACGAATCAGGACTACGGCCAAGGCCGTCGCAGCGATGGCAACCACGATGCCGGTCAATACCAGGGCCTGCGGCACAGGATCGGGTTCGCCCTGACGCTGGGCCAGCCCGACCATGACGAGGAATACCCCGGACCCCATCAAATTGAACGCCATCAATTTACGCAGCAGGTGCCTGAGCCGGATAAAGCCGAACAAACCAATACCGCACAGCGCCACCCCCGCGAAGGCATACAGCAGTGACGATGTCATTTTTGCTCCCCCTCCTCCGGCTCCTGAGCCTGATTGACCGGGGCCGACACAAACAGGGCCAGCAGCACCATGGCAATCGAAAAAGTGAGCAGCGTTTCGATGGTCATAATCAGGGGCTTTGTGAACGCCTTGGGATACGCCAGGAAGGCCTCACCGCCAAAGGCGCTGGCCAAAGCCACAAGCAAGAAGACTGCGAACCCAAGGGCAAGCCCGATCCGCAATAGCAGGCCAGGGCGAAGAAATTCCATAGGGATACCGCCAAGGCGCATCATCACCCCCGATGCGGCCAACACCGCGCCCGCCTGAAAAGCGCCACCCGGTCGATCAGACCCGGCCCATAACAGATAACCGGCCAGCATCAGCATCAGCGGCACAAACCAGCGCTGCAACGCATACAGCAGCGAATCCGTGGTGCGTAGCTCCGGGTCTTCCAGAGACGTGGTTCGGGCCATGGAGATCCCGGCAATGCCGGCAATCACCAACACGCCGATTTCCAGCAGGGTGTCATAGCTCCGGAAATTCAGCAGTACCGCGGTGACCGGGTGTTCTACCCCACTTGCAGCAAGATGGTCGACCACCACATCGGGCAAACTGACCGGGGCCGGTGTCCCGGCAATATGCCCGACGGCAGCGGCTAACCCGGCAGTAAACGCCAGGCACCCGACAATGGCGAGCACCAGTCCCGGTGAGCGCATCACTTTGGCCGATCCTCCTGACCATCAGTACCCATACCGCGGGAGCCGAGATGGCGGGCGGCATCCAGCAGCAGAACTCCGGTAAGCCCTGCCCCGATCGCGGCCTCCGCCAAGGCGATGTCCGGGGCCCGCAGACGAACCCAGGCCAGGGCCATCAGCAGTCCGAAAGCGATAAACATCACCACCGCACGGAACAGGTGCCGGGACCACAGGGTGGCGATCGCCGTGGTGAGTATTGCCAGCACCAGCAAACCATCCACCAACCAGTCAATCATCAGGGTGCTCCTCAACCGACGCAGACTCAGGCCGAATATGCACCGCCCGGGCAATCAGATGAGCGGCTGTGGCACTGGCGGCCAGCGCTACCGCCCAGATCAGCAACGTCTTCAAGCCCGCGGGGAGCGACGGCGCCAGGGGTAGCAGCGCAAGCACAATGAAACCAAGACCCAGGTTATCGACCTTGGTCAGTGCGTGAATACGGGTTAGGGTGTCCTGAAAACGAAACAACCCCAGGGTGCCCACAGCAAAGAACAGGCAGCCGAGAATCAGTAGCAGTATCTGAACCGCCTGCACCAGGTGTTCAATCATTCTGCCCCCCTCTGTTCACCCTCTCGCTCCGGGGCTTCAGGCTGATCAATTCGCACCACCCGGGTCACGAACGCCACAATCGCCAACACCGACAGCACCGCCAATGTCAGCGCAACATCCATCAATGCTGGCACAGGCCCCGCATAGGCCAACACCAGCAACAACGCCACGCCAGTCGTACCAAATAACTGCGAAGCCAGCATCCGGTCTGCCGGTGCCGGACCCCGCCAGATGCGCACCAGCGCAACCAGCAGTGTCATCAACAGGAACGCTGCCACGGCGCTGAGCATCAGGGTCACAGAACGACTCCGTGATCGCTATTTAGTTGCAGACCGAATACCCGGGCAATCTGGCGTTCAGCTTCCCGCAGGTCCGGCTCAACCGGCTCGGAGACATCCAGGCAATGAAGGGTCAACTGATCGCCATCAAGCAGAACGCTCAGGGTTCCTGGCATCAGTGAAAGAGTATTCGCCAGCAGCCAGCGAGGGCTGCCTTCAGGCAACCGAAGAGACAATGTGATTTCGCCGGGGTTTACCGGCAGGGTGGGTGCCAGCACACGACGTGCGACATCCAGTCCGGCAAGGACAGAGCGTAAAAGAAAATAACGGAAAAACAACAGTAAGCCGAACGGTCTCAGCCGATAACCCGATGGCGGGAACAGCCTGATCGACAACGCAGCAACAATAACCGAAACAACAATCCCGAAACCCAGACCCGAGGCGTCACCCAGGGTCAGCACCCACCACACCACAAACAGCGATAGGCTGCGAAGCACAACCACAATGACCGGTGATGCCGGGGCTGACAGCATAGGTTCTCCTTCGACTACTTCCCTTTACGGTTTTGGGCCTGGTTCTCCAGCATCTGCTCCATCATCAGCTGCATCTGATCCATGCGCTGCTCCATCATTTCCAGGCGCTGATCAGCGTCCATGCCGGAACTACCTGCCTGGGCACCACCGGCATTGGCAGACTGCTTCCGGGACTGGTTACCCATTCCACCCTGGCCACTTCCCATCTGACCCTGCCCCTGACGCTGCCCCATCATTCCCTGACCCTGACCTTGGCCTCTCATGCCGCCACGCATCATTTGCATATGCTGCTGCATGTATTCCATATGCTTTTCGCGAATACGCTGGCGCTCTTCATCCGACTTCGCATTGCGCATTTCCTGCCTCATGGCCTGCATTTGTGCCATGTTTTGATTCATTTGCTGCATCTGCTCCTGGTTCATCATGCCACCACGGGGCATCTGACCGGCATTCCCCTGGGCAAAAACCAGCAGTGGAGCCGAAACGAGAACAGAGCAGGCGATTAAACGTGTAAAGCGGTTCATAAGATCCTCCTGTGCATCGATGATGATCGACATCCCTTACAGTAAACACCATAAAACTGAATTAAACCTGAAACCTCGTTAACCAAAGACCCCCGAACGCGCGTGATTTGATGCAAGTCATCCTGGCGCACACTGATCAGGCGCCGAGCCTTACATCAGACCCACACCGAAACGCTTCATGACCAGCGCAAGCCCGCCGAAGCAAACGATGGTGAGTACCGCACTGCCCGCCAATGACGGCCAGAATCCGAACCGGGGCAACAGGAACGGAAACAACAGAAACATCGGAAGGGTGGGCAGCACGTACCAGAAGGTGTACCAGGCATGATTGGCAATTTTCTCGCCCGACTGATGTTCCAGGTACATCCAGATCATCGCCAGCACCGTCACGGTCGGCAGCGCGGCAATCAACGCACCGAGTTTATCGCTGCGTTTTGCCACTTCAGAAATCAGCACCACCAGTGCGGCGGTGATGGCGTATTTGGTGATCAGCCATGCCATTCGTTTTCTCCTTCGCAATAAAGAGTCTTGACCCTACAGTAACTAACAGGTTTTCTAATAGCACCATCACATTGATGAACCGGAGCTGTGAATGACGGAGTCCTGCAAAAACGACTGTAGCGGCAAAAAATCTGCTGCAGAAGAAATACCCCAGTCCGATATTCCCACCGCCACGGGTGAATGGTTGAGCCGCTACCGCATTCCAAAAATGGACTGTCCATCTGAAGAACGAATGATCCGCATGGCACTGGGGGGATTAGGCGCTGTTCAGGGGCTGTCATTCGATTTGCCAGGCCGTAAGCTTGAAGTTTTGCATAACGGACAAGCCGAGCCAATTACCGAAAAGCTGGCCACTCTGGGGCTGGGTGCGGAACTCCAGGGTACCCGCAAGGCAAGTGCAGAGGCCCTTCAGGGGGCCGCCACCTCTGGAGCAAACCCGCAACAGGAGGCAGGCACACTGTGGATTCTGCTGGTCATTAACGGGCTGATGTTCGTGTTTGAGATGGTCATGGGCCTGATGGCCCAATCAGCCGGCCTGGTTGCCGATTCTCTGGACATGTTTGCCGATGCGGCCGTGTATGGACTGGCACTTTATGCGGTGGGGCATGGGGTAAAAATGCAGGTTCGCGCCGCTCACATAGCGGGTGTTCTGCAGCTTGTTCTGGCACTCGGCGTGCTGATCGAAGTCGGCCGGCGATTTGTGTTTGGCAGTGAACCAGAGTCCATGCTGATGATGGCCATTGCCTTTCTGGCTCTGATCGCCAATACCGCCTGCTTGTTGTTAATTTCCAGACACCGGGAAGGCGGCGCCCACATGAAGGCCAGCTACATATTTTCAGCCAACGATGTGGTGATCAATCTGGGCATTATCGTTGCCGGGGCACTGGTTGCCTGGACCGGTTCCAACTATCCGGATCTGGTTATCGGTACCATCGTCGGCCTGATTGTTCTCAACGGCGCCCGGCGTATTCTGGCCCTGAAAGGCTGAATTACCAGCCCTAACAAATGTTGCCATAGAGGTAAGAATGCACAGTCACGACCACGGCCACGATCACAGCCATCACTTCGACACCCATAACCGCGCCTTTGCAATCGCGATCATCCTCAACACCCTGTTCGTAGTTATTGAAGCGACCTATGGCGTGCTGTCCGGTTCTCTGGCGCTCATCGCCGATGCTGGCCACAACCTCAGTGATGTCATGGGATTGATCCTGGCCTGGGTTGCCAGCTGGCTGGCCAGCAAGGCTGCGTCATACAGCAAAACTTACGGTTTGAAGAAAACCACCATTCTGGCAGCCCTGTTCAACGCCCTGATACTCATTGCGGCGGTCGGTGGAATTACCTGGGAGGCGCTGCAACGCCTGAGCAATCCTGCTGAGGTCGCAGGCCTGATTGTGGTTATCGTTGCCGGGATCGGCGTCCTGATCAACGGCATCACCATGCTGCTGTTTCTCAAAGGGCAGAAAGGGGATCTCAACATTCGCGGGGCGTTCCTGCACATGGCCGCCGACACGGCAGTGTCGGTGGGCGTGGTGATCTCTGGCACAGTGCTGATGTTCACCAATCTCCACTGGATCGATCCGGTCATCAGTCTGGTTATTGCCGTGGTTATCTTCCTGGGCACCTGGCAGCTGCTGAAAGAATCCGTCAACCTGGCGGTCGACGCCGTACCCAAGGGTATCGACCCCGCCACGGTCCGCAAGCACCTCGAACGCTTGCCAGGCGTGCAGTCTGCCCATCACCTGCACATCTGGGCCCTGAGCACCACCGAGAATGCCCTGACGGTGCACCTGGTCAAGCCGGACCCGGAAGGCGATGACGAGGCCATCCACCAGGCGTCATCCATGCTGGCGGCCGACTTCAACATCCATCACACCACCATTCAGTGGGAACGGGGAGGCGCCTTCTGCCCGAACGGGACAGCCCACTGAAGATTAGCTTCAGAAAGCCAGTGAGATCATCACCGGGATAAAAGCCAGTCCGAACAGCGTCGTCAGCATGACGGTGCCGGCGGCCTGTTTGGGCGAAGTATCCAGCAAAGTGGCAATCACCACCGTGTTGGCCGCAATCGGTGTAATGGAAATCAGGAACATGGCCTGGTGCACCGCTGGCTCGTAGACGCACAGAATGGTGGAATCAATCCACCAGAACAGAATTGCCACCAGCGGCCAGACCACAAACTTGCCGAAAAATGCCAGTGCAGTGAAGCGGACGTTACCCGCCAGCCCGCGGAAGCTGGTAATACTCATGCCAATAATCATCATGCCCAGAATGCTGTAGGCTCCGCGCAGGTTGTCGAACAGCGGCACGAAGATCTCCGGAATGCCCAC
Source organism: Marinobacter sp. (assembly GCA_035303925.1). Classification (GTDB taxonomy): domain Bacteria; phylum Pseudomonadota; class Gammaproteobacteria; order Pseudomonadales; family Oleiphilaceae; genus Marinobacter. The sequence continues at coordinate 329 of DATGQY010000153.1, read as the reverse complement.
TCCCGCCAGGTTCAGGGCCACGGCCGCCAGGAAAGCGTACACCGAAGGCAGCTTGAGCACCCGCCAGAGCGCATCCTGGATACTGTAGCGGCCCCGGGCCGCCAGGTAGAAGCCCACCGAGTTCTCGAACAGGGTGGTGCCCAACATGCACACGATATAAAGCCCCAGCCCTTCTTCTCCGAACAGCAGCAGCGCCACCGGCACCCCGAAGTACCCGGTGTTGCCTGACCCCACACACAGGGGAATGATGTTGGCGCTGCCATCGGCAAGAATCTTTCTGGCCAGCATTAACTGGATGATCCCCAGTAACGACGAGATTCCAAAAACCA
>DATGQY010000152.1:0-51332 GCA_035303925.1 Marinobacter sp. | reverse complement strand
CCTGGCAATGACACTTCTGTTCAGTGCCGTCATGGCAGGCGTTTCCATGAGCATTGGTCTCAGCCGCGGCGCAAGCCTCGTATGCAGCCTTGGTGCTCTGGCTCTGGTCTGGCTTGTCCTCCCGCGTACTGCCAACAGCAGCGCCGGCATTGGTGTCGTATTCGCTTTCACCGGTCTGCTGGGCCTGTCTCTTGGCCCGATCCTGATGCACTACCTGCAGTTTTCTAACGGTAGTCAGATTGTGATGCAGGCGCTTGGCGGAACAGCCGTGGTGTTCCTGGGGCTGTCTGGCTACGTCCTGACCACCAAGAAGGACTTCAGCTTCATGCGCGGCATGCTGGTTGCAGGCTTGATGGTGGTTATCGTGGGCATGCTGGGCGCCTTTGTCGCCAGCCTGTTCGGCGTACAGATCACCGCCTTCAGCCTGGCCATCAGCGCAGCGGTAGTGTTCCTGATGTCTGGCTTCATCCTTTACGATACGAGCCGTATCGTTAACGGTGGCGAAACCAACTACATCATGGCCACAACCGGGCTGTACCTGAACATCTACAACCTGTTTGTCAGCTTGCTGCACCTGATTGGCGCCTTCTCAGGCGACGAATGATTCAGCCTGCTGAACCAGACACCAGAAACCCCGGCCTTTGCCGGGGTTTCTGCTTTAGGTACACTTCCTGATCGCATCCTTGTCCGGTCAAATCATACGCATGCCCAAACCATTAACCTACACGCTGGTCATTACCGGTGCCCCCTGGGCATCGCAAGCGCCCCAGACAGCTCTCATGTTTGCCAGGGCTGCACTGAGCGCAGGCCATCAAATTGACCGTATATTTCTGTACGGAGACGGTGTCCACCTGGCATCAAGCCTGAGCTCGCCTCCATCCGACGAAACTCACTGGCCAAGCGAATGGTCGACGTTTCTGGAAACGCACAACATACCGGCAACCGCCTGCATTGCATCCGCTTTGCGTCGCGGCATCATTGATACAACCGAGCAGGCCCGCTACGAACTGCCCGCCAGCAACCTTCGCTCAGGATTCGAAATTGCCGGACTGGGCGAATGGGTGGAAGGCAATCTGAAGTCTGACCGGGTCCTGTACTTTCACGGGGGTGGCTAAAAGTGAAAACACTCATCGTTGTTGACCAGGCACCCTACGGCTCCTGGGCCGGGCGCGAAGCGCTGGATATGGTGTTCTCGCTGGCCGCCTTTGACCAGCCTTCTGCCCTGCTTTTCACCGGCGCGGGAGTTAACTGGCTTCGCACCAACCAGAAGCCGGCAGGGCTCGGCCAAAAGTCTGTTGAAAAGAATCTGTCAGCAGCAGCACTGTTTGGCGTTGAAGCCATCATCGCGGATCAAGCAGCCTGTGCACGTTACGGGCTGACTGAGCAATCCATGCTGCCAGGTGTGGCGTTCACAGATCACATTCAGGACACCCTGAATGATTACAGCAGCGTTGCATTCGCAGGATAGAGGCGAACACCATGTCCGATAGAAAACCAGCCATTGGCACCCTCCACTTAGTGAACAAGGCACCGGATCAGCCAAGGTTCGTCGCGTGCATGCAAGCCCTGTCATCACACGATGTCGTGGTGCTGGCCGAGAACGCGGTTCTCGCCTGCGCTGACAGCGGTCTTACACTACCTGAACACTGGCTTGCACTGTCGGCAGACGTCGAGGCTCGCGGACTTCAGAGCGTTTGCGAGGAGGCACGTCTGATTGACTATGACGGCCTGGTTCGCCTGACTGAAAATCACCATAAGATTATTACTTGGTAGCCCATGAACCACCCTGACCTACCCGAACGGAACAACGAAGGTTTTCTGGAAGATGCCAACAGCTGGTCTCCGGACGCCGCGCACATTATTGCCCGCGAAGACGCTATCGAACTGACCCCGAATCACTGGGAAATCATAGAGTTTTTGAGGGATTTCTATAAAGCACATGACATGTCGCCGCCATCAAACCGGCTGTTTGTGAAAGCGGTCAGAGAGGCGCTTGGCGAAGACAAAGGCAACAGCATCTACCTTATGCAGCTATTCCCTGGCACCCCGGCAAAAACGGCCTGCAAGATTGCCGGGTTACCCAGGCCAACCAATTGCCTCTGATCAGCGCGGCCGATCGTCAGGGCCTGGCTCGGTTTTGCCGTCTCCGCGTCGGTGCTGCTGCATTTCAGCGGCACCTCCAAGAAAACTGCTCAGGCCATTCTCGAACAGGCTGGACCCGAACTTCAGGAATTGTTTGGTAGAATCTTTGGTCGCGCCATCCCAGGCGTTTTGGGGAATCTGGCGAACCGCATCTGCAACGCCTTTCTGAACGCCTCGTGTCACCTTCGGCTCGATACCTTCAGCAGCCTCAATAACTTCCCGCACTTTTACAGCAAGCCAGGGCCGAACGATCAGGTACCAGAAGCCGCTCAATGCGGCCAGTACCGATACCACCGTGATCAGCACCTGAATCGTAATCTGCATCCACATTGGCATAGCGTGGTTCCTCAGGTTATAGCCCCAAAGCTGTCATGGATAACGGGTGGATGGCAAGAAACTGAATCAAGCCCGCGAGAGCGCCAAATAAACCGCCCACCACCATCAATTGCAATTCTTCCTCCCGGAATGCCGGGCGCAGGATGTCCTGGAATTCCTCCGGTCGCAGTGCTTTCATCTGCCGGGACAAGACACCCGCAACCACGGGCGCCCGCTCCTTGTTGAAGGCCGGATCTGAAAACACATCCCGGGTAGCGTGAACGGCTTTATCATTCATCGCACGCTTAAGATCGGTATAACCGGTCATACCAACGCTGACCTGTGCGGCAAGCTTGAGCACGACCGAATCGTCCAGCATGGGTCTCAGGTGTTTCTGAAGAATCGCGCGGGTGCGAGCGCCCTGATCCCCGTTGATCATGGCATCAGCCACTTTTTCAACAGTAATCAGCTCATCCGCGACCAGGCGTGCCCAGATCTCACTGATTTCATCCTGCCGACGCAGAAACAGCCCCTGAATCCGCCAGAACAGGAACCGGCGAGGCCGAAGTGGTGAAAAAATCAGGTTGATCGCCAGCCAATTGGTCACAAAGCCAATCAGAAAGCCGCCCAAAGGCAACGCCCAGGGTTCGGGATACTTCAACCAGAGCGGTGCAAGCAGCGCACCCAACACACCGCCGATCAAAGCGCCTCGATTGATAACGGATTGCAGCTCAACTGATCCAGCCTGCTGGAATATCCGGTTCATAAGATCCGGATGGTTACGCAGCTCTCGGCTCAACAGCGCCTTCAGGTCGACCAGATCGTTGAGGTCGTCGCCGAAATCTTCTACCAGCTCCTCAATCCGTGATGGCAGCTGCTGTCGCGCCCACTGGTAGATTCTGGCGCGAACAAACAAAGGCAGGTTATCCCACAGCACCGGCTGAACCTCATACATCACCTCATCGATGTACTCATCCATTCTGGGTGTCACCTGTGCGACCACCTGCTGAACAATTCGCTGGGGCTCCAGTTTCTGGTAGACCGAATTAAGATCACCGAAGTGCTGAAGCGTCCGGTCGATACAGATGTGGGCCATTTTCTCGGCCTTACGGGGAATGACGCCCTGCCAGCCAATAACGCCGACTCCGATAAACTGCACCGGATAGAAGGACATCTGTATCGCGAGCCAATTAGTGAACCAGCCAACAAATGCAGCCACCACCGGCACAGATATGAGCGCAAAATCAGACAAGTGTTACCCCAGGATCAAAGCCGACAGCCTGCTGACTGCCAAATCACGCCATTGGTTATGGCCCGGAATCATAACCGGGCAAATCATCTAGTTATGTGACGAATAATGAAGTAACGAAAGAAAACCGGCATTGGCCGTGTAGCCAGCCAGCATGAGTGTCTGTGGCAGGCTGCCGGCATGGCGCCGGCAGCTGCCCAAACACGGAGGGGTATTACTGATAGTAGGCGTTTTCAGTTTGGGTGTGATCGGTAACGTCCCGCACTGCGGTGATCTCAGGCACCCGTTCTTTCAGTGTTTTCTCTACGCCCTGTTTCAGCGTCAGACTCACCGCCGAGCAACCCTGACAACCGCCACCGAAACGGAGGACCGCCACCGACTCTTCAACAATCTCGACCAGCGAGACATCACCACCGTGGGCAGCCAGGTTGGGGTTGATTTCAGAAGCCAGTACGTATTTCACCCGATCTGGCAGCGGTGCGTCGTCGGATACCTGTGGCACCTTGGCGTTCGGGGCCTTGATGGTGAGCTGCCCACCCATCTGATCCTTCGAGTAGTCGACGAACGCCTCTTCAAGAAACGGTACCGAATTGTGGTCCAGATACAGCATGAACTTTTCAAGATCGACGGTTTCGTCAGTGGGAACCACTTCATTTGGCGGGCAATAGGCCAAACAGGTTTCCGCGTTACGTGTACCTGGCTGGGTAACGAAAATACGAACACCCATGCCTTCGACATCCTGCTTCTCAATCAGACTTGCGAGATAGTCTCGTGCGGAATCAGTCACAGTTACCAGAGCCATGCTTCCTACCTGTTTTCAAATGTGGTTTCTATTTTAGGAGAGTTCGCAGGAACTTAAAAGACCAAGTAAAATAGTCGGGCATTAATGGGATAATGAGTTTCCCCTATCAGCCGGTTAACGGGGCAACGCTTTCAGGCACTTGATAATGATCATCTGTACTAAGACGCACTGCCGCATTTTTGCTATGATCCGGCGCCATTGACCGTAATACGACGTTATTCACGACATCCGGAAGATTTCCCTATGACCGATCGCAACACCCGTCTGGAACAGCTCCACCAAGCCCTCAAGGAACGGATTATTGTTCTTGACGGTGCCATGGGCACCATGATCCAGAACCAGAAACTGGACGAAGCCGCTTTCCGGGGCGATCGGTTCAAGGATTACGACCGCGATGTCCAGGGCAATAACGATCTGCTCAACCTTACCCAGCCTGCCCTGCTCCGCAATATCCACGCGGAATATCTGGACGCCGGTGCGGATATTATCGAAACCAACACCTTCAACTCCACCCAGTTGTCTCAGGCCGACTACGGCATGGAATCTCTGGCACGGGAGCTGAACGTTGCCTCCGCCAGGCTGGCACGAGAGATCGCCGACGAATACACCGCCAAAAATCCCGACAAACCGCGGTTTGTGGCCGGTGCCGTAGGCCCCACCTCCCGCACGGCGTCGCTGTCACCGGACGTGAACAATCCGGGCTACAGGAACGTCGACTTCCAGACTCTGGTGGACAACTATTACGAAGCGGTATCCGGCCTGGTTGAAGGTGGTTCCGACCTGATCCTGATCGAAACCATTTTCGACACCCTGAACGCCAAGGCCGCCATCTACGCCACCCAACAGTTTTTCGAAGACAGCGGTATCGAACTGCCGATCATGATTTCCGGCACCATTACCGATGCCTCTGGGCGCACTCTGTCCGGCCAGACCACCGAAGCTTTCTACAACTCCATCGCCCACGCCCGGCCAATTTCCGTGGGCCTCAACTGTGCACTGGGCGCAGACGCATTACGACCGTATGTAGAAGAGCTGGCCAACAAGGCCGAAACCTATGTATCCGCCCACCCCAACGCCGGCCTGCCCAACGAGTTTGGTGAGTACGACCAGACCCCGGAGGAAATGGCGGAGATCATCGAAGGCTTTGCCAGAGACGGCTTCCTGAACATCATCGGTGGCTGCTGCGGCTCCCGCCCCGAACACATTGAGGCGATCGCCAAAGCAGTCGCCAAATACCCGCCCCGGCAAATTCCCGAGCGCCCGAAAGCCCTGCGCCTGGCCGGACTGGAGCCGTTCACCGGTGACGAGAACACCCTGTTCATCAACGTGGGTGAGCGCACCAACGTGACCGGCTCCAAGCGTTTCCTGCGGCTGATCAAGGAAGAGCAGTACGAAGAGGCCCTGAGTGTGGCTCGGGACCAGGTCGAGAACGGCGCCCAGATCATCGATATCAACATGGATGAGGGCATGCTGGACTCGAAGGAAGTGATGGTCACTTTCCTCAATCTGGTGGCCTCTGAGCCGGACATTTCCCGGGTGCCGCTGATGATCGATTCTTCCAAGTGGGAAGTTATCGAAGCCGGCCTGCGGTGCATTCAGGGCAAGGCGGTGGTGAACTCCATCAGCCTGAAAGAAGGCGAGGAAGAGTTTATCAAGCGTGCCCGTGACTGCATGCGTTACGGCGCGGCGGTGGTGGTCATGGCTTTTGACGAAGATGGTCAGGCTGACACCTACCAGCGAAAGACCGAGATCTGTAAGCGTTCCTATGATGTGCTGATAAGCATCGGCTTCAACCCGGGTGATATCATTTTTGACCCGAACATCTTTGCCATCGCCACCGGCATCGAAGAGCACAACAACTACGCGGTGGATTTCATCAACGCCACCCGCTGGATCCGGGAGAACCTCCCACACGCCTCCATCTCCGGTGGCGTGAGCAACGTCTCTTTCTCCTTCCGCGGCAACGATGCTGTGCGCGAAGCGATTCACTCGGTGTTCCTGTACCACGCCATCAAGGCGGGCATGAACATGGGCATTGTGAATCCCGGCCAACTGGTCATCTACGATGAGATCGAACCAGACCTGAAAGAGCTGGTTGAAGACGTCGTTCTGAACCGCCGTCAGGATTCAACCGACCGGCTGCTCGAAGCGGCAGAGAAGTTCAAAAGCAAAGGCGGCAAAACCCAGGAAGAAGACCTCGCCTGGCGCCAGTGGCCGGTCCTGAAACGCCTTGAACATGCCCTGGTTAAAGGGATTACCGCCTTTATCATTGAAGATACCGAAGCCTGCCGGCTTGAGGCCAATCATCCGATTGAAGTGATAGAAGGACCGCTGATGGCCGGCATGAATGTGGTCGGCGACCTGTTCGGCGACGGCAAAATGTTTTTGCCCCAGGTGGTCAAGAGTGCCCGGGTAATGAAGCAGGCGGTGGCGCACCTGATTCCGTTTATCGAAGCTGAAAAGTCCGAGGACCAGCAGGCCAAGGGCAAAATCCTGATGGCCACGGTCAAAGGTGACGTTCACGACATTGGCAAGAATATCGTCGGTGTGGTGCTCCAGTGTAACAACTATGAAGTCATCGACATGGGCGTCATGGTGCCCTGCGAAAAGATTCTGGAAACCGCCAGAAAGGAGAATGTCGACATTATCGGCCTGAGCGGTCTGATAACCCCCTCACTGGATGAGATGGTACACGTAGCCCGTGAGATGCAGCGGCTGGACTTCCACATTCCACTGATGATCGGCGGCGCCACCACCTCCAAAGCCCACACGGCGGTCAAGATTGAGCCGCACTACAAGAACGACATCGCCCTGTATGTGTCTGACGCGTCCCGTTGCGTAAACGTCGCATCGCAACTGCTGAGCAAGACCGCCAAGCCGGCATTTGTTGAAGCGGCCCGCACCGAGTACGACGAAATCCGCGAACGTCGCAAGAACCGTGGTGATCGCACCAAGCTGGTGTCGTTGAAGGAAGCACGGGATCGCGCTCCTGAAATCAACTTTGAAGGCTATGAGCCACCGCGCCCGGCCTTCACTGGCGTGCGCGTGTTTGATAACTACGATCTTTCAGAGTTGGTCGACTATATCGACTGGACACCGTTCTTTATTTCCTGGGACATCTCTGGCAAGTACCCGGCGATTTTCGATGATCCGAAGCGCGGTGAAGCGGCCCGCAGTCTGTTCGACGATGCCCAGAAGATTCTCAAGCAAATGGTCGAAGAGAAGCGCGTAACTGCTCGTGGTGTCATCGGTTTCTGGCCGGCCAATCGTCGGGGTGATGATGTTGTTGTTTACACCGACGAATCCCGCACTGAAGAGCTGACCACCCTGCACCACCTTCGTCAGCAGGATGAAAAAGCCCCGGGCAAACCCATGATGGCGCTGTCTGACTTCGTTGCACCGGAGAGTTCACACAAGCTCGACTATGTCGGCGGTTTTGCTGTGACAACAGGCATTGGCGCGGAAGAGTTTTCCCTGGAGTTCAAGGACAAGCACGACGACTACAACGCCATTATGGTCAAAGCACTGGCTGATCGCCTGGCTGAAGCCTTCGCGGAACGTATGCACGAACGGGTTCGTAAAGAATTCTGGGGCTACGCCACAGGCGAGCAGATGGCCAATGAGGACCTGGTCAAGGAACGTTATCGCGGTATCCGCCCGGCTCCGGGCTATCCCGCTTGCCCTGATCACACCGAGAAGGCCACGCTGTTCAAGCTGCTGGAAGCCACTGACAACATCGATCTGGTGCTAACCGAGCATTTTGCGATGTTCCCGACGGCCGCCGTCTCCGGCTGGTATTTCGCTCACCCGGACTCAAAGTACTTCGCGGTCGGCAAAATTGGCGTGGATCAGGTTGAGGACTATGCTGAGCGTAAGGGTATTTCCAAAGCCGAAGCTGAGCGCTGGCTGATGCCAAGCCTGGCTTACGATCCGGCGGAATAGACAGGATTGACACTATGAAAGACGTTGCGAAGAATAACAATAACGACAACGATGCAAAGAAGCCCGGCACGCCGGGCGTTCTGAAAATCATGCAAAGCATTCTTGCCGGCGCTCTGGGAGTTCAGTCAGACAAGCGCCGGCAGGAGGACTTTTCCAGCCACAGTGCCCTACCCTATATTATTGCCGGGCTCCTGTTCACGGCCGCCTTTGTTGGCGGGCTGATTCTGGTGGTCAACCTGGTACTTGCTGGCCAGTAACGATGCTATTGGCCAGCGACCCAGACGACGGCGAATGCCACCGACAGCAATACCAGGAACACCGCTGCTACTGAATCTGCCAGGCTATCTGAACGCTCCGCTTTACTCATAAATCACACCTCCAAAGCTGCATTTTTGTTATCAGGGGTACAGATCAAATTAAAGCAGGAAATTGACATTCGTCCAGTTCTTGTGCGCGTTGCTTATCACCTGAATCGATAATGATATTTTGAAATAATCGTTTTGAGAATAAAAACCCGGTGTTATCCTGCCTCACAGGAATAAGGCGCAGCCTATCCAGCTGTGGCCGGAAATCATGAGCTTTTCTGATGTTAGCAGGCAGGACGTTCCACTATGTACGTTTACGATGAGCACGACCGGCAAATTGCCGCTGAGCGCGTTGCCCAGTTCCGGGATCAAACCGAGCGCGCCCTGGCGGGTGAACTTTCCGAGGAGGAGTTTCTTCCCCTCCGCTTGCAGAACGGTCTTTATGTCCAGCGCCTTGCACCCATGCTGCGGATCTGTGTGCCTTACGGCATGCTCCGCTCCCGGCAATTGCGCCGTTTGGCCAGAATCACCCGTGATTACGACAAAGGCTACGCCCACGTAACCACCCGAACCAATATCCAGCTGAACTGGCCGCGTATTGAAGATGTACCCGACATTCTCGCCGAGTTGGCGGAAGTTGAGATGCATGCCAACCAAACCAGCGGCAACTGCATACGGAATACCACCACCGATCCATTTTCCGGTGTTCAGAAAGATGAGATTGCCGACCCGCGCCCTTATTGCGAAATTATCCGCCAGTGGTCAACGTTTCACCCGGAATTTGCCTTCCTGCCACGGAAGTTCAAGATTGCGGTAAATGCGTCTGAGCACACCGACCGCGCGGCGATTCAGGTGCACGACATCGGCCTGCAGATGGTCCGCAACGATCAGGGAGAACTTGGCTTCCAGGTACATGTTGGGGGCGGCCTGGGTCGGACCCCGATGGTTGGGCCAGTGATCCGCACCTTCCTGCCGGAGCTTGATCTTCTGACCTATCTCGAAGCAATCGTCCGGGTTTACAACCGGTATGGTCGGCGCGACAACAAGTTCAAGGCCCGAATCAAGATTCTGGTGAAAGCCCTGAGCCCGGAAACCTTCGCACAGAAAGTAGAAGCTGAGTGGGAGCAGATCAAACACTCTCCGACTCGGTTATCTCATGAGGAAATTGCCCGTGTGCAGGGATACTTCACCGAGCCTGCCTATGAAGCTCTGGAGGATGTCACTGACACCCTGAGTCAGCAAAGATTCGAGCATCGTGACTTCGATCGCTGGCTTACCCACAACGTGCACGAACACAAGAAGCCCGGCTACGCGATCGTTACGCTCACGCTGAAACGAACCGGCACACCTCCTGGCGACCTCACTGATCGCCAGTTGGAGCAGGTTGCGGACCTGGCAGACGAATACAGTTTCGGCGAAGCCCGTGCGACCCACGAGCAGAATGTTGTACTGGCAGACGTTCGCCAGGATCGCCTGTTCGAGCTGTGGCAGGCCATTAAGCCGATGGGGTTCGCGACCGCCAACCTGAATACGCTGACGGACATTATTTGCTGCCCCGGCGGAGATTACTGTGCTTTGGCAAACGCCAAATCCATTCCGGTAGCCGATGCCATCCAGCGACGGTTTGACGATCTGGACTATCTGTATGACCTTGGCCCTATCGATCTGAACATCTCAGGCTGCATGAATGCCTGTGGTCATCATCATGTAGGCCATATCGGTGTGCTGGGTGTCGACAAGAAAGGCGCTGAGTTTTATCAGGTCAGTCTCGGCGGCTCATCTCAACACGATGCCAATATCGGAAAGATTCTGGGGCCGTCTTTCGCCCAGGAGGACATGCCCGAGGTGATCGCGAAGATCATCGATGTGTTTGTGGAAACACGAACTGAAGAAGAAACGTTCCTGGACACGTATCGCCGGGTTGGTCTTGATCCATTCAAGGAGCGGGTGTATGCCTGATGTTATTGCCTCTGATGGCACTGTTCGTAACGATAACTGGGTTTTAGTTGCTCGCCCTGCAGATGGCGACTCGCTGGATATTCCCGTGGGCCAACCGGCGTTGATTCCGGTTGATCTGTGGCTTGCGGGCCATGAGCACTATGCTGGCCGTGAAGATCTCGGCGTCTGGTTTGACAGTCACGATGAGCCGGAAATGCTGGATGGCAAGGTAAATGAGCTGCCGTTGATTGCTGTGAACTTCCCGCGTTTTGTTGACGGTCGAGGTTACAGCATCGGCCGACTACTGCGGGAGCGGTTCGGTTATGGGGGAGAGTTGCGTGCGGTTGGTGATGTGCTTCTGGATCAGCTGCAATTCATGAAACGCTGCGGGTTTGATTCTTACGTGCTGCGGGCTGACAAGGATATTTCCAAGGCAGCCCGGTGTCTCAACTTTTTCTCACAGACTTATCAGGCGGATACCCATAACACATTGCCTTTGTTTCGGCGTCGTGCCTCCTGATCCTGCTCTCCTGACCGCTCTACTCTGAGCAGGAAGGGCGGGGGCAACAGCGATGCCCCCTCCCTTCTGTCTATACTCCATCAGCGGTTGCGCTGGCTGCGAAACCTGGGTGTTCTGGAGCACCTGACTTTTTTCCTTCAGCTTTTGGAATGGTCCAACACGATCTTCCCGGCGGAGGCCCCTTTGAGAAACGCCTTGAGTGCTCCATCCAGTTCAGCCCGGCTGATGTCTTTGGCTGACGCCTCAGCTTTCGGGCACTTCCATTCACCAGAGAGTTTGGTCCAGACCGCTTCCTTCTCCGCCAGCGGAATTTCAACCGAGTCAACGCCAAGCAAGTTAATGCCGCGCAGTATGAATGGGAGCACGGTCGTGTTCAGCTGAGGGCCTGCAACGAGCCCGCAGATGGACACGGAGCCACCTGGCAGGATCTGCTTCAGCAACTCGGCCAATGGGGTGCCACCTACCGTGTCGACTGCGTTCGCAAATACCGGCTTGAGCATCGGCTTTTTGTCTTCGCTCAGGGCATCCCGACCGAGGACTTCTTTGGCGCCGAGCGTTTTCAGCATGTCCACGTGGTCGGCTTTTCCACTGATGGCCACAACATCGAAACCGAGATTAGCCAGGATTTCGACGGCAACGCTACCAACCGCGCCGCTGGCGCCGGTGACGGCTACGCTGCCCTGCTCTGGTCGGACACCCATGGTAAGGAGTTTCTGGACGCACAGGCCGGCGGTGAGGCCGGCAGTACCGTAAACCATCGCCGTCCGGGCATCCCAGCCTTTCGCCATGGGCACACACCAGGTAGCGGGTACACGGATGTATTCACCAAAGCCGCCCGCAGTGTTCATGCCCAGGTCGTAACCCGTGACAATCACCTGAGAACCAACAGCTGGGGTTCCAGTGGCGGATTCAACCACCTCACCGGCGGCATCAATACCCGGGGTGTGCGGAAATGAGCGGGTGACGCCTTTGTTGCCGGAGGCAGACAGTGCGTCTTTGTAGTTCAGCGATGAATGGCTGACCTTGATCAGCACCTCACCGTCTGGAAGGTCCGCGGTGTTAAGAGTCTGCTCGGCGCCCTGGTATTCACCGTCAACGTTGTCTACACGCCAGGCTTTGAATTCGGTGTTGGTTGTCATCGTTAATCCCGTTTTCAATTGGCTATTGAATTTTCTGGTTTCGGAAGGCGCTCAGCACTTTCCACACGGTGTGCTCCAATGCGGCGCTGGTGGCCAACCCGAGACGTTCCGGCAAGGTGCGTTTATGCTGGAATGATACCGAGACTACGTCGCCGCGGTCACAGGCTTCAATGAGATATTCGTCGGAGGTTTTGATTTCGTCGATCAGGTTTACTTCCAGAGCCCGCTTGCCAAACCAGATATCGCCGTTGGCAACCGCCTGGATATCCAGCCCCGGCCGGCGCTCACTGACGTATTCCTTAAACAAACCGTGGGTATCTTCGAGATCAGCGAGAAACTTCTGGCGGCCTTTCTCGGTGTTCTCGCCGAAGACCGTCAGTGTGCGCTTATGCTCGCCGGCGGTCAGCACCTCGAAATCCACATCGTTCTTTTGAAGGAAGCGGTGGAAGTTCGGCAGCTGCGCGACCACGCCAATGGAGCCCAGGACCGCAAACGGTGAGGCCACAATTTTATCCGCCACGCACGCCATCATGTAGCCGCCACTGGCGGCAACCTTATCAACGCAGGCGGTCAGGGGTACGCCCTTGCTGCGGATTCTGTCCAGCTGGGCAGAAGCCAATCCGTAGGCGTGTACCAGGCCACCACCGCTTTCCAGGCGGATAACCACTTCGTCTCTTTCCGGGTCGGCAACACTCAGGACGGCCGATACAGCGCGGCGCAGGGTGTCGGTATCACTGGCTTTGATGTCACCATCAAAATCGATGACATAGATGCGCCGCTTTGGCTCGCTTTCGGCATCGCTCTGCTTCTTTCCGGATTTGGCGGCTTTCTTTTCTGCCTTGTCTTCTTTTTTCTTCTGCTTTTCCCAGACCTTGTATTCGGCATCCGACATCAATCTGGCCTGAATTGACTCCTTCAGTTTCCGGTACTGATCATTCAGTTTGCGTATTTTCAGCTCACCTTCGTCCTCGTGGTCATCCCGTCCGCGCTGTGTTGCAGAGAAAATAATTGAGGCAAGAATGATGGCTGCCACTACAAAAGTTGCCACCTTGGCCAGGAACAAGCCGTACTCGGTAATAAATTCCAAAATGCAGTCTCCAATGCGCTATTTGCTGACTCGTGAGTGTACTCTGTCGCACCAGGAGTGATAAGCCCGAAGAAATTAAAACAAGCGTTCGATCAAGCTTGACATGAATCCACGGTAACCATAAAGTCGGATGGCGAGGTCGGCGCTACCCGGGCTGTTATCAAGCCTTCTGATGCCAGGGATGTTAAGCCGTCATCATGACAAGACAACCATTTAAAAGGGTAAAATAATGTCTGTAGCTCAGGTATTTGAAAAACTGGAACAGAATTTCAACGCAGACGCAGCACAGGGCCTGGACCTGGTGTTCCAGTTCGACATTGAAGATGACAAGACGTACAACCTGGAAATCAAAGACGGTTCCTGCAAGATGAACGAAGGCGCTCACGACGACCCTTCCGTTACCCTGATCATGAACTCTGAAACCCTGCAGGGCATTGTTTCTGGCGAAACTGACGGCATGCAGGCGTTCATGGCCGGACAGCTGCGCGCTGAAGGCGACATGATGCTGGCTACCAAGCTGGGCGAACTGTTCAACATGGGTTAATCCCCTGCTGAATGTTCCACAAAAAAACCTGCGCTAGATCGCAGGTTTTTTTGTATCCGGAATCCGACGCCCGTTAGAGCCCGACGTCAGCCAGCGATGATTCCGCCAGTTTCAGCAGGTCAGCGTTGCTTTCTTCCCGACGACCAATGCTCTCAATGTAATACTCCAGCGAGGTCAGAGCGTCAGCCAGTGCCTCCAGCACCGGTAAGGCCGGCGGTTCTCTCGAATCCAGCAATCGCTCTTGAATAGACACCGCAACGCGGGCGATGACGCCTGCTGCCTTAGGATCGTTAACCATCTCAAGACCGCCCCAGATACTGTGGAGGGTCCCCGGCAGGTTAGCCAGGTGCAGCTTGTCGTAGTCCGATTCAATGAACGCGGTGATGGCACGCTTGGCAAGGGTCAAGGCACCACGAGCTTCTTCAGCCACAACCCAGATTGCTTCCTGCAGATAGATTGATTCCTCCCGCCGTCCGGTCACACCGGCGAGAGCATCAGTTTCAGAGGTAATGCCCCGGGTGACAATCTGCATCACCGCATCTTCAACACCCAACACCGAATCGGCCAGACGGTAGAGCTCTTCTTCTGCCGGTAAGCGATTTTCGGATTCCCACTTGCGCAGTCTGCCAGCTTCTTCCCGGGCGATACCGGCCAGACGGTTAAGGTCCAACATCAACAGGGTATTTGCCAATCGCTCCAGAGCATCGGCGATCGAGGCCAGTTCCGCAAGATCTGGCTCAATGCCCCGCTCAATGATGTCCAGCTTGTCTTTCAACTGGTTCAGTTCTTCCTGTAACGCTTCAGACAGGGAGCGGAGTACATCGGAACCCGGGCCATAGAGCCGGCGGGCGTGGGCATCGAGCATGGAGTCCGGAAAATCCGAGGGCGCCAGCTTGTAGGCGCCAAGCACTTTGGTGACTTCCGGGTTTGCTGAGCCACTGCGATACAACAGATAAACAAGGTCTTTGACAATGGAATCCGGCGCGTCTTTAGCGGTCGCAACCTTACCGACGTAAACTACTTCACGCGCGTATTTTTCAAGCCGCATGAGCAGGCGTTTACGAGCTTTGCTGAAGCCCATGGCCCTGTCGAGCATGGCATCTGACACCATCGCCAGCAGACACCACATCTGGCCCATCGGCGCACCCTGGCACAACCGGGCAAGGCCACGGGCCGCCCGCGCCATCAGCTTTTTGCTGACCACCTCATTGCGCTCACGGAGTATACCGAGCAAGGCAACCTGGAAGGTCAGCCGCATACGACGGGCAAGAATTTCGTATTCGGCCTCATCCCCCTCAAGGGGACGAAGGGCCAGATCACAGCAGAAGTCTGGTCGTTCGCGGACATCGACATCAAAGAAACACGATTCCGGATAGGGCTTTTCCTTTCGGGCTTCCCGTAATTCATTGATAACCGGCAGCAGCAACTCGGGGTGGTCTTCGCGCTGCTGATGGTAATACTCGACGTAGCGACGAAGAATAAACAGCGAGCTGTTGAGCGTAGTGAGCAAAATGTTCTTATCGTCGTTGGCACCAACCGGCACATCATTGGCCAGGCTCACGGCTTCCTGACAAAGCAGGGTTCCGCCACGCAGCTCTACGAGGATAAAGATTCCCCTCAACTGATTCAGGAAATCGACACAGTTCTGCAGGTCCTCACCGCTTTCACGGTTTTCCTGAAAACGCTCAAGGCTGGATTCTGCCTGTTTGATGGTCTGCTCAATTTCACTTTTGACCAGATCAAACGACTGCGATTTCGTCGCCAGAGACGATTGAACCATAAACGCTTCCTGTTACTTTGCGGAGACTACCGCTTCCTGCATGTGAACATTGGCTGCCCGGGGTGGGACAACTTTATTGTTTGCTCCGCAACCCTCGCCGAGCTGAATCGGTTCGCGGAAAAATGGCGAACTTATCATTACTTATAACACAAA
Organism: Marinobacter sp.; assembly: GCA_035303925.1. Taxonomy (GTDB): domain Bacteria; phylum Pseudomonadota; class Gammaproteobacteria; order Pseudomonadales; family Oleiphilaceae; genus Marinobacter. Next base: position 35,416 of record DATGQY010000152.1, on the reverse strand, counting down.
ACTCAAGTAGCTCAAGAAAGGCCAAATGTAACAAATGGTACAGTCAGACACAGATCTCACTCTGGAGCGTTCAGCTTGCTCCACAGGGTCTGGCCTGCCTGCTTTTCGATTATCGTCATGAACTCATCGTGCGCCCTGACCTCTTCATCAGTGGCCCGCACCACGGCCAAACGAGGCCGGTCCTGCCGAACCCTTCGCAGCCCACGCACGCCACCGTTCTCACCCGCTCCCGCGTCGAGTGACAAGGCGGTCTGACCACCGGTCATCAGCAAGTACACGTCGGCCAGAATCTCGGCATCGAGCAAAGCGCCGTGCAACTCCCGGTTTGAGTTGTCTACACCGTAGCGTTTGCACAGAGCGTCCAGATTGTTCTTCTGGCCCGGATGTTTGGCCCGGGCAATTGCCAGGGTATCAACAATACCGCAGTGATTGGCCGTCTTACGTACCGGTTTCAGCCGCGCAAATTCGGCGTCCATGAAGCCAACGTCAAACGCTGCGTTGTGAATAACAAGTTCCGCACCGTCAATAAATTCGAAGAACTCCTCGGCAACTTCGGAGAACTTGGGTTTGTCTCGCAGAAATTCATTGGTGATGCCGTGAATGGTAATGGCCTCGGCTTCAACCTCGCGATCCGGGTTGATATAGACGTGGTAGTTTCGGCCGGTAAGCTGGCGCTCCACCACTTCCACGCACCCGATTTCGATGATGCGGTGACCCGCGTTCGGGTCAATACCCGTGGTTTCGGTATCCAGTACAATCTGTCTCATTGCAAACCTTCAAACAACATCAGAAATAGTAACGAGGCAACTCAGGCACCCGTGAGCCCGGCTACGCCGAGATTCGCCAACTCATCGGCCAGCTCGTTACCCGGATCACCCGCATGCCCCTTCACCCAATGCCAGTTGACCTGGTGGCGCGCCGTTTCGTTGTCCAGCTCCTGCCACAGGTCAGCGTTCTTGACCGGCTTTCTTGCGGACGTTTTCCAGCCATTACGCTTCCAGCCTGCCAGCCATTCGGTGATTCCCTTCCGGACGTACTGGGAGTCCGTGTACAGCTCCACCTGACAGGCACGATTCAAGGCCCTCAGCCCCTGTATCGCAGCCATCAGTTCCATTCGATTGTTGGTGGTCTGTTTCTCACCTCCGTGCAGGGTTTTCTCGGCGCCACCATAACGCAACACCACGCCCCAACCACCCGGCCCGGGGTTACCCTTACACGCGCCATCGGTGTACATCACTACTTTGCCCGTCATCAACGCTCCCGGGAATTATCCTTTGTTTCAATGTTGCTGGATGCATTGTTTGCGCAGCCCCTCGATGCGCCTACTGCACCGGGAAGCGCCATGACTTTACTCTTTCGCCAGGAAAGATTTCGCCGGATTGGCGCATACACCCGTTTGCGCGCAAGGATACAGTAATACGCTCCCACGGGAATAATATTGGCCCGGCCGGGCGCTGTGTTGGTCGCTGCGCCACCGTAACCATCCCGGCGCTGAACCGGCGTTGTACAAAAATACGTTGACGAGGACTCCAGGGCAAAGCCCAGCAACCTGAGCCAGTCTTCCATGCGCGAACGCATCAGAAAGCGCCCACCCCAGGGCCCCTGCCTGTGCCTCGACACCAGCCTGCGAATACCCCACAGACTTAAAGGGTTGAAGCCGACCACGGCAATTCTCCCCTCGCCCCGCAATACCCTCGCCGATTCTCTCAGAACCTGATGAGGGTCTGGAGAAAAATCGACCGTGTGGTGCAGGATGACGAGATCCATCGAATCGCCGGGAAATGGCAATTCATCCGCATCACACACCGCAACACCGTCCGGCATATGCGGGTGCCAGGCCGGGGACGTGATGATCTTCTGAACAAAATCCGTGCTACTGGCCAATGGCAATCGGTGGCTCAACCCTACCTGAAGCTGTCTTGCACCATAGATTCTGCTCAGTTCGCGGTCCAGTACGTTCCGCTGACTTGCCAATAGACAACGCCCGAGTGGTGTCTGAAACCAGCGTTCAAAACTCTCATGCCGCGCTGCGTAATCAATCGGCTCTGAAGATCCCACACTGTATTCCTCTGTTCAGGACGCCTTCGGCACCTGGTTTCTTGGGGTGAACGCTCTGTTGCTTTATCATAACAGTCACATTCACCAAGCACATGTGGTCGCGATGTTCAGCATTCATCCTGTTCCGGCGTTTTCTGACAACTATATCTGGTGCCTTGCCGACACTCAGGCAGGTAAGGCGCTGGTGGTGGACCCCGGCCAGGCGCAGCCGGTTGCCGATTATCTGGCCAGCCAGAACCTGACCCTGGATACCATTCTGGTCACCCATCATCATCCGGACCATACCGGTGGCATTGCCAAGCTGCAGGAACAGTTTCCCGAAGTGCGGATCATCGGCCCCGCTTCGTCTCCGTTCAAAAAACTGACCGAAAGCCGCGAACACGGCGAGACGGTTTCCTGGCAAGGTATTACATTCAGCGTTACCGCCACACCGGGCCACACACTGGACCACATTGTTTACTTCACTTCTACCGAGATTAATGGCAAGCCGGCACTTTTCAGTGGCGACACCCTGTTTGCGGGGGGCTGTGGACGGTTGTTTGAAGGCACGCCGGAGCAAATGTTCCATTCCTTGAGCACGCTGCGGACGCTTCCCGACAACACAGCGGTGTATTGCGCACACGAATACACCCTCGCCAACCTCCACTTTGCGCGCCATTGGTTACCAGAGGACGAACCTCTGGCTGAGTTCGAGCGACACTGCATGCAATTAAGAGAAGCCGGGCAACCAACAGTACCGACTACCCTAGAGCAGGAGAAAGCTTTTAACGTGTTTCTGCGCTGGGATGACCCGGATGTTATCCGAGCCACTAAACCCTATGGCGAGGCCCAAGGGCTGCCAGTGACTCGTCCGGTCGAGGTTTTTGCAGCAGTTCGCCATGGCAAAGATCACTTCTGAGCCGGGGTGCCTGAGAAGCTCGTTAACATTACTTCTCACAGCTGTAACATCACCATCCTTGACCCATTTGAAAAGCGTCTCATAGAATCGCTGATCAAGATGGTTCGTAACCTGTTAAATCTGCCGGAATTTTTTACATACATCCGGCCGCAACACCCGGAATCCACTATTATGCCGGTCAAACGAATTTCCTTCATTCTGCTCGCCACAACCGCCCTTGCAGGATGCAGCAGTAGTCAGATTGCAGAAAACTGGCACACCCCTTCAGCCTGGTTCGGTGAATCCTCACAGAGCGACAACGAAAGCCCGCTGGAATCCGATGACGTCGTCGTTGCCAAGGGGGATCGCGAACTCATGGCATCGGTTGAATCCGGCAACGGAGATGCCGGCACAGTCGATGCTCCGCTGGACGATGCCATTTCGCCTGAGCTTCAGGCAAAAGCAAAAGATGCCAGGGAAAAGCTGGACAACCCGAAACTCAAGGCGGATGACAACGCGTCCGAGAACGATATGTGGAACCGGTTGCGCGCCGGTTTTGCGATGGACCACTCGGTGGACAGCCAGCGGGTTCAGGCTCAACTCGACTGGTACGTGCGCAACCCCCGTTATATTGAACGAGTGGTAGAGCGCGGATCCCGTTACCTTCATCACATCGTTGGCGAGGCAGAATCGCGCGGCCTGCCGACCGAGTTGGCACTGTTGCCGGTTGTAGAAAGTGCTTTCGACCCGTTTGCCTATTCCCACGGCCGCGCCGCGGGCCTGTGGCAGTTCATCCCTTCAACCGGCAAATACTTCGGCCTCACCCAGAGCTGGTGGCACGATGACCGCCGCGATGTACTAGCCGCAACAGACGCTGCCCTGACCTACCTTGAGCGCCTGGCGAACCGGTTCGATGGCGATTACACGTTGGCACTGGCCGCCTATAATTCGGGCGGTGGTACCGTATCCAGCGCCATGCGCCGCAACCGCAAGGCCGGCAAACCCACGGACTTCTGGTCCCTGACGTTGCCGACAGAAACCCGGCACTACGTGCCCAAGCTGATCGCACTGGCAAAGATTTTCGACAATCCGAAAGCTTACGGCATCACGCTGCCGGCACTTAAAAACGAACCCTATTTCGAAGTCGTTGAAACCGGCTCACAGCTCGACCTGGCCCAGGCGGCCAAGCTGGCTAAGGTGGACATCGACGAGATCTACCTGTTGAACCCCTCCTACAATCGCTGGGCAACCAATCCAGACGGCCCACACCGCCTGCTGGTGCCAACCGGCAATGCCGAGGCCTTCAGAACCGCACTGGCAAACTTCCCTGCCGATCAACGTGTTTCCTGGCAGAATTACCGGGTTGCCAAAGGCGACAGCCTGAATACTATCTCGCGCCGGTTTTCCACAACGCCCGCGGTTATCCAGCAGGTCAACAAACTGGACAGCGATCTGATCCGTATTGGCCAGCAACTGTTGATACCGTCTTCGACCAAAGGGTCCGAAGCCTATGCCCTGAGCCAGTCTCAACGACTGGAACGCACTCAGGACCGGAAACGTGCCGGCAACAAGGTTCGTTACAACGTGCGCCGGGGCGACACTTTCTGGGATATCGCCCGCGACCATCGGGTGACGGTCAGAGAAGTAGCTGCCTGGAATGGCATGGCACCGGGGGACCCACTGATTCCCGGTAAAGAGTTGGTGATCTGGTCGAAGACTGCGCAGCCGACCACCACTGCCAGCAACACCCGCAGCAAAGCCATGGTGCGAAAGGTTGGTTACCGGGTTCGAAGTGGCGATTCGCTGTCGACCATTGCCAGCCGTTTTTCAGTGAATGTGCGGGATATCGCATCATGGAACGATCTTAATACAAGCCGTTATCTGCAACCCGGTCAAAGTCTGGTACTCTACGTGGACATAAGAAACAGCCCATAACGTGCGAGAACCATGACAAAAACACGGAAAGCACCGAGCCTGACCGGACTGATAACCTCTCTGGCCCTGATGGCCACTCCACTGGTTACCAGCGCAGAACAAAACACCATAGAAACCCCAGAACCCGTGCATGGCATCGCCATGCACGGTGACGTCAAATACCCGGAAAATTTCAGCCACTTTGACTATGTCAATCCGCAAGCCCCCAAAGGCGGTCAATTAAACCTGAGTGTGGTGTCCAACGGTTTTGACAGCTTTAACCCGTACGTCGTACGGGGTGTAGCCGCTGCGGGCATCAATACCTACGTCTACGACACCCTGATGGTGTCCTCTGATGACGAGCCTTTTTCCGAGTACGGATTGATTGCTGAAAGCGTCGAGATTCCGGACAACCGAAGCTACGTCATTTTCAATCTGCGGGAGCAGGCCCGTTTTCAGGATGGCGAGCCCATTACTGCCGAAGACGTTGAATTTTCCTATCGCATTCTGACCACCGAAGGTCATCCTTTTTACCGAAATTACTACGCAGATGTGAAAAGTGTCTCGATTGAGAGTCCCCTGAGAATCCGGTTCGACTTCGGCGAAACCGAAAACCGGGAACTGCCGCTTATTCTCGGCCAGATGCCAATTCTGCCTGCCCATTACTGGAAAGACCGGGAATTCGAAGGCAGTGGTCTGGCAATCCCGGTTGGCAGCGGCCCCTACCGCATAGGCTCGTTTGACCCGGGGCGATCAGTGACCTTCGAGCGGGTTACCGATTACTGGGCCCAGGATCTTGGGGTTCGCAAGGGCCGGTTCAACTTCAACAAAATATCCATTGAATACTACAGCGATGACACCGTAGCGCTGGAAGCGTTTAAAGCGGGCAACTTCGATTTTCGTCAGGAAACCTCAGCCAAAAACTGGGCTACCGCCTATACCGGCACCCCGTTCGACGATGGCTCCATCACCAAAGACGCCATTGCACATCAACGCCCGACCGGCATGCAGGGTTTCGTCTTCAATACCCGAAAAGACGTCTTCAAGCACCCGAAGGTCCGCCAGGCGCTGGCCTACGCCTTTGATTTCGAGTGGGCCAATCGCAACCTGTTTTTTGGTCAATACACGCGCACCGACAGCTATTTTGAGAACAGTGAGCTGGCCTCCAGTGGACTACCGTCAGGTCGAACCCTGGAAATCCTCGAGCGGTTCCGCGACCAGCTGCCGCCTGAGGTCTTCAGCAGCCAATACGTACCACCTGACACCAGCGAGTCCCAGAGCCTTAGAGACAACCTGAGGCAGGCCCTGAAGCTGCTGTCCGAAGCGGGTTACAGTATTCGCAGCGGCAAGATGGTCCATAACGAGACGGGCACCCCGCTGACGTTTGAAATTCTGTTGGCACAGAAGAGTTTCGAGCGGGTGGTTTTACCGTTCAAACAGAACCTTGAGAAGCTCGGAATTGATGTGACGGTTCGGCTGGTGGACAGCAGCCAGTACATCCGGCGCGTGCGCAGCTTTGATTTCGACATGATTACCCAGGTCTTTCCCCAGTCGGACTCCCCGGGCAACGAACAGCGAGACTACTGGCACTCGTCCAACGTGTCATCCGAAGGCTCCCGTAACGTGATCGGGGTAAATGACCCAGTTGTTGACCAGCTGGTCGACCTGGTCATCCAGGCGCCAGACCGCGAAGAACTGGTGCATCGGGTTCGCGCTCTTGACCACGTGTTACTGCATGGCCATTACGTCATTCCTCACTGGCACCTGAGTAAAGACCGGGTGGCTTACTGGAACAGACTGCAGCGGCCGCAAGTTACCCCGAAAAGCGGTGTTGATCTGGATAACTGGTGGATCACACCCTGACCCTCTGAAACCTACCCAGGCAGAAACGGAAGGACGCCTCCCCTAGATGGGCACATACATACTCCGGCGACTGGCACTGATCATTCCCACCCTGGTGGGCATCATGCTGCTCAACTTCATCATCGTTCAGGCGGCCCCCGGCGGACCGGTTGAGCAACTGATCGCTGAAATGGAAGGCCTGGGCGGTAACGCCCTCGCCCGTGCCGGTGGTGGAGACATGGGTGGCGAAGTATCGTCAGCATCGGGTGAAAGCCGGGGCTCAAGAGGCCTGCCACCGGAACTGCTTGAGCAGATGGAGGTTCGGTACGGTTTCGATAAACCCGCTCACGAACGATTCATCATAATGCTGAAGGATTACGCCACCTTTGATTTCGGCGATTCCTTCTTCCGCGACCGGACCGTGGTAGAACTAATCATCGACAAGATGCCGGTCTCGATCTCGCTCGGGCTCTGGTCCACCCTGATCATCTACCTGATCTCCATTCCGCTGGGCATACGCAAAGCCGTCTCTGATGGCTCCCGTTTTGATGTATGGACCAGCTCTGCCATAGTGGTTGGCTATGCCATACCCGGCTTCCTGTTTGCCATTCTTCTGATCGTTCTGTTTGCCGGCGGAAGTTACTTTGACTGGTTTCCACTGCGAGGCCTGACGTCGCCGGACTTTGACAGCCTGAACTGGTACCAGAAAATCGGCGACTACTTCTGGCACCTGGCGTTGCCGATCACTGCAAACGTAATTGGTGGATTTGCAACCCTCACACTGCTGACCAAGAATTCTTTTCTCGATGAAATCGGTAAACAGTACGTCGTCACCGCCAGAGCCAAGGGCCTGGAAGACAGGCAGGTACTCTATGGGCACGTGTTCCGGAACGCCATGCTGATCGTCATTGCCAGCATGCCCGGCGTATTGATGTCGTTGTTCTTTACCGGCTCACTGCTGATTGAGGTGATTTTCTCCCTCGACGGCCTGGGATTGCTTGGGTTCGAGGCTGCTCTAAATCGTGACTATCCGGTGATCTTCGGCACGCTGTACATTTTCACCTTGATGGGGCTGATCCTGAAGCTCGTCAGCGACATCACCTACGTTCTGGTCGACCCCCGTATTGATTTTGAAAGCCGGGAGGGGGCGTAACAGTGGTCAAGCTCACCCCGATTCAACGCCGTCGATTGCGCAACTTTCGCAATAATCGCAGAGGTTACTGGTCACTCTGGCTGTTTCTGCTGCTGTTCGGTTTGTCCCTGTGTGCCGAACTGATCGCCAACGACAAACCCCTTTTCGTATCCTATCAGGGAGATTGGTACTTTCCGGTGGCAGAAACCATTCCTGAGGAAACCTTCGGAGGCTTTTTGCCCACCGAAGCCGATTACCGGGACAGCTTCATTGCCGATGAAATCCAGGCTAATGGCTGGATGCTCTGGCCGCCGATCCGATTCAGTTACAACACCATCAATTACAACCTGGATGTGCCCTCGCCGGCACCACCCTCCGGCGTCAACTGGCTCGGCACCGACGACCAGGGCCGGGACGTCGCAGCCCGGGTAATCTACGGCTTTCGCCTCTCCGTCATCTTTGGTCTGACACTCACCATTGCCAGTTGCATTGTTGGTGTCGCTGTAGGCGCGATTCAGGGCTATTACGGTGGCAAGATAGACCTGCTGGGGCAACGTTTTCTGGAAATATGGTCTGGCCTGCCCATGCTGTATCTGCTGATTATCCTGTCAGCCATTGTTCAGCCCAATTTCTGGTGGCTGCTCGGAATTATGCTGCTCTTCAGCTGGATGGGCCTGGTGGACGTGGTTCGCGCCGAGTTTCTGCGCGCCAGAAACTTCGAGTATGTCAAAGCTGCCCGGGCGCTTGGCCTGGATAACCGCAACATCATGTTCCGGCACGTTCTGCCCAACGCCATGGTGGCCACTCTAACCTTCATGCCGTTTATCCTGGCGGGCGCCATTACCAGCCTCACCTCTCTGGATTTCCTCGGCTTTGGCCTGCCATCCGGCTCCCCGTCCCTGGGCGAGCTGATCGCTCAGGGTAAGGCCAACCTCCACGCGCCCTGGCTCGGCGTGTCCGCGTTTGTTTCTCTGTCACTCATGCTCACGTTGTTGGTGTTTGCCGGGGAAGCCGTTCGTGATGCCTTCGACCCGAGAAAAAACTGATATGAGCGACCTGTTAACCATCTCGGATCTTTCTATCCGGTTCGACGACGGCCCCCTGGCAGTTCAGAACCTCTCGTTGTCGATCAAGCCGGGCGAAACCCTGGCCATCGTCGGCGAGAGCGGCTCTGGAAAGTCGGTGTCGGCCCTTTCGATCCTTCGCCTGCTTGATGCGCGCCATGTCAGCTATCCATCCGGAAGCATTCTTTATCACAGCGAAGACCTGCTTAAAGCGCCGGAAAAGACGCTCAGAAAGATTCGCGGCCGCAAGGTGAGTATGATTTTTCAGGAGCCCATGACGTCCCTGAACCCGCTTCATACCGTTGAAAAACAGATATCGGAAACCCTCCAGCTCCACCTCGGCATGCGCGGGCCCCAGGCCCGTCAACGCTGCCTGGAGCTACTGGACCTTGTTGGCATCCAGGCGCCTGAACAGCGACTGAAGAGCTATCCTCACCAGCTTTCAGGCGGGCAAAAGCAGCGGGTGATGATTGCCATGGCTCTGGCGAATGAACCGGAGCTTCTGATTGCTGACGAACCCACCACCGCGCTGGACGTCACCGTTCAGAAACAGGTGCTGGAACTTTTGCAATCCATTCAGCAGAAGCTCGGCATGGCCATGCTCCTGATTACCCACGACCTCAGTCTGGTCCGTCGTTACGCCGACCGTGTGGTGGTCATGGAGCAAGGTAAAAAGGTCGAGGAAGGTGAAACCCGTAAGCTGTTCGAAGCACCAGAGCATCCCTATACCCGGAAACTGATAGACGCAGAGCCCCCCGAGCATCCATTGGCGGTACCCGGTACAGAAAGCCCGTTGCTCGAGGTGTCCGGATTGGGTGTCGCGTTCACCGTTCGTAAGAGTTTTCTGGGCACCGTTAAGGAAAGTTTCCAGGCGGTCAAAGACGTCGGTTTCAGCCTGGGCCACGGCGAGACGCTGGGCATCGTTGGCGAAAGCGGCAGTGGCAAGACCACCATTGGCCATGCCCTGCTGAAGCTCACCGGTAGCACAGGCTCCATCCGGCTCGATGGCACAGAGTTATCCACGTTGTCCCAGAAGCAGTTCCGGCCCTGGCGGCGCCGGGTTCAGATTGTCTTTCAGGACCCATTCGGCAGCCTGAGCCCCCGCATGTCAGTGGAACAGATCATCAGGGAAGGTCTGGAGATCCATGACCGTGACAATACGCCTGAGCACCAAAACAAGGTTATTCAGGCGTTGAGGGATGTAGGCCTGGACCCGGATGCCCGACACCGATACCCTCACGAGTTTTCCGGCGGGCAGCGCCAGCGTATTGCCATCGCCCGCGCACTGGTTTTGCAACCGGACCTGATTATCCTGGACGAACCAACCTCCGCACTCGATCGAACCGTTCAAAAACAGGTCATTGAGTTGCTCCGGGAAATTCAGAAGCGATATGGTCTAAGCTATATTTTCATCAGCCACGATCTGGCTGTCGTCCGCGCCCTGAGCCACAAACTGCTGGTGTTGCGGCATGGAAGCATCGTGGAGTACGGAAACGCTACCGACATCTTCCGTTCACCCCGCGCGGACTATACTCGGGAGCTGCTCAACGCTGCGTTTTTTTACCAGAACACAACTACGACTATTTGAGCGTTACCCTGATGGAAGCACTTCAGGGATAATGCATTGAAATCAGGAACACAGGGAGAACGACCCATGGGAATCCTCAGTGGCAAGAAAGCACTGATCGTTGGCGTTGCCAGCAAACTGTCCATCGCCTACGGCATCGCCGAGGCATTCGCCCGGGAAGGCGCCGAGCTGGCTCTGACCTACCAGAATGACAAGCTGAAACCGCGCGTTGAGAAATTTGCGGAAGAATGGGGCAGCCAGCTGACGTTCCCCTGCGACGTGGCCAGCGATGAAGAAATCGAGAATGTCTTCAAGGAACTCAACAAGCACTGGGATAAGGTCGACATTATCGTCCACGCTGTTGGCTTCGCACCGGGCCATGAACTTGACGGCAATTATGTCGACGTAACCACCCGGGAAGGCTTCCGCATTGCCCACGACATCAGTTCCTACAGCTTTGTGGCCCTGGCCAAAGGCGCCCGAACCATGATGCACGAAGGCAGTTCCTTGCTTACGTTGAGTTACCTTGGGGCGGAAAAGACGCTGCAGAACTACAACGTAATGGGCCTTGCAAAGGCCTCTCTCGAAGCGAACGTTCGTTACATGGCTGCCAGTCTCGGCCGAGATGGAATCCGCGTGAATGCTATTTCCGCCGGCCCCATCAGAACCCTCGCGGCTTCCGGCATCAAGAGCTTTCGCAAGATGCTGGCAGAAAACGCCAAGCGCGCTCCTCTGCGCCGTAACGTGACCATTGACGAAGTGGGTAACGCCGCAGCCTTCCTCGGCTCAGATCTGGCGAGCGGCATAACCGGTGAAATCATGTACGTAGACGCAGGTTTCAACATTACCGGAATGGGTGAACTGGAAGAGTAAGCCCTCCGGCGACCGATAACCAAGCGCCGGCATGTTTGCCGGCGTTTTGTTATCAACTCTCTGAAAATGCCTCTGCTACGGCGTCCATCCAGGCCAGATAGTCCGTTTCATCAGACTCCAGTACGCGAATACCCACCAGGTATCCACGGCCATCCTCCCGACACCAAACCACTTCCACCATCAGCCGGAAGGGAGCCTGACTCGAGTCAAGGCTGACTTCTGCCGTCAGCATGGATTCAACATTTAACGCCAGGCGTGAAAGCAAGCTCATACCCCTAGCGGAAATATCTCGAATTTCACAAACCAGTATGGTTGCGTCGCTGGCTTCGGCATCCGGCTCCCTTGATTCCAGCTCAATGCGAGCCTGAGCCCGTGCGGTCAGCCGGTAGTCTTCCCGCATATCCTGCCCGTCAGGCGCGCCTTCACCAGAACCGAAGCTATAATCTTCATCTGCCATACAACCCCCTCAATTCCGGCCAACTCGAATGCGGCCCACCACGCGACTGAGCGTATCGTCAAATTCCGCGGCGCTCCCCAACACCCGGATTTGCCCTTCAACAATGCCGGTAACCAGCTCTTCGGCAAGAAACTGACGACGATTCAGCCCCAGTCGATCAACAAAAACAAACTTACGGGATGCGGCAATCTTGACCGCCAGTTTCAACCGTTGTGGCTCGGCATCCGGCTGCTCGGGCCCAAGTACAATCCAGCCACCCAGCCCGATACCCTCAACCTGCCGGGACGCTAACGCCTCTGCCTCTTTGCGAAGCCGCACCTGCTCCGCCTGCTCATCCGCGACGCGTTGTTGCTCCTGCTCCGCCGCCAGCCGGTCAGCCTCGGCTTTGCGGGCCGCCTCCAGCGCCCGCTGCTGACGCTCTGCCTCTTCTTTCTCCTGCCGTAGTGTTTCAGCTCGAGCCCGGGCCTCTTTAGCGGCCAGCTCTCGCTGTTGCTGCTGTTTGGTACAGACCTTCGATAGCAGAGCGACGGTTTCGTTCAGCACCTCTCCGAACGGCGTCGGCTCCGGTAGCCCCCTCAGGCTTTGCGATTCCAGTTCGGCCCTGAACTCAGGCCAGCTCTGCAAGCCCAGTTTGACGCCAGCACCGTTCGTCCAGACAACTTCCTGACTGTCTTCCAGCAGGGTAAAGAAAAACCGGCGTTGCTCATTGGCACCGTCGCCCTGGACAAACCATTGACCAAGATATTGTTGGTATTCCCCGGGTGCGACCGGGTCCAGCGTCAGCCAGCGGCTGTCCCAGGTAAAGCCTGTATCCGGGGACAACGCCAACGCCAGCTCTGGTGTTTCTCCCCTGATGCGGGCAATTAATACCGCCTGGATGCCCTCACCGGCGGATGCCGGCATTTCCTGGCCCAAGGCTCGTCGCCAGATATCCTGAATACGGTCGCCCAGTTGCTCACCTACCTGATACAGACGATTCCGGTCCTGATCAGACAGCTCAGGGTCTCCGGCCCAAACCAGCCATTCGAGAATCTTGTTGGCGTGTTTGCACAGCTCACTGTCGAGGCCTTCCGCCCACACACTTTGTTTCAGTACCTTGAACCAGTCGTTCATCACAAAGCGGCTGATCACGGGCGGCAGGTGGCGTCCCGTCAAGGCTCGGCCAACCAGCGCTCGGGCAACCTGTTCCGCACGCCGCTGGCGCGATGCGCCCTGCTCCGTTTCCCGCAAGCGTTCACGAAGCCTGACAACCTGGCTTTCGCGCTTATGAGTGTCTTCGAGCCACTGCTGGCAATAGTGCTCGAGAGGCGCGACCGCTTCGCTCTCAAAGCTACCGGCAACGGCAATAACCAGGCTGTCGAGTTGCTCCAGCAGGACCCGGGACGAACGCCCGCCGGTATCACTCCACCCACGCCACTCCTGCAGGTGATCAAGCCAGTCAAGAATCACGTCGCTGAAGGCATTGTCGCCAGCCGAATCCAGCTGCCAGGCCAGCCAGAACCTGAGCCTGGCAATACGACTGACCAGGGAGGTATGAAGGCCACTGGTTTTCAGAAAAACATCCATGATGCGGTCGGACAGATAGGCTGCGTTGACCTGCCGGACACTCCACGGGATCTGCACCGACCGCAGTACCTGTGTCACCCGCTCATCCCGTTGCTCAGACCAGCATGACAACAGTAACGGACGCCAATCCGGTATCGATTCCGGCGATTTCTTCCCGCTTGGATACGGCAAATCCGGCACCCGAATGCCGGCGAGCACCTGATTGATCCTCTCGGAAACCACCTTTCTTGAGGAAGAGACAGCTTGTGGCTTCTGGGGCTTGGGGGACATCCGGTACCTGTTGTCTGGAAGCGTTGAAAAGGACCTTCAAATAACGCAGTATAACCAACTCGCCGGGGTTTGCTGCAACCGCTTACCGGCACCATTCGCGTTAATCTTCAATCACCGGACCAGTAATCGCAGAGTTGCGCCGGTGATGCAACGATCTGATTCGGGGAAGCACAACAAGATGTCGGGCAAGAAACTGGAAAACCTGAACGTGGCCAGCCAGGAACCACTGATTACTCCTGAAGCTCTGAAACAAGAGATGCCACTGTCGGATAAGGCCGCTGAAACCGTGGCCGCGGGTCGGCAAGCCATTTACGACATTATGGATGGCAAAGACCACCGCCTGTTCGTGGTGATCGGCCCTTGTTCTATCCACGACGTAGAGGCCGCCAGAGACTATGCTGCCCGCCTGAAAAAACTTGCCGATGAAGTCAGTGACACTCTTTTGCTGGTGATGCGCGTCTACTTCGAGAAGCCGCGCACAACCGTGGGCTGGAAAGGCCTGATCAACGACCCTCACCTGAACGACACCTTCGACATTTCGCAGGGGCTGCACATTGGCCGCAGGTTGTTGCTCGACATCAACGAAATGGGCTTGCCCGCGGCCACAGAGGCGCTGGACCCGATTTCTCCCCAATACCTGCAAGACACCATTGCCTGGTCAGCTATCGGCGCCCGTACCACCGAATCACAGACTCACCGCGAAATGAGCAGCGGCTTGTCGATGGCGATCGGCTTCAAAAATGGAACCGATGGCAGCCTGGACGTCGCCGTCAACGCCATGAACTCCGTGTCGCACCCCCACAGCTTCCTGGGCATTGACCAGCAGGGCAAGGTGGCCATTATCCGTACCAAGGGCAACAACTATGGCCACGTTGTTCTGCGTGGCGGTGGCGGCAAGCCCAACTACGACTCTGTCAGTGTGGCCCTGTGTGAGCAGGCACTCGAAAAAGCCAATTTGCGCAAATCCATCATGGTGGATTGCAGCCACGCCAACTCCAACAAAGACCCGGGCATCCAGCCACTGGTTATGCAGGATGTCACCCACCAGATTCTGGAAGGCAACCAGTCTATCCAGAGCCTGATGGTCGAAAGCAACATCAACTGGGGTAACCAGTCCATCCCGGAGAATCTGGCAGACCTGAAATACGGTGTGTCGGTGACCGACGCCTGTATTGACTGGGAAACGACGGAAAAAGCGGTTCGCGACATGCGTAACAAGCTGAAGGACGCTCTGCCCAAGCGCGGACAATGATCAACCGGGTCCGGAGCAACCCCCGCCCCGGACCCAAATTCTTCCCATTAATTGACTGGCTCTACGCCCAACCAGTCCAGCTTGCTTCGCAGGCTGACAACCTGCCCGATGATTACCAGGGTGGGAGCCTGAACCCCGCTGCTTTCCACAACCCCGACAATCGTCTCCAGAGTGCCTGTCACAACCTGCTGCTCCGGTGTCGTTCCTTTTGAAACCAGTGCCACGGGCATACTCGACTCCATACCGTGGGCAATGAGCTCTCGGCAAATAATTGGCAAGCCCACGAGCCCCATATAAAACACCAGAGTCTGGTTGGTCTGGACAAAATCCGACCATGGCAAATCGCAGGTATCGTTTTTCAGATGCCCGGTGATAAAGCGGACAGACTGGGCGTGGTCACGATGGGTAAGCGGAATACCGGAATAGGCCGCGCAACCTGACGCCGCCGTGATTCCCGGCACCACCTGAAAACGAACACCCGCGGCCGCCAATGTTTCGATTTCCTCACCACCCCGGCCAAAAATAAAGGGGTCGCCTCCCTTGAGTCGAACCACCTTGTAACCCTCCCGGGCCAGGTCAACCAGGCGTTGATTGATCTGGTCCTGTGGCAGGGTATGATTCGATCGCTGTTTGCCCACGTGGATTCGCTGGGTATTTTCCGGTATCAACGCCATGATTTCCGGCGAAACCAGGCTGTCGTAGAGCACGACCTCGGCTGACTGGATCAATCGCCAGGCTTTCAGCGTGAGCAGCTCCGGGTCCCCCGGCCCCGCCCCCACCAGCGCAACCTCACCGGCAGAGTTATTCGGATTGTCCGTTATCGGGTTCGGCTTGTACCTGACTGGTGCAATACCCGCCTTTACGCCCTGCCCTGGTGCCGCTTTAGATTCGCTCATTGGATGCGCTCAACGCCTCCCATGTAGGGTTTGAGAACGTCCGGAACCAGAATGCTGCCATCGGCCTGCTGGTAGTTCTCCATCACCGCGATCATGGCGCGGCCGACTGCCAGGCCAGAGCCGTTCAGGGTGTGCACGGGCTCAGGCTTTCCAGTTTCCGGATTACGCCAACGAGCTTGCATACGCCGTGCCTGAAAATCACGGGTGTTCGAGCAGGAGGAGATTTCACGGTATTTACCCTGCCCCGGTAACCATACTTCAAGGTCGTAGGTTTTGACTGCAGAGAACCCCATATCGCCACCACACAGGGTAACCACCCGATACGGAAGCTCCAGCAGCTGCAGCACCTTCTCGGCGTGCCCGGTCAGCTGTTCCAGAGCCGCTGCAGACTCGTCCGGGCGGACAATCTGCACCAGCTCGACTTTATCGAACTGGTGCTGGCGAATCATGCCGCGCACGTCGCGGCCATAGGAGCCTGCCTCACTGCGGAAACAGGGGGTGTGGCACACCAGTCGCAAGGGCAATTCTGTGTCGTCGAGAATCGTGTCCGCCACCAGATTGGTTGCCGGCACTTCCGCCGTAGGAATCAGGTACAGCGGGTTATCGCCAGCGGTGCGGAACAGGTCTTCTTCAAATTTGGGCAGCTGGCCGGTGCCGAACAACGCGTTGGCATTCACCAGATAGGGAACGTAGGTCTCAGTGTAGCCATGTTCGGCGGTGTGCAGATCGAGCATGAACTGCGCCAGGGAACGATGCAACCGGGCAAGCTGGCCACGCATGACCGCAAAACGGGAATGAGCCAGATGGGTGGCTTTTTCAAAATCCAGCCCCTTGATGGCTTCGCCCAGTGCTACGTGATCTTTCGGCTCGAAATCGAAGGCTCTGGGCGTGCCCCAAACACGGGTTTCAACGTTGTCTTCTTCACTTTTCCCGGGCGGTACGTCCTCATCCGGCAGGTTCGGAATACCGGCCAGAAAGGCATTCAGCGACTCCTGCACAGAGCGCAACTCGTCTTCTGCGTCATTACGCTGCTGCTTGAGGCTCTCCACTTCATCCAGCAGCGGTTTGATGTCTTCGCCGGCTGCCTTTGCCTTACCGATCGACTTGGACCGTTTGTTCTGCTCGCTCTGCAGGGTCTCCGTATGAACCTGAATGGCTCGGCGGCGCTCCTCTAACCTTTCGAAGGTGGCTACATCAAACTCAAAGTTTTTAATAGCCAGCCGACGGGCGATCTCTTCAGTCTGCGTACGGACACGTTTCGGATCGAGCATGATCTTCCTGAATTTTTCGGTTAACGAATGAGTGATTTACGATGCATTATACCTGCGGGAAATCTGCTGACCACCATCCGCCGGGACCGCTCGCTAAAATCAGCAATCGGTGAGGTTCAATACCGTTTGATCGGGCTCTCCGCATCCAGGACATCGAGTCGCTGGCGCTTCTCAGCCAGCTTGATCTCCAGCCCCCGCATGACAGGTTGGTAGTAACGGCGTTGATGGATGGCCTCCGGCAGATAGTTCTCGCCGGCGGCATAGGCATCCGGTTCATCGTGGGCGTAACGGTATTCTTCACCGTGGCCCATGCTTTTGAGCAGTTTGGTGGGTGCATTGCGCAGGTGAACCGGCACTTCATAGTCCGGGTCTTTGCGGATGTCGGCCATGCATTGGTTGAACGCCGAATAGACCGCGTTACTCTTGGGGGCCAACGCCAGATACGTCACAGCCTGAGCCAGAGCCAACTCCCCTTCCGGCGATCCCAGCCGTTCCTGGGCATCCCAGGCCTGCAGGGTAATTTGCAGGGCCCGGGGGTCGGCGTTGCCGATGTCCTCACTGGCAATTCGCGCTAGCCGGCGTGCTATGTAAAGCGGATCACACCCGCCGTCCAACATGCGGCACAACCAGTACAGGGCACCGTCCGCACTGGAGCCGCGCACCGATTTGTGCAAAGCCGAAATCTGATCGTAAAAAACATCCCCGCCTTTATCAAACCGGCGAAGGCTGGTTTGCAGCACCTGCTCAAGGGTCTGAGCCGTCACGCAGTTTCGGCCCTGCTCATCCGGCTCTGCAAGATCCGCAGCCACTTCCAGAATATTCAGCGCTCTGCGCGCATCACCGCCAGAAGCGGCAGCCATGGTTTCAAGAACCGACGGTTCAACCTGAAGGTTGCCGGCAAAGCCCTCTTCACTGCCCAGTGCCCGTTCGAGCAGAACGAGAATGTCTCCAGGCTCAAGATTTTTCAGAACGTAGACGCGGGTACGTGACAACAACGCACTGTTGAGCTCAAAGGAAGGGTTTTCCGTAGTGGCACCAACAAAAATAAACGTGCCATCTTCGATATGGGGTAAAAAGGCATCTTGCTGACTTTTGTTGAAACGATGCACTTCATCCACAAACAGCAAGGTATCCCGGCCCTGAGACTGCTTGCGATTGCGTGCGCGCTCAACAACCTCACGGATTTCCTTGACCCCGCTAAGCACCGCAGAGAGCGTTTCGAAGGTCAACTCGCCGACGTTCGCCAGTAACCTCGCAAAGGTGGTTTTACCTACACCCGGAGGCCCCCACAAAATCATCGAGTGTAGCTGCCCCTGCTCTACAGCTCTTCGCAGCGGCTTGCCGGGGCCTACAAGGTGAGACTGACCGACATAATCATCCAGGGTTGCCGGACGCATTCGCGCGGCCAGCGGTTGAAAGCCAGCTTCCTGCTGAAACAGGCTGTCCTGCATCAGGCGCCATCCCGAATAACGTCAACCTCCTCCGGATACTCCAGGCGAAAGGCACTTTTGTCGATCGACTGGTTCAGAACGATGTCGTCAAAGCTGAGAATGCTGATCTGGGACAGGGAATCCTCCATTCTCATTTCCTGCAACTCGCCCTCGTAAAAACTCAGACGCAAGGAAACAAACAACGAATCGGCACCCCGGGGTATCAGAGTAAATTCCTGTGTATCTTCACCCAGCGTGCGCTGACTGACCTCATAGGTTTCATCCAGGTTCTCAACCTCACCGCTCAGCAAAAGTGCAGGTGTGGTCTGCACACGATCGTCCAGCTTGTGAATCGTCACCTGCTCCAGGTCCGGATCATACACTTCCACCACCTCACCATCACTGACGATAAACTGCGACAGCGGGGCTCCGGTTTCCCAGTAAAAAAGGCCCGGACGCTTTGCTTTCAGGGACCCACGGGTTTCCTGAATCCGGCTACCGCTTTCACCAACAACGATCTGGATGAAGTCAGCCTGATAGGTTTCATAGCTGCGCAGGATGGTGGAAAGTTTCTCTGCAGCGCCTTCAGACGACTCCTGAGCCATCGCTGCGCCAGTCAACGTAGCCATCACTACGAACAGTACATGAGTAAACAGCAGCCTGATCATTGATAATACTCCTAGTCTCTTGGAGGCGGCGGTGCCAGAACTTCCCTGGCACCGTTGTGGCCCGCCGGGCTGACTACCCCCGAAGCTTCCATAGCATCCACCAGATTGGCGGCACGGTTGTAGCCAATTTTAAATTTACGTTGTACCGAAGAAATGGATACTCTCCGGTTCTCGGTTACGAAGGCCACGGCTTCATCAAACAGCGCATCACCTTCATCCCCCCCACCGGAACCGCCGTCGCTGAGGCTAGGTACACCAGGAAGGTACTCACCTTCAGCGCCGCTGAGCACATCGTCAACATACTCTGGCTCGCCCCGGGCTTTCCAGGCACTCACCACGCGATGCACTTCATCGTCATCGACGAACGCTCCGTGCACCCGAACCGGCAGTCCGGAACCGGGTGGCAGGTAAAGCATGTCGCCATGACCAAGCAACTGTTCGGCGCCACCCTGGTCGAGCACCGTTCTGGAATCAATCTTGGATGACACCTGAAACGACATCCGGGTCGGGATGTTTGCCTTGATCAGGCCGGTAATCACGTCAACCGAAGGGCGCTGGGTTGCGAGTATAAGATGAATGCCGGCGGCCCGGGCTTTCTGGGCAATACGGGCAATCAGCTCTTCCACTTTCTTGCCGACAATCATCATCATGTCAGCGAACTCATCAATCACCACCACAATGAACGGCAGGGTATCCAGTTCAGGGCGTTCCTGCTCATCATTGGCGAGGTATTCATCAGGCTTCCAGAGCGGGTCCAGCAAAGGTTCACCTTCCGCCCGGGCATCTTTCACCTTCTTGTTGTAGCCAGCAATGTTTCGTACACCCAGGTTCGCCATCAACCGGTAACGGCGTTCCATTTCCGCCACACACCAGCGCAATGCATTGGCGGCTTCTTTCATGTCAGTGACCACAGGCGCCAGCAGATGCGGAATGCCATCGTAGATGCTCAGCTCCAGCATCTTCGGGTCCACCATGATGAACCTGACCTCCTCCGGGCCAGCCTTCAGCAGCATGCTGAGCAACATGGCGTTCACCCCGACCGATTTACCGGAACCTGTGGTACCCGCCACCAGCAGGTGCGGCATTTTGGCCAGATTGGCAACCATGGGGTTACCACCGATGTCGTTACCCAGGGCCAGGGTCAGCGGGGATGTCGACTCGATGAAAACCCGTGCACTCAACACTTCACTCAGGCGAACGATTTCCCGCTCTTCGTTGGGTATTTCAATACCTACAACCGACTTACCGGGGATGACCTCAACCACCCGCACACTCAACACCGCTAACGAGCGGGCAAGGTCTTTGGCGAGATTAGAGATTTTGCTGACTTTAACGCCGGCCGCCGGCTTGATCTCGAACCGGGTAATTACCGGGCCGGGGTTCACCTCGACGACTTCCACCGTCACCCCGAAATCCGCCAGTTTTTCCTCAAGCAAACGAGACATATGCTCCAGAGCTTCCTCTGAATAGCCTCGCTCCTTATGCTCTTCCGGCGGATCAAGCAGCGTGATGGGCGGAATGGCACTTTCAATATCTTCGAGCAGTGAACCCTGTTTGTTACCTGCTTTTTTGCCGGAGTCGCTCTGGTCGTCCTTTTTGAATGGCGCGATTTTCAGCGCACGGCTGGCAGGTTTCTGCGCTTTTTCAGGCGCCGCTGCGGGCCTCGGCGCTACCGGTTCGGCATCCCGAGAACTGAAGCTTTCAATACGGGCCGGTTCGGAATCCATTGCAGGCAATCCTTCCACTCCCGGTTCTTTGCGCTCTTTACGCTCTAAGCCCGACGCATCCTGTTTTGGCTTGCGGCTCTTATTGCTGAACAGACGCCGCCACCAGGAATCCTTCGTCGGTTCTGTCGATGTCTTTTCAGGCGCCTGAACGCGGGCATTGACCACCGGAGGCTCAGGAGCACGCACAGTCTCAGCAGGGCGATCCGGTTTGCGATCGCTGTTTTTGAACAGCGCCTTGATGGCGAGGCCCGCTTTCAGTGTCAAGCCCCCCACCCGATCCATAAGCCGGAACCAGGACAAGCCGATGGTGACCGTCAAGGCGAACAGGAAGATGGCAATCAACAGCAGTGTGGTGGCCGGAAGGTTAAAGAAGCGGACCATGGCTTCAGATACCGCAGTACCCAGAACCCCGCCCGATGACATTCCCAGGCCAAACAACGAATACAGAGACAACAGACTGGTGGCCGACAGCAGAATCAACACGAAGCCACCGAAGCGCACCATAAACAATGGCCAATGCAGGTCCAGAGGCTGATGACGCAGACGAATCAGCATCACCGCGTAGCCCGCCACCATCAGAGGGAAGAGCCAGGATACATGACCGAAAAAGTCCATCAGCAAGCTGGCAAGCCAGGCACCGGTACGACCCGCGTAGTTCTGCACGCTGGTGTCATGGCCGATACTGGCCCATCCAGGATCGGAATGGCTGAAGGTAAACAGCGCCATGGACAGATAGATGCACAGCACAATCAGGCCAAGAACCGCGCCTTCCCTGGCCCCTTGGGCAATCAGGCTGCGAAAGCGCTTTTGCTTCTCCGTCAGTTCAGTCGGTACAGATTTTTTCGCTTTAGCGGATTCCGCCATGAATGCTCAAACCATGTGTGAGTTTAGTCTTTCAGTGCCTGAAAACCCCTTTCGAGATCCAATTTCAGGTCATCTATGGCTTCAATGCCGACCGAAAGCCGGACCAGGTTTTCAGTGATACCCGCCCTCGCCTTGTCTTCCGGAGACAATCGCCCGTGAGTCGTGGTTGCCGGGTGGGTGATGGTGGTTTTCACATCACCAAGGTTTGCCGTAATGGAAATCATCCGGGTGCTGTCGATGAAACGCCAGGCCTGTTCCCGACCACCTTTAAGATCAAACGAAACCACCCCTCCGAAGCCGCTTTGCTGCTTCTTCGCCAACTCGTGCTGAGGATGGCTCTCAAGACCGGCGTAGTAAACCCGCTCTACCGCGGGCTGGGCTTCAAGCCACTTCGCCAACTCTAACGCATTGTCACAGTGGGCTCGCATACGGATCGGTAAGGTTTCCAGGCCCTTCTGGAAGACCCAGGCATTGAACGGACTCATGGTGGGGCCGGCGGAGCGAAGAAACCCATAGACCTCATCAAGGTATTTTGCAGGCCCCACCACAACACCGCCTACGCACCGGCCCTGGCCATCCAGGTATTTGGTGGCAGAGTGAATAACCAGGTCAGCGCCCTGCTCCAACGGGCGCTGAAGCACCGGTGTGCAGAAGCAGTTATCGACAACAAACAACGCGTCGTTCTCTTTTGCCAATGAAGACAACGCCGACAGATCTGCCACTTCACACAGGGGGTTTGATGGCGTCTCAATAAACAACATGCGGGTTTCAGGGCGCACGGAAGCCTGCCACTCAGCCATGTCCGTCAGGCTGACAAAGGTCGTTTGCACGCCAAACCGGGCCATGTATTTCTGGAACAGAACATTGGTGGTGCCAAACACACCGCGGGAGCAGATAACGTGATCCCCCGATTGCAGCAAGGCCATGCAGGTGCTGAGAATGGCGGCCATGCCAGACGCGGTCGCAACGGCTTTCTCGCCACCCTCCATCGCGGCAATCCGGGCTTCAAATGCCTGAACCGTCGGATTGGTAAACCGCGAATAAATGTTGCCAGGCTCTTCACCACCAAAACGGGCCGCTGCCTGGGCCGCGCTGCCATACACAAAACTGGAGGTCGGAAAGATCGCGTCGCTGTGCTCCAACTGCCCGGTACGAATCTGCCCTGCCCTCACGGCCAGGGTATCGACTGACATACCCTCCAGATCGGATTCAGGAATCCAGAGGTGTTCTTCACGGCCGTGGGTCATGGCTTTCTCCTGGCTCAGTAGGTAGCGCTTCAGTCTTCGTCATTGTGCAGGTCGATAATGGCGTTATCGCCATCCGACAACTGACCACCTGACCGGGTCTCATCCTTGCGCATGTCTTCAAGTCGAGTCAGATAAGCTTCGTCCACGTCACCCGTAACGTAGTTACCGGTAAATACCGAGCATTCCCAACCATCGATGTCGTCATTCACATCGTTGACGCAGGCAACCAGATCTTCAAGGTCCTGGTACACCAGCCAGTCTGCGCCGATCAAATCACGCACTTCCTCAACAGTCCGGTCGTGAGCAATCAACTCGCTGGCAGAAGGCATGTCGATGCCATAAACATTCGGGTAGCGAACGGGGGGCGCTGCCGAGGCAAAATACACGTTGCGAGCACCGGCATCCCGGGCCATCTGAACGATCTCTTTACAGGTGGTACCGCGAACGATGGAATCATCAACCAGCATCACGTTCTTGCCACGGAACTCCAGATCAATCGGATTCAGTTTCTGGCGGACAGACTTCTTACGCATCTTCTGGCCAGGCATGATGAAGGTCCGGCCAATGTAGCGGTTCTTGATGAAACCTTCGCGATACTTGACGCCCAGCTGGAAGGCCATCTGCATGGCAGACGTTCGGCTGGTGTCCGGAATGGGAATGACGACATCAATATCATGCTCCGGACGATCGCGCAGAATCTTGTCAGCCAACACTTCGCCCATCCGCAAGCGGGCCTTGTAGACGGAAACGCGGTCCATGATCGAGTCCGGGCGAGCAAAATACACATGCTCAAAAATGCACGGGTAGAGCTTCGGGGACTCAGCACACTGCTCGGTGTAAAGTGTGCCGTCGGTTTCGATGTACACCGCCTCGCCCGGCGCGATATCCCGCACCAGGGTGAAGCCCGCCGCACTCAACGCCACGCTTTCAGAGGCAATCATGTACTCTTTCTGACCGTCCTCATTCTCCCGTACGCCATAACAGGCCGGGCGAATTCCGTTTGGATCTCTGAATCCGACAATACCGTAACCGGTAATCATCGCTATCACAGCGTAGGCGCCACGGCACCGCTGGTGAACAACCCGCACCGCTGCAAAAATTTCATCCTTAGTCGGATTCAGCTTGCCCAGCTTCTGCAGCTCATGGGCAAACACGTTCAGCAGAACTTCCGAATCGGAATTGGTGTTGATGTGACGCAGGTCGGTACGGAACAGATCGCTGCTCAATTCGTCGGCGTTGGTCAGGTTGCCGTTGTGAGCCAAAGTAATGCCATAGGGACTGTTCACGTAAAACGGCTGGGCCTCAGCGGAGCTTGAACTCCCGGCCGTCGGGTACCGAACGTGGCCAATACCGACATTGCCAACCAGCCTGCGCATATGGCGGGTATGGAAAACATCCCGCACCAGGCCGTTGTCTTTACGCAGGAAGAATCGGTTGTCCTGGAAGGTAACAATACCCGCCGCATCCTGGCCACGGTGCTGTAGAACGGTCAGCGCATCATAAAGAAGCTGATTGACGTTAGAAGTACTGACAATACCGACAATGCCACACATGGCTGGACATTTCTCCGAGTGTTAAAACTGAATGTTAGCGGGATGCAGACGTGGCTTCCACGCCTTCCGGTTCAATAGGCTTCTCTGAGCCGTTTTCACCGTTTTCTGCAGGCCCCAGGAATCGGGCAAATTCGTCGCCGAACGTCCGGCGGGACCAGTCCTCCACCACTGCGAGGCGATCAATCATGACTGACGTCTGCCACCAGGTATCTTGTGCCAGAGGAGTAAAACGAGTGAAGGCAATTGCAACAATCACAACGACCACACCGCGAAGCAGTCCGAACCCCATCCCCAGCACACGATCAGTGGCGGAAAGGCCGGTTGCGCGAATCAGATGACCGATAAGATTGTTGATAATGGCACCGACAATCAGAGTGCCAAAAAACAGAATCGCAAAAGCAGCAATCAGACGAACCAACGGTGTCTCCACCGTAGACTCCAACAGGGACTGCATCTGCGGGTGGAATGTTCGGGCAATGATAAAGGCACCAATCCAGGTCACCAATGACAGGGCCTCGCGAACGAAACCCCGCTTCAAACTGATGAGCGTGGATACGGTAATCAGGGCAATGATGACCCAGTCAATCCAGATCAGCGATTCCATGTACAACCCGGTGGAGAAAACGAGAGGCGGATTCTAACAGGAAACCGGGGCACACCAAACTGCCCTCTGCACATAATTAGCAGGCCGACCGTTTATTTCCCGCCCTGAGTGACCAGACTTTTCAGCCCGAACTCTTTATCCAGCGATGCCTTGGCTTTCTCGGCATCCGTACGATTCACGAACGGACCACTGAATACACGAGTCAAAGTGCTACCACCGCTGGAAAACTGTTGCAGGTGGGCGCCGTACCCCATGGCGAGAACCTTGTCACGGAGCCTTCTGGCGTTATCTTCATTGCCAAAGCTCCCCAATTGAACAACCCAGGCACCCTCCAGCGAGCGGGTAAACTCCGCTTTTTCCGCGGGCTCAACAGACTCCGGAGCTTCCGGCTCTTCAACTGGCGTCTGAACGGCTTGAGGTTCCGGGCGAGGTGCGGGTGACGGTTCCTGCACTTCGGTCGCCACCGGATCGGCTGCGCTAGCAGATTCCCGGGGCTGCACGTCATCACCTTCGATCATACGAAAACCCGGAGCAGGCTCTTCACCACCGGAGGATGCTGCATCGGGCACCGGCGCCAGACCATAGTCCTGACTCTCACCCGCGGGTTCGGCAGGCATATCCACTTCCGGGAATGGCGGCTCTTCGGGAATGGTGATCGGCGTAGACTGCCGCTCAGAATGGGGCTCGTCGAAAATCATTGGCACAAAAATAACCGCCAGGGAGATCAGAACCAGCGCACCGATGATCCGTTGTTTCAACCCATCCACCTGAGAGAACTCCCTTTGCCTGCCTGTTTCAAAACGATAGTAACCGCGACGGTTTCATAACTGAAGCCCCCGCAGGCGCCATGGACAAAGTTTAAGGCGCCTCTGAAACCAATACTTCCCTGGCCTGTGCCACGGTGAAAAAAGATCCGAACACCACGATGCAATCTTCGGGGTTCGCTTTGGACGTGGCAGCCTCCAGCGCCTGAAGGACGGTTGGGAAGATATCCACCTCCGCAAGGCAACCTGCGCGCTGCCTGAGGGCTTCACCATCCAGACCTCTTGGCACATCGAGCCCAGCCAACCACCAGCTATCCACCACAGGTTTCATCGCTGCCACTACGCCTTCTACATCTTTGTCGGCAAGTGCGGCATATACCGCCAACACCCGACCGCCACCAGCCTGCTTCATCGCGGCAAGCTTGCCTGACAGCCAGAGCGCCGCATGGGGGTTGTGGCCCACATCAACCACAACCTCAGGACGCAGCATCAACCGTTCAAACCGGCCAGGAACCCGGACTGAACGGGCAACCTGGCTGAGCGATTCCGTTGTCATGTCCGGCATCAGTTCCGATGCCAGCACGACAGCCGCAGCCACGCTCTCTACCGGGAGCGGCCCTGCCGGTAAAGCTATCCGGGTGCCTGCCATCACCAGATCCACCAGTCCGGAGCCTTCAACACCCTCCTCCAGCTGATAATCACGACCCGTTAAACGCAAATCCACTTTCTGGGCAGTGGCCTGCTGAAGAACCGACGAGGGAGGCTGCGGGTCTGCACACACGGCGGTGATTCCTCGCCGAAGTATACCGGCCTTTTCAAAACCGATGACTTCCCGGTTATCTCCAAGAAAACCGATGTGATCAATGTCGATAGAGGTGATCACTGCGTAGTCCGCATCCAGCACATTGACCGCATCAAGCCGGCCACCGAGACCTACCTCGAGCACCCAGTCCTGGACGCCGGCATTATCGAATGCCACGAAGGCCGCCAAAGTGCCGAACTCAAAATAGGTTAACGAAACCTTGCCCCTGGCGGACTCGACCTTCTCAAAGGCGGAAACCAGGTCGGAATCGCTGATATCGACCCCGTTAATGCGGACCCGCTCATTGTAGTTCTGCAGATGGGGAGAGGTATAAGCGCCGGTGGTCCGTCCACCGGCGATCAACAGGCGTTCAAGGGTGGTAACCGTTGTCCCTTTGCCATTGGTGCCTGCGACCGTAATAATTCGGGCGTCAGGTTTACGGGGAAACAGGCGACGAAGGACCACCAATACGCGGTCCAGCCCCAGATCAATTTCAGCCGGATGAATGGCTTCAAGCCAGTGAAGCCATTCATCAACCGTCGCACCCTGCCCCGGACTGCCTGATGCGGCAGAAGCACTGTTACTCAACGACTTCATCCGCGTCGGGCTTTTCCGTGATTTCGAACTCGATGGGTGCTTCGGTACCGGGCTTTTCCTGACCCGTGAACTTGGCAAGCACGTGAGCAATTCTTTCACGCATCTGGTGACGGTGCAGAATCATGTCGATGGCGCCGTGTTCAAGCAGGAACTCACTTCGCTGGAAACCTTCCGGCAGCTTCTCCCTCACCGTCTGTTCGATAACCCGGGGACCGGCAAAGCCGATCAGAGCGAACGGCTCTGCAATATTCAGGTCACCAAGCATCGCCAGGCTGGCGGAAACGCCGCCAAACACGGGGTCTGTCATCACTGAAATGTAAGGAATGCCTTCCTGCTTCATCCGCTCGAGTACGGCGGCGGTTTTGGCCATCTGCATCAGGGACAGAATAGCTTCCTGCATGCGAGCACCACCACTGGCAGCAAAACACACCAAAGGAATGCGGCGCTCCAGAGCAACGTTGGCGGCCTGAACGAATTTCTCGCCCACCACCTGGCCCATGGATCCACCCAGGAAATTGAATTCGAAGGCGCAGGCGACCAGCGGGACGCCCATGGTGGTGCCACTCATGGCCACCAGTGCATCTTTTTCTCCGGTGGCCTTCTGCGCCGCCGACAAGCGGTCTTTATACCGTTTGCTGTCTTTGAACTTCAAACGGTCAGAAGGCTCCAGATCCGCGGCGATCTCTTCCCGTCCGTCCTTGTCGAGAAAGATATCCAGACGGCGACGGGCGGACACCCGCAGGTGATGGTTACACTTCGGGCAAACATCAAGATTCTTTTCGAGCTCCGGCTTATACAGAAACGCGCCGCATTTCGGGCACTTCTTCCACAACCCTTCCGGCACACCGGTGCGTTGTCTTGATTCCGAGCGAATCTTGCTCGGCATTATCTTGTCCAGCCAGTTACTCATGCTTTCATCCTGTCCTTTGATGCCTGGATACCGGTTACTCAGTGGGCAAGGCTATCCAGAGCTTCGCGCATCGGGTACAACAGATCATGCAATGCCTTATTGAGCGCATCCGGATCTGATTGGTGTCGGGCTATTGTATCCACCAGTACACTACCAACAATTACACCATCGGATACTTTGCCAATGGCGCCAGCGGTTTCCGCATCCCGGATACCAAAGCCCACACCTACGGGAAGCGCCGTCAACTCGTGAATATGGGCTACTTTACTGGCCACGTCGTCCACGTTAATCGTAGCCGAACCGGTTACGCCCTTGATAGAAACATAGTACACATAACCGGAAGAGTGCTCGCTGATTGCTTTAATCCGGGTATCCGTTGTGGTTGGCGCCAGCAGGAAGATCGGATCCATGCCTCGCTGGGAGAACAGTGGCGCAACATCGTCTGCCTCTTCTGGCGGCAAGTCCACCGTCAACACCCCATCAATGCCCGCTTCCGCCGCCGCGTCTGCAAAAGCTTCGTAGCCCATCGCTTCCATCGGGTTCAGGTAACCCATCAACACCACCGGCGTCACGGTGTTTGTCTTCCGGAACGCCTGAACCATACCAATCACCTGGCGCAGCGAGGTGCCGTGCTTGAGTGCCCGCTCGCACGCAAGCTGGATAACCGGACCGTCCGCCATCGGATCAGAAAACGGCACGCCCAACTCAATGATATCAGCGCCGGCGTCAACCAAAGTGTGCATCAGCCTGACGGTCTGATCCGGATGCGGATCACCGGCTGTAATATACGGAATCAAGGCCTTACGACCCTGATCTTTAAGAGAACTCAATACACCTTCGATACGGCTCATGCCTGCTCCTGATACCTTCAGATCTCGATGCCATCCAACTGGGCGATGGTATGAATGTCTTTGTCACCGCGGCCGGACACATTAATGACCAGCATTTTATCCTTGTCCATGGTCGCTGCGAGCTTAAGCGCGTACGCCACGGCATGGGCTGACTCAAGGGCTGGCATGATGCCTTCTACCTGGGTCAATGTACGGAAACCCGCCAACGCCTCTTCATCGGTTACCGACACATAGTTGGCGCGGCCTATGTCCTTCAACCAGGAATGCTCAGGGCCAACGCCCGGGTAATCCAGCCCAGCGCTCACAGAATGCGTGGCGGATATCTGACCGTTTTCGTCTTCCATCAGGTACGTACGATTGCCGTGCAGAACTCCGGGGCGACCGGCACACAGTGGTGCCGCATGTTCGCCCGTCTCGATCCCGAGGCCACCGGCCTCAACACCGTACAACTGAACGGATTCATCAGTCAGGAACGGATAGAACATACCAATTGCGTTGGAGCCACCGCCAACACATGCCACCAAAGCATCGGGAAGCTTACCAACTTTCTCCATGGACTGCCGCCGTAATTCCCGGCCAATGACCGATTGGAAGTCACGAACCAGCAACGGGTATGGATGTGGGCCAGCAACCGTTCCAATGATATAGAACGTCTCATCTACGTTAGCCACCCAGTCGCGCATGGCATCGTTCATGGCGTCTTTCAGGGTTTTGGTGCCGCTTTCAACCGAATGGACCGTCGCTCCCAGCAGTTTCATCCGATACACGTTCAGCGATTGGCGCTTAACATCCTCGGAGCCCATGAACACGTGGCATTCAAGGCCCAGGCGGGCACATACTGTAGCGGTTGCAACGCCGTGCTGGCCGGCACCGGTTTCAGCGATGATTCGCTTCTTGCCCAGGAACCGGGCAAGCAGCGCCTGACCAATGGTGTTGTTGACCTTGTGAGCGCCCGTGTGATTAAGATCTTCGCGTTTTAACCAGATTTGAGCGCCACCGGTTTCCCGGGTCAACCGCTCAGCGAAATACAAAGGACTGGGACGCCCTACGTAGTCGGCAAGATCTTTATCGAATTCCGCCTGGAACTCTGCGTCATCCTTCAACCGGAGGTACTCTTTCTCCAGCGTCATCAAGGAATCCATCAGTGTTTCCGAGACAAACCGGCCACCGAAGGCACCGAAGTGACCCCTTGCATCCGGAAGCGCCTTCAACATTTCATCAGTCAGTTTTACAGACACGGTGCACCTCTTTGAAAAAATCAGATAGTTTGGTGGCGTCTTTCTTACCTTTACTCAGCTCTACCCCGCCGCTGACATCCACTGCCCAGGGGCGCACTTCTTCAATGGCGCGAGCTACGTTAGCAGATGACAACCCACCGGCCAATATCAATGGCAGCGGGCGTTCGCGTGGAATCAACTGCCAGTTAAAGGACTGCCCGGTTCCGCCAAAACGATCCGGGTCCCAGGCGTCAACCAGTAACCCGACAGCCTGCGAATAATCTGTAAACGCTTGCTGAATCTGGCCCGCTTCCCGAACCCGAATGGCCTTGATCCAGCGCCGCCCGAAAGAGTCGCAAAACGCTGCCGACTCATCGCCGTGAAACTGGAGCAGATCCAGGGGAACCGACTCAAGAACGGATTCAACAAACTCCGAATCCGGGTTTACGAACAGGCCGGTTACCGTCACAAAAGCCGGCACCCGGGCTACCAACAGCTTTGCCTGCGCTATGGAGACCGACCGGGGGCTGGGCTCATAGAACACAAAGCCTATCGAGTCCGCCCCGCAGGCAACCGCCGCTGCAACGTCCTGCTCGCGGGTCAGGCCACATATCTTCACGCGGGTTGTCATGATGGCGTTACCGGTTGTTTCTTATGAACGTGAGTCGGCGGAATCGGCTGGTTTGCAGCCTCTGAAAACCAGGGAGCTACAAAGCCCGGACCGCAGAGAGGCTCCGGCATACCAAATTGAGCAGGGTAGCCCACATCCACCAGATAGAGCCCGTATGGCGGAGCGGTTACTCCCGCCAGTTTTCTGTTACGCGCCTCGAGCACCTCTGCAATCCACTCTACCGGTTGAACACCCGAGCCAACCGCCATCAATGCACCGGCTATGTTACGAACCATATGATGCAAGAAAGCGTTGGCCTGAACATCTATTACGACGTACTTACCACAACGGGTTACTGAAATCTGTTCCAGAAACCGAATTGGTGTTCGGGACTGGCATCCGGCAGCACGAAAGGATGAAAAATCGTGCTCTCCCTGCAGTGCCTGAGCAGCCCGGTGCATTTTGTCCGTATCCAGTGGCCGGAAATTCCAGCTGACCTGCCCTCGCTGTATCCCCGGGCGTACCGGATCATTGAGAATAATATACCGATAGCGGCGGTAGATGGCGGAGAACCGGGCGTGGAAATCATCTACACCGTTGCCAGCCCAATGAACGGCAATATCATCGGGTAACGCCGTGTTGATGCCCATTACCCAGGAGCGAAGTGTGCGAACCGACGTGGTATCGAAATGGACGACCTGAAAACTCGCATGGACTCCGGCATCGGTACGACCCGCACAAACCAGTTCTACCGGATGATCCGCCACTTTCTCAACGGCCTTGGCAAGTTCGGACTGCACAGAACGAACACCGCTCTTTTGCTGCTGCCACCCATGAAACGCCTGGCCATCATACTCGAAAATAATAATGACCCGACCATCACCGATCGGCTTGTCTGTCGTTAGGGGCTGCGGCTTGAGAAACAAATGAGAGTCCGGTTTTGCTGGGTTCTGAAAAACAAAGCGCCGGCTCTATGGCCGGCGCTGTTGCCGTTAGTGGTGATTATAACGGATCAGGAGAGATTTTTAAGAAGCTCCTGCGCTTCCGTCTTCTGCTCGTCGTTTCCTTCCAGAGCAACCTCCTCCAGAATATCCCGGGCGCCGTCGCTGTCACCCATCTCGATATAGGCCCTGGCCAGATCAAGTTTGGTGGCTGCCTCGTCGGTGCCGGCGAGGAAGTCGAAGTCGTCATCATCACCCAGGTCACTGTCATCGATGTCCAGAGCTGTAGAAGGTCTGGCACCACTTTCGGTGACTGGGTCAGACGGCTCTTCCGGTTCAAGAGATGGCACATTGGCCTCATCATCGGAGGCATCTGCATCCGCCTCAAGATCCTCAAACGCGTCTTCAAGGCCCAGCTCTTCATCCAATGACGCTCCGGACTCTTCAGGCTCTGCAGCCTTATCGACTTCGGAGAACTCCTCCATCAGCGCCAGGTCTTCATCCGATACGTCCAGTTCCAGATCATCCAGACTGGATTCGTTCAGATCCAGATCGGCGGAGTCACTTTCTTCCTCAGCCTTCTCCAGTTCCGCGTCCAGCTCATCCAGGAAGGATTCGTCCAGACCGTCAATCCCTGATTCGAGATCCGTATCCAGCTGATCGTCGTCCAGACTGAGAGCCTCTTCGTCCTTCTCTTCAGTGGACTCAAGATCCGCTATCGACTCAAGCTCAGTTTCCAAGTTCAGCTCAGATTCTGGCTCTGGCTCCGACTCAAGCTCAGATTCGAGGCTCTCGCCAAGGTCGAGATCCAGATCCAGATCGTCTTCTGACAGGTCGGCAGACTCCTTTGGCTCCTCGATTTCAAAATCAAGGGAAAGATCCTCTTCGCCGAGCGCATCATCTGATTTGGTTTCAGCTGATTCGGACTCGAGATCCATTTCCAGAGAGGAGAAATCCGTCTCTTCACCCAGCGTGTCTTCCGCATCATCAGCGTCGCTGTCAGCTTTTGATATTCCGGAAAGGTCATATTCGATCAGATCTTCCCGGGAACTGGTTTCTTCTGTGACATTGGATTCCAGTTCGCCAAACTCATTTTCGAGCACATCGTCTTTTGATGCTTCGAACTCGTCTTCTTTCAATTCGTCAGACAGAACCCAGTCTTCATCACTGGCCGAATCATCACGAACTTCCGCTTCCTCTTCGGAGGCGACCTCATCCTGCTGGTTATAAGCACCAGCAGCCACGCCGCCGAAGGAGTCGGAACGAAGCTGGCTTTCCAGGTCGTCAATGCTTGGCATCGCCTCTGCTTCTTCCAAGCGTTCCTTCAGGCTGTCAGCTTGCTGAAGAGCCGTCTCGTCATCAAGCGCCTCAACCTCACCATACTGCTTCTCGAACGCGGCACGATCCTGATTATCTGCATACACCTCAAGCAACTTCAGACGTAGATCAGTTCGGCTCGGCTCCCGCGAAATGGCCGTTTCGAGAACCTGAGCTGCCTGATCATGACGGCCGTAGGCAATGTAGGTTTCCGCTTCGGCAATAACATCTGCGTCGCCGGCAGCTTCTGCCTCACTCTCATCATCGAGGGTCAGATCAAAGCTGTCCTTTTCATCGCCGTCACCGGCATTCAACTGGTCATAAAATGCTTTTTCCCGGTTAGCATTTCGGCGGGCAACCAACAGCAGAAGCAGTAACAGAACCACCAGCCCGCCACCCAGGGCGATCTGATACAGCGGGTTGCTGACAATGGCATCCATCACCTTGCCAAACAGGCCTTTCTCAGGCGCAGCGGCAGGCTGTTGCTGTTGCGATTTCGGTTTGACGGGCTCAGCTTCTGTTGCAGCAGTACTTTCAGTACCGGCAACCTCGGGAGCCTCAGCATCGACGACAGAAGAACCATCCTGGGCAGCCGCATCGGTCTCGGTGGCCTCCCCATCGGCGACAACCTCACCAGCAGGCTCGCCGGAAAGCTCGCTGTCCCCGGACTGCTCAGCAGCATCTCCAGCAGCCATATCTTCTGGCGCTTGCTCATCGGTAGCGCCACTCAGTTGACCAACGTCACCAGCCGCTTCATCAGCGCTCTCACCTGCAACACTCTGAACCGACTCGCCTTCAGCGGTTTCACCTTCCTGGACCTCAGGCTGTTCATCACCCTCCGCTGTTGCAGCGTCTTCGGCAGCAACGTCATCGGACGTCATACCTTGCATATCTGCCAACTGGCTGTTCTTCAGCTCAAGCAGACGCTGGAGCGTCTCGACCTGGGACTGCATGTCCTCCAGCCTGGAGTTCAGCTCTTCGTTCTCACGGCGAGTTGCCTCAAGCTCTTCCATGGCCACCGCTGAGCCGGCATCAACGCCGCCAGCAACATCCCCGTCACCACCTGCAGAACCACCCTGCTCCGCAGTCCGTGATTCGGAATCGTCTGCCGCGATAAGCCGCAGCTCATCACCCACTGCACTCTGTGGCTGACTGGCCGGCGCCGCTGTTTCAGCAGTGCGTGTTGCATCCACCGTACGAGGTGTCTGGAATTCCTGATTCTGTCGGGCTACAACCCGAGTGGCTTCGGCCTGGCTGCGATTGCGAATCTGATCAAGGGTGGGGGCTCGTAGCACCTGCCCACGTTTCAGACGGTTGATATTACCGCCGATAAACGCGTCGGGATTCTGATCCTGTATCGCCAGCATGACTTGCTGCATGGATACCGAATTGTCCGGTCGCATTTGCTGGGCAATCGTCCACAGGGTATCCGAGGGTCCCGTTGGTCCGAAGTCACCTGCACGAGAACTGCGGGACAGGGAACCTTCAGCAGCGGCCTGACGCCGTACCGACTCTGCACTCCGGGAGGAACCGGATGTCGTGGATTGCGGACGACTGGCAGCCGAAGACGGTGCGCTTACCTGTTCACGAATACCGGACTCTTCGGCGTAAACCGGCGGATCAACGAGCACTGCGTATTCACGCATCAGGCGTCCGTTCGGCCACGTCAATTCGAGCAGGAAATTCAGGTAGGGTTCACGAAACGCCTCACGGGACGAAACGTTAATAACCAGATTACCATCCGGCCCCGTAACCACCTCAAATTTCAGTTTGCCAAGAAACTGATGGCGTTCCAGGCCAACCCTCTGATAGGCATCTTCCGGTGCCACGTTGACGAAGACATCACCGGGATCAACCCCACGACTCTGCCGCAAAGTAATTTCTGCATCCAGCGGCTCATTCAGCCACGACTGCATCTCTATTTCGCCCAGCCCCAAGGCCTGAGCCATACCGGAGCCGAGCCCTCCCGCCAGCGCCAGGGCAACCGCAAGCTTGCGTACCTTCATGCTTTTTCCTTTCCAGTCTCCGTTATTCTTTGACTGCTGAATCTCAACAGAATCGGACGAGGTTGGATGACTTTCGTCTTTTTATTTTCAGAGTAGTCCCAGCTTTGACCCGGGGATTACGCCATTCATTTTGGGAAGTATTGTTGATAAAACCCCTTTTATCAATCAATCAGACGCAATCCTTGCACCGTTTTTTTACCAATCCCACGGAACCCATTAGTGTCCTTGAAAATAACAGGGGCGGACGCTGAAATCAGCCTCCGCCCCTA
>DATGQY010000151.1:0-11627 GCA_035303925.1 Marinobacter sp. | reverse complement strand
GCCGAATATCTGACGCCCTGTAGGTTTTAAGCCGATTGCCCTTCGGGTCCCAGAATTCGTTCTTGACCACAACCCAGTTGTCGGTATTGACCCACAACAGGGTTTTGCCATACCCAAGTTCATCGGCAATGTCTTTGGTCTTTGGAGTGGCCTCCACCTGCAACACGTCGATCTCTTTGCCGTCGACCTCGAGAGTGCTATGTCCGTCAACGGTATAGGTATAGTCATCTCCATCCACGCGACCGGCGAGCTTGATGTCTTCGTAGGTAAAGTCCGTTCCCAGAAAGTAGTCGCCTCGGTTGGATGCAGAAATGCGACGCACTTTTCGCAAAGCCGGCAAGTAGAGCCACTGATCATCGTCTTTATCGGCATCGGGATAGTCATACGTGAGAAACGCTGTTCCCCTTACGTTAGTGGGCTCCTTGAAGAACAAGACGGTTTTCTTCTCGTCACCAAAGTATTTGCGGTAGCTCGTCACATGGCGCTCCCGCTGCTTACCGCTTGAGTCCGTCAGGATCATGGCCAGTTCACTGGTCGCATGCTGGCCTTCGTCCACCGCGTTGATGCGTTTCGCAATTTCACTACCGTCCGGGAATTGTTCATCAGCCCTGGACGGGGCCGAACCGACCAATCCGGCAGTGCCGATTGCCGCCAGCACCAGAAGCGGTAACATGCCCTTCATCGAGCCCGCCACACTGGCAGGGTGCCGCTGCGTTTCGCCGTGGGTAGCCGCCTTGCGAAAAATGAACGCCGGTCGAACCACCATCACCAGCGCCGGCAGCAGAGTCATCGCCGCCAGGAAACTCATGGTCACCGACAAAACCACCACCGTTCCGAAGTGGGTCAGGGGCACCACCTTGGAGCTGATCAGCACACCAAATCCGAAGGCGATCGCCAGGTAGTTAAACAGTAAAGCCCGACCGGTGGAGGTGTAGAGCTTGTTCAGCAAAGTCGCCATGTCATCAATGCCCTCGTCCACGAGAGCCTTGATGCGCTCCAGGGTGTGAATGGAGAAGTCGATTCCCAGCCCGATCGCCACGGAGGCAAACATTGAGGTACCAATACCCAGGTTGATGCCCAGCAGCACCATCGCCGAGTAGACCACCAGAATTGAGCACACGACCGGAACCGCCGCCAAAAGGCCCGCAGACAAGGATCGAAAAAGCAGGGCGGACACCAGGCAAACAAACACCAGCGCCACAATCACGCCCAGGAAATGGCTCTGCCCGAGGTCTTTTATCCAATGGTAATTGACGTTAACCCGACCGCTTAACGTTGCGCTGGCTTCGCTGCTATCAAACTGGGAATCGATGTAACTCTGAAGTGCTTCGATGACTGGGCGGGTGGCGACAAACTCTGCGGTATCGAGATGCAGCCGGATATTCGCCAATCGGTAGTCGTAATCAATCACTTCCTCGAAGTCCGATGGATCACCACTGGCGGCGTAGAGTAGAAAATACTGAGCCACCAGAGCGTCGCTTTCCGGCAGGGCATAGAAATCCTGCCGGCCCTCATTGAGGGACTTGTTCATCTGTTTCAGGTAATCCACCACCGATACTGAGCCATTCACGTGGGGAAGGGTCTCGGCATAGACCTGAAGCGCCTCGACGCGACGCAGTACCTCAACATCAAACAGGCCCTCCTCCTCCTGCGTGGTGATAACGATATCAAGGGTATTGGTACCGTCCAGGTGCTCATTGATCCGCTTATCCGCCTGGTAAATGGGCTCGCCGGTATGAAAGGTGTTGATCCGGTTTTCATTGACTTGCAACTGCGTAGTCAATCCAATACCGGCTAGCATCAACATCGAAAACACAGCGATCGTAACCGTCGGACGAAGTGTCGCCAGACGACCCAATGTTTTCACACCACGGGAAAAGACATCGTTCCGGCTGCTGCGCTCCAACTGAATCCAACGTTGGCTCACTTTGGGCTTGAACAACCGGACCAACGCCGGGAGAACAAAAATTGAGTACAGCCACGCCACCAGGACGCCAAACGCGGTAAACAGACCGAAGTACTCGAACGGAGGCATGTAGGACGACGCATACAAACCGAGAAAGCCGGCGATGGTGGTCAGCGTGGTCAGGGTGACCGGTCGAAACATGACCAAAACGGCCTCTTCAATACAATCTTGCAGCGACCTGTCGGGGTTTTTCGCCTGGCACTCGTAGTAGTGGCTGAGGATATGGATGGTGTCGGCCACCGCGATACCGATCAAAATCACCGGCATGGCGTTGGTGATCACGAAAAAAGGCACGCCGCTGTAGGCCATGAATCCGACCGTCATCAACACCGATGCCGCAATAACGGCATTGCCGAGTAACGCCGGAAGCAATCGGCGAAACGCAATGATCAGCATGATGGTGATGATCAAGCCCGCCATGGGGTTCAGGCGACTGGCATCACGATCAATATAGTGCCCCAGGAAGCCAAGGACAGCGCCTTCTCCTGCCACGTGAATACTGACAACAGGATCGAGTTCAATCGCATCCGTCAGCGCAACAATAGATTGGTAAGCTTCCTCTGCCAGTTCATCATCGTAGAGCTCAGCAACGATGACAGTCATGGCATCGTCATCCGACACCAGCATGCCGTGGTATAACGGAAAATCACCCACGGCTTTGCGAACAGCCCCAGGGCTGCCGCCATCCTCCAGGAGCTCCAGGAAAGGCGTGACTTCAAGCCCATCGGGTACGCCGACAATGTTGCTTTCAGTGGCAAGGCTGATGGTGCGCGCCGCGTTGACGCTGTCCAGCGCGTTGACCTGGTCAGTCAAGTTGGCTACCAGCTTCAGGGTTTCAAGGCGGAAAACGCCCTCTGTCGATAGATCTTCAATAGCAATGACCAGAGGGTCACTCAATCCAAAGATCTCCTGAACCTTATTCTTATAGAGCAGTGCCGGGTTGTCCTCCTCCAGAAAGGCATCTGCACGGCTGTCCTTATAGATTTTGGTAAGGCCACTGGCCAGGCCAGCCATCAAGAGCAACCCGAGGATCAACACCATCCATGGGCGCCTTACACCAATCAGTACGATATTTTCCTTCATCTTGTTGTCCTCACGTCGTTACATGTATATGCATCCTTATAGATGTATATACATGTATATGTCAAATTTTTACTGCAATTTGATGACGGCGTCGGCAACGTCCAGCAACTGGCCACTGAGCTCATCTCCGAGTTTCTCGGACACGCTTTCCTGAGCGAGCGTCCACTTTTTCAGGGCCTTGTTGAACAATTCGATACCGTCATCGGTCAATGACACCAGAGTTACTCGTCGGTCCTCAAGGCTTGGTGACGTGGCGATATAACCGGAACGGATCAAGGGTCGCAGATTGCGGGTGAGTGTTGTCTGTTGCAGTACCAGAACCTCCTGCAAGTCCTTCTGGGAGGTTTCCTTCATATAGAAGAGCGTACGCAGGATCGAAAACTGGGCAACGGTCAGCCCCAGTTCACGCAGGTAACCGTCGTAATGATTGGTCAGAACGCGATTCGCCTGTCGCATTTTCAAGTTAAAACAAGGTGTTATTTCCATAACCCCCCTTCTCCCTATCGAGAAATAGTCGACCTAATATAGCAGCTTCACCATGAAAACTCCCCGCCGCACGATCAAACTGTGTCGGCAGGGAGCAAGGGGACCAATAGACAGGAAATGAAATCAGGCGGGAGCAACCTTCATCCGTTCTGCCAGTTCGTCGTCCAGCGCATTGGCGCGCTTGGCTGCTGGCCGACTCTCCATTCGCTCGGCGTAATCCCGGAACACGTCTAGCTTGGGAACGTTGTCCTGCATCATTTCCCACCACAGATAGCTGCTCACCAGAACATCGGCAGCGGTAAACTGCTCGCCGCAGATATACGGCGTTTTCGCCAGCGCCTGCTCAAGGGTACTGATGCTCGCCTCAACCGGCCCGCACCCCACGGCCTGCTCATTACTGCCGTCAATCCTCCAGCCATAGGCCTTGGCGCTGGTAGCCATTTCAAAGGGGCCTGCCATGAAAAACAGCCATCGGTAATAGCTACCACGCTCCGGGGACTGTGGCGGCGGCGCCAGGTTCTTCTCAGGAAACTGGTCTGCCAGATAGGCGCAGATTGCAGCCACTTCGGTCACCACGACAGAGCCATGCTTTATCGCCGGCACCTTGCCCATTGGGTTGACTGCCAGGTATTCCGGCGCTTTCATTTCTGGCCCGAACGCCAGCGTTTTGAGTTCATAGGGCGCACCTGTTTCCTCCAACATCCAACGAACAACGCGCCCGCGGGACATGGGGTGGGTATAAAACGTCAGGTCTGACATGCTGATCTCCTTTTCCGGTCAGATTTCTTGGTGAGTTTTGTACTGCAAGGTCAGATTAAGTTGTAACTAGGTAAAAATCCGTCCTAAATAAATAAAACACTGCATTACACAATATGAATTCGGTTCCGCCCCCATGGAGGCTCTTATGTCTGGCCCAACCACCCGAGTGCTCACGGTACTCGAACTGCTTCAGGCCCACGGCCAAATGGGTGGTGGCGAGCTAGCACAGAGGCTTGGTGTTACCCGGCGCACGATCCGTCGCTATATCCGGGTACTGGAAGATCTCGGCATTCCTGTAATGACCGAACAAGGCCGTTATGGGGGATATACTCTGGTCGCTGGTTTCAAGTTGCCACCAATGATGTTCACCAACGAGGAAACCTTGGCCATTTCTCTTGGCCTGCTTTCTGCCAGGCAGCTCGGCCTGGCAGACTCCGCACCTGCCATCGCCAGCGTTCAGGCAAAACTGGAGCGAGTCATGCCTGAAAAGCTGAAAAACCGGGCCCGGGCGGTTAACGAGAACACCCGGGTGATTTTGCCTCGCCGGGAACCCAATCTTGATGAACACGCGATCGGTACACTGGCCACAGCGACCGAAACCGCCCATGCAGTCGGCTTTATCTACCACGCACCTCAACAGCCTGAAATGGCCCGCACCATCGACCCGTATGGGCTGGTGTTCCGACAGGGGCGCTGGTATGTCACAGGGTACTGTCACCTCCGGGGCGCCATGCGCTCATTCCGACTGGACCGAATCAACAATGTTCGCTTGCTGCCCGATACCTTCGCCAGACCATCCGGATTCGATGCCGCTGATTTTCTCCATCAAAGTTTTCTGGCCTGGGGCCAGACGCACGCCGTGGCCCTCACCCTGCATACCGACCGAGCGACCGTTGCCACCATTTTTGATCCCGAGGCCTTCTGCACCAACGAGCTTGAAGAGACCAGCGACGGCGTGCTGCTCGAGACTCGCATCGACAATTTTGAATGGTTCAGCCGCTGGCTCGCTCAGCTCCCGTTCGGGTTTGCCATACACTCCCCCCCTGAGCTCAAACTGGCGGTGAAGGAGCATGCTGCGCGGTTGCTGGCTGGTTGTCAGTGATTCATCTGGCTGCCTGGATCAAAAGGCCCGAATACTGAGATACTCCAGATAAAGTCTCTATCGACAGGTACAACCATGCACGCTCCGTTCTGGCTGACGACAGCCCTGCTGTTTCCGGTGTTACTTTATCAAGGTAAACGCGCTCGGCGGATGACCCCGCGTTTGCCGGAGGCCGGTGGGGTGTGCAGCGGTCAGTATGGTGAAGGCAGCCCGGCCTTCCGGTTGCTGGTGGTGGGAGAATCCACCGCCGCGGGCGTCGGGGTTGAGCGCCACTCACAAGGCCTGGCCAGCCAGTTGGCGTTGAGGTTGCACCAGCAATCCGGCGAGACCATTGCCTGGTACACCTTTGGGGTGAATGGTATTCGGTTGGGCGATCTGGTTCAGAAGCTGAAGTCGACCGAGTTGCCGGAGGCCGATGCCGTATTGCTCAGCATGGGGGTAAACGACACGACCGGGTTCACGCCCAGATCCCGCTTTCGACAACACCTTCTGGCACTGCACGAGGCAACGATTTCCCGTTGTCAGGCACCGACGACCTTGCTGAGTGTCCCGCCCATGGACAAGTTTACCGCCCTGCCCGCACCACTCCGGCAGATTATGGGCTGGCGGGCCCGGCAGTTGGATCGGGTCTATCAGACTCTGGCGAAGGACTCACCTGAAGCCTATCGTTACCTCACCTACCCCACAGCATCAGACCCTACCTTGCTCGCCGGTGATGGTTATCACCCCAGCGAGCGAGGTTATCAATGGATCGCAGAGGCTCTGGCGGAACAAGACTGGGGGCTCTCGCCCCTCTGATTCACCCCTGGTCACCCCAGATTCTTGCGCATGAACTTCTGAATCTCGCCGACGATCCCGCTTCGGAATGCCAGCACGGTCAACACGAAAATGCCACCGAGAATGGGATCAACCCAATCCCGCAGCGGGCCCTGGGACAATTGGTATTCGACGTTCACCACGAAGGTGGAGCCGATTACGGGGCCCAACAGTGTGCCCATGCCGCCAACCAGAGTCATCAGGATGACTTCGCCCGACATATGCCAGTGGGCGTCGTTCAGCGAGGCCAACTGGAACACGACCGACTTCATGGAGCCGGCCAGTCCTGTGAGGCCCGCAGAAATGACGAACGCCAGAATCTTGTAGCGGTCCACGTTGTAGCCCAGGGACACCGCACGGGGTTCGTTCTGCTTGATGGCTTTGAGCACCTGACCGTAAGGGCTGCTGACGATTCGCTGCACCAGCAGGTAGCAGGCGATGAACACCGTCAGCACGAAATAGTACATGTTCATGTTGTCGGAGAGGTCAATGGCCCCGAACAACTTCCCCCGGGGAATGCCGTGCATACCATCTTCGCCACCGGTAAATTCTGACTGAACGAAGAAGAAGTAAACCAGCTGGGCCAGTGCCAGGGTGACCATGGCAAAGTAGATCCCCTGCCGGCGAATGGACAGCAGCGCAAAGGCCAGGCCAAGAAGCGTTGCTACCAGGGTTCCGGCGATGATGCCCACTTCCGTGGTCAGGCCCGAATAGTTGCTGAGCAGATACCCGGTGGTGTAGGCGCCCGTGGCCAGGAAGGCGGCATGACCGAATGACAGCAGACCGGTAAAGCCGAACAACAGGTTAAAAGCGACGGCAAACAGCGCGAAGCACAGGATCTTCATCAGGAACACCGGATACACCGCAAAGGGTGCAGCCAACAGCAGAAGCAGCAAAAAGCCATTGAGCAGCATTTTCCTGCGGTCCTGCAGCTTATTCTGGTCGAGAATGGCCTTGCGAACGTCGGCAGAACTGGTGGACTGGCTCATGATTATGCCTCCTTACCGAACAGGCCGTTGGGTCGGAACATCAGCACCACCACCATGACCAGGAAAATAACCGCAGAGGATGCGGGTGGATAGAAGGTTTTGGTCAGGCCCTCGATGACGCCCATCAATATGCCGGTAATGATTGCACCGCCAATGGAGCCCATGCCACCGATCACCACCACCGCAAACACCACGATCAGGGTGTTGGAGCCCATGGTGGGTGTTACCGAGTAGATGGGGGCCGCCAGCACGCCGGCAAAGGCTGCCAGTGCCACACCAAAACCGTAGGTCAGGCTGACCAGCAGCGGCACGTTGATACCAAAGCCCTGCATCAGCTGGGAGTCTTCTGTTCCGGCACGCAGATAGGAGCCGAGTTTGGTTTTCTCGATCATGAACCAGGTACCAAAGCACACCAGCAGCGCCACAAAAATCACCCAGGCCCGGTAGTAAGGCAGATACATGAAGTCCAGATTGAAACCGCCCTTGAACATGTCCGGCATGGCGTAGCGCAGCCCGGAAACGCCGTACACATTGGTGAGTACACCCTGAATAATCAGCGCCACACCGAAGGTCAGCAACAGGCTGTAGATATGGTCCTGCCCGGCAATCCGCCGTAACAGAAAGTATTCGATCAGTATCCCGAAGGCGCCGACCAGTATGGGCGCCATAAACAAAGCCACCCAATAGTTGATCCCCAGGGTGTTGAACAGTACAACCGTGACCAGGGCACCCAGCATATACATGGCACCGTGGGCGAAGTTGATGATCTTCAGCAGACCGAAGATGACCGCGAGGCCCAGGCTTAACAGGGCGTAAAAGGCGCCGTTAATGATCCCTATCAGCAGCTGGCCGGAGAGCACAGCAAGAGGGACGCCGAAAATCATGGACATGGGTTTAACTCCAGAAGCAGCACATACGTTGGTGTTGAGCGTGTTATCCAGACGACTTACCGGGGCGCACCCTGCGCTTGATGCAGGGTGCGCCACAGCGGCCGTCGGTCTCAGTTATTGACCAGTTTGCACTTGCTCTCGGAGAGTGGGCGGTAAGCTTCGTCGGCCGGGATGGTCCGCAGAATCTTGTAAAGATCCCATTCGTTCTTGGACTCAGCCGGCGTTTTCACTTCCGCCAGGTACATGTCGTGAACCATCCGGCCATCCTCACGGATGCGACCGTCTTTGGCGAACATGTCGTTGATGGGAGTGTCCATCATTTGCTTGCGAACAGCCTGCGCGTTATCCGAGCCTGTCGCGGCAACAGCGTTCAGGTACTGAAGCGTGCTGGAATAGATACCGGCATGCACCATGGTAGGCCGTACACCGGTTTCTTTCATGAAACGGTCTGACCATTCACGGGTTTCCTCGTTCATGTCCCAATACCAACCGGTTGTGAGCTGGATGCCCTGGGCAGTGTTGGCACCGAGTGCGTGCACGTCGGTCAGGAACAACAGCAGGGCCGCCAGAGTCTGCCCGGCCTGGGTTACTCCGAACTCACTGGCGGTGGTGATCGCGTTGGTGGTGTCTGAACCCGCATTGGCCAACCCCACCACATCCGCGCCGGAGGCCTGGGCCTGCAGCACAAAGGATGAGAAATCCTGGGTCGGGAACGGATGACGCACGGAACCTACGATTTCGCCGCCGTTGGCTTCCACCACGCGGGTAACATCTGCTTCAAGAGCATGGCCGAAAGCGTAATCGGCGGTCATCAGGTACCAGCTTTTACCACCTTCCTTGACCACGGCACTCGCCGTGCCGTTGGCCAGCGGGTAGGTGTCGTAAACGTAGTGAATATGGTTGGGTGTGCAATGTTCATTGGTGATGCTGGAGGCTGCCGAACCGGAAACAATGCCGAGCCGGTCATTCTCCTCGAGGATCTTGCTGACCGCGATGGTCACAGAAGACGCAACCAGACCGGCAACCATGTCAACTTTATCGTTCTCCACCCAACGGCGAACCGTGCTGGAGGAAGCATCCGGGTTGTTACGATCATCGGCGCTGACGACTTCAATCTTTGCGCCGTTGACTTTGCCACCGAAATCCTTGATGGC
The DNA here is from genome assembly GCA_035303925.1 of Marinobacter sp. Classification (GTDB taxonomy): domain Bacteria; phylum Pseudomonadota; class Gammaproteobacteria; order Pseudomonadales; family Oleiphilaceae; genus Marinobacter. The sequence continues at coordinate 2,382 of DATGQY010000151.1, read as the reverse complement.
CATTTCCAGGGCTTTGAGGCCGTTGGGGCCCGCCAGATCACGATAGGTACCGGACATGTCTGCCAGGTAGCCGATCTTTACCGTGTTGTCGGAAATGGCTGCCTGAGCGCCACCCACCATCAGGGCTGATGCAACGGCTGAGGTCAGAAGCTTTTTGGTCATTGTCATTGTTTTATCTCCGCTACTGTCTTGCGTTGGTTCGTGTTGTTGTTGGTTTTTTTACTCTCGCTCTATCCGGAGATCAGACCCCCAAATAGCCGTCCAGCACCGATTGCTTGGCACTCAGTTCGTCGGCGTGGATCTCTTCCACAATCTGCCCGTGCTCGACCACGTAATGCCGGTCTGCCAGGGGGGCAGCGAAGTGGAAATTCTGTTCAACCAGTATGATGGTCAGGCCCTTGTTCTTGAGGGCAATCAGGACTTCGCCAAGCTTCTCCACAATCACCGGGGCAAGCCCTTCGGTGATTTCATCCAGCAGGAGCATGTTGGCTCCGGTGCGCAGGATGCGGGCCATGGCGAGCATTTGCTGCTCGCCACCAGACAGCTTGGTGCCCTGGCTGAACCGGCGTTCATACAGGTTGGGGAACATGTTGTAGATTTCTTCCAGGCTCATGCCGCCACTGCGCACCACCGGTGGCAATGTGAGGTTTTCCTGAACGTTAAGGGAGGAAAAAATGCCCCGGTGTTCGGGGCAATACCCAACGCCCAATCTTGCAATGTGGTGCGGCGCGCAGCTCATGGTTTCCTCACCGTTAATCATGATGGAGCCGGTGCGCCGGCCCACCATGTTCATGATCGCCTTGAGGGTGGTGCTGCGGCCGGCGCCATTGCGCCCAAGCAGGGTCACCAATTCGCCCCGTTTCACCACCAGATCAATGCCGTGAAGAATGTGCGATTCACCGTAAAATGCGTGCAGCCCGGAAACCCGTAGCTGTTCATAATCTTTCTGTGGGCTCGGGCTCATTGTGCTGCCTCCGTTTGCGGGGCCGGGTTACTGCCACCACGCTCGCCACTGCCATCGCTGCCCATATAGACTTCCCGGACCCTGGGATCAGCTGACACCGCTTGATAGTCGCCTTCCGTCAATACCGAGCCCTGGGCCAGCACGGTGATGCGGTCGCACAGTTTGCTGACCACACTGAGATTATGCTCCACCATTAACACGGTGCGGCCTGCCGCGGCTTTACGCACCAGCTCCACCACCCGCTCTACATCTTCCGAGCCCATGCCTTGTGTGGGTTCATCCAGCAGCAGTAACTTGGGCTCCATGGCCAGCGTCGTCGCCAGTTCCAGCGCCCGCTTACGGCCATAGGCCAGCTCCACGGTGGTGGTGTTGGCGAATTCGGTCAGGCCAACGGAGTCGAGCAGCTCCATGCAACGCTGATTGAGCTTGTTCAGGGAATTGCCGGACTTCCAGAAGCTGAACGACGTACCCTCGACGGTTTGCAGGGCAACGCGGATGTTTTCCAGAGCAGTCATATGGGGGAAAACAGCGGAAATCTGGAAGGAGCGAACGATCCCTTTACGGGCAATGGCCGCCGATTTCAGTGCGGTAATGTCCTCGCCCTGATACAGAATCTGGCCTCTTGTGGGGCTCAGAAACTTGGTCAGCAGGTTAAACAGGTGGTCTTACCTGCTCCGTTAGGGCCGATCAGAGCGTGTATATCGCCCTGGCGGATCTGCAGATTGACGTCGTCAATCGCAACAAATCCTTTGAATTCTTTGACCAGGTTACGGGTCTCGAGAACAAACTGTTCACTCATGAGCCACTTCACCTTTTGTTATTGTTGTAGTTCTCAATTAGCCTACAGATTAGATTGACGTACACGTAAACGTCAAGCGATACCTGAGCTATTTTTCGGGGGGTATGGAATACGTCATAGTGGAGTGTGCCACCGGCTCCTCTGCGCCTTCCGAGTAGACAAATACCTCACCTACGCCCATGGTGCGACCCACTTTGAGCATAGTCGCCCTGGCCCAGATAGGCGCATGGGCGACGGGCTTTCTGAGAAAGTTAATATTCAGGTTGGTCGTTACAGCCAGCGGCACTAGACCTATTCGGCTCAGCAGCGCCGCATACACAGCAACATCGGCCAGCCCCATCATGACAGGGCCAGACACCGTCCCGCCGGGGCGGAGGTGTTCTTCATCTACCTCCAGCTTCATTTCCGCCCAGCCGTCACCCAGTTTCTGCAGGGTGCCGTAGGAGGCCCCCTGCGGAAATTGCTCTTCAAGGAAATACTGCAGCTCCTCAAAGGTGATTTTCATACGTCGGCTTCCTCCTTGGCCCGATTGCGCAATACGAAGCGCTGAATCTTGCCACTGGGGGTTTTTGGCAGTTCGTCCACAAACTCGATTTCCCGGGGAAACGCGTGGGTCGAC